>CAZVCM010000009.1:0-32121 GCA_964626105.1 uncultured Thermoflexus sp.
CGCGCCGAACGCGACGCCGATGGCCAGCCCTTCGGGAATGTTGTGCAGCGTGATCGCCAGCACGAGCAGCACTGAGCGCCGCCACGTTGTCGGGATGCCTTCCGGCGTGCCCTCGGGCGTGCCGACGTGCAGGTGCGGCAGCACGAGGTCCAGCCCGCGCAAGAACACGCCCCCGGCCAGGAACCCGATCACCGCCGGGAGCCACGCGGGGAGCGATGAGATATCTTCGGCCATGTCGATCGCCGGGGCCAGCAGCGACCAGAAGCTCGCCGCGGTCATCACCCCCGCCGCGAAGCCAAGCATGGAATCCAGCAGGCGCCGGTCGAAGCCGCGTGTGACGAAAACGACCGCCGCGCCGAGCGCTGTCAGGCCCCAGGTGAAGCCCGTTGCCAGCAATGCCTGCACAACCGGGTGCAGATCCTGAAGAGTAGACAACATGGGGGAGTTCTCCTCGGAGGGAGTGCTGCGCGCCGCACAAAGCCGATTTGATGTTATCACAAAAGAACGGCGAAGAGCAGCCGCGAAAACGAGCGCCAAAGGAGGTGGCATGCGCTGCCCCCGCCGCCGGGTTACAATACCCCTGGCGCGCCTGATCCGCACAAAGCCGCAGGCTGTCCATGCTTCACGTCGAAAACCTGACTTACCAGTATGGGACGCTCGTCGTTCTGAGGGGCCTGTCGCTGCACCTTGCGCCGGGGCAGGTGGGGCTGCTATTCGGAGAGAACGGCGCCGGAAAATCAACCCTGCTGCGCTGCGTCGCGGGCTGGACAGAGCCGCGCAAAGGGTCGCTCGCGGTGGACGGCGCCACCTTGCGCGGGGAGGACCGCGAATACCGCGCGCGGGTCGCTTTCGTGCCGGATACGCCCGATTTCTACGACGAGCTCACCGCCTGGGAGCACCTGCACCTCGTCGGGCAGCTTCATCGACTCCCTGACTGGCAGGACCGCGCGACCCATCTGCTCGAGCGCTTCCGGCTGTTGGAGCATCAGGGCGCGCTGCCGTTCACCTTCTCGCGCGGGATGCGCGCCAAGCTCGCGCTGTGTATGGCGCTGCTGATCAGCCCGCCGCTGCTTTTGCTCGACGAGCCGTTTAACGCCCTGGACGCGCTCGCCCGTCAGACGCTCTGGCAGGCGCTAAGGGCGCACGCCGAGCAGGGCGGGGCGGTCCTGTTCAGCAGCCACAGCATCGCGTCCGGGGTAGAGCCGGACGTGCTGCTCCATCTGCGGGACGGCCAGATCGAGCCGGTCGAGCCGCCCGACAGCCTCGATCTCACCGGCTTGCTGGCGCAGAATTAACCCCCGCTGGAATGCTGCCATGTGGCACGATCTCCTGACGCTCAGCCAGCTCGAAGCCAAACGCCGCGCGCGGCAGATCGCCTACGGGCTGCGCCTGCTCGGCGTGGAGCGGACGGACTCGCGGCTCTACCAGGCGTATGTCGTCGGCTTCTGGCTGTTCTGGTTGTTCGCAATGGGCGCGTTTCTGCTCGATGCGGTGGAGCAGTTGGGCCGCGCGTTGCTGGCGGACGATGCCGCCGCGCTGCTCGACGGCGTGCCTGTCCTGGTGCTGTTCGCGCAGCTTGCCTATCTTGTTGTCGTGTATCTGAACCCGCCGCTCAAGCTGGCCGCGCCGGACCTCGCCTATGTCGCGGCGTCGCCTGCCTCGCGTGGCGCGATCGCGCTGGTCCGGTTCGTGTCGGGGATGCTCCTTCCCACCTCGGGGCTGGCCCTGGCCGGATCGCTCGCCGCGCTGCTGTTCGCGTGGAGCCTCGACGCACCGGGCGTCGCGCGGATCGGCGCGCGTGCCTTTTGGCAGACGTTCGCGCTGGCGCTGCTGAGCGCTGCGGTCGGGTGGACGCTCGCTCTGGCGCGGCAAAACACGCGCTCCCCCGTGAAACACGCGTGGTGGCTGGTGTTCCCGGTCGTTGCGCTGGGCGCGGCGCTGCTCCCCGGTGCGATCCTGTGGCCGGGGCGGGTGTGGACCGGCGCGATCCTCAACGCCTCGATCGCGCATGGGCCGCTGCTGATCGTGGCGATTGGCGTGGCGCTGGCGGCGGTGGCTGCGGCGGGTAGCCGGACGCACATGGCGCAGGTGATGGACCTCAGCCAGATGTACGCGCGAATCCACCGGCTTGGCATGTGGGGCTTTCTTGAGGCGTCAGACGTGATCACCCGCTTGCGCGCGCAGTCGCGGCTGGCGCGAAAAACGCGGCTGCGCGGTCGCCTGCCGCACACGTCCGGCGCTGTGGCCACGCTGCTGGGCCAGAGCGCGCTCATTGTGGCGCGGCTGTCGCCGGGGATCGTGGTGCGGCTGCTGGTAGCAGGCGTAACAGCTCCCTCGGTCGCGATCGCGCTGGTGCGGCTCGGCGGCGCGTCGCCTGTGCAGACGTGGGCGCTGATTTTTGTCGCGTTGATCCAGTTCCGCCCGCGAGAGGCGCTGCGCGTGTACCAGGTGCCGGTGGACCGGCCCTTTGTGCGCCAGTTTTTGCCGCGCAACAACCTGCTGCGCTTCGCCGGGCAGGTCGCGCTGCCGCTGGCGATCATGGGCGTGGGGGCGGCGCTGACGGCGATCGCGCAGCCGTGGGTGCCCCGCGGGATCGCGCTGCCGCTGGTGCTCGCGGCGCTGCTGGCGCAGGCGTTGTGTCAGGCGCTCGACACGGCCCGCTTGCCGGACGCGACGATGCCGCCGGTGCGCTATGAATACGCGATCCTCGTCTGCGGCGCGCTGGTGGTTGGGAGCGGCCTGGTAGTGGGGAGCGTGTGGGCGGCGTTGCTGGCGCTTTTGCTGGTTGACCTCGGGCTGGCGCTGCTGCTCTCACGCAGCCTGCCCGCCTGAACCACGGTCGTTCGGCGCTACCCCGCCTGCGCAGCGGCACGCTCGATGGCAAGCTGCTCTGCGTTGACCACCGACGGGATCACCAGCACGACCGACCCCAGTACGATACACACGATCCCGCCCAGCACATACCAGAACCGCACGCCAAGCACCTCGGCCAGCGGCCCCGCAACGGCCAGGCTCAGCGGGGAGATCGCGCTCGCCAGGCTCGTGATCAGGGTGAACACGCGCCCCTGCATCTCCGGCGCGATGGTGATCTGCACCACGGCGTAGATCACCCCGTTGAACGCCAGCATGAAACCGGACACGAACATCGCTGCCAGCGCCACCCCGAACAGCGTCCCCGGCGTGATGCCCAGCACCAGATGCCCGATCCCGATCCCGACCACGCCGATCTGTGAGGTCACGACCTTTCGCCTGAAGCCGCCCCACATGCTCAGCACAAGGCCGCCCGCTACCACGCCGATCCCGTGTGAGGACTGGATCCAGCCGAACGCCTGCGCGTTGCCGCCGAAGTGGTCTTGGACCAGCAGCGGGAGCAGCGCCCCGGCGGGATACAGCACAAAATTGATCGTCAACCCCGTGCCCAACAGGATCAGCATCCCGGGCATCCCGCGCATGTAGCGCAGCGCGTCGGCCATCTCGCGCGGGATGTTCAGCGCGCCGACCGCGCCCGCCCGCGTCGGCTGCGGAATATGCACCAGCCACAGCGCGCCGATACCCAGCGCCGCCGTGATCAGGTCCACCGACAGCACCGCTTGCATCGGCAGCGTTTCGATCAGCAGTGCGCCTGCCGGGGGCGCGACGATCGTCATCGCGCCGTTGAGTGTGCTGTTCATGCCCTGCACGCGCCCCAGCTCTTCCCGGGGGACCATCAACGCGGTCGAGGCGTTCATCGCGGGCATGTGGAAGACGCTGCCCGTCGCGCGGATCAGCATCACCACGTAGATGATCCAGGGCCGCACCTCGCCTGCCGCGAACACGCCAATCAGCGCCAGCGTCGCCAGCGCGATCCCGCTGTCCGCGACGAGCATCACCCGCCGCCGGTTCCAGCGGTCGATCAGCGGCCCGGCGATCGGGCTGAGGAAGACGTTGGGGAGCAGGGCGATCAGCGAGGCCGTTGCCAGCACGCTCGCCGAGCCAGTGGTGCGCGTCAGCCACCACACCAGTGAGAATTGCACCAACTGGCTGCCGAGCAGCGAAAACGCCTGCCCGATCCACAGCGTAAAAAACGGTCGTTTCCAGGCCATAGCCGCCTTTCGCTTTCTGGGCAAAGGGTAGAGGTCGATCCGGATAGTCGTTGGCGCGCCCAGGAACGCGGAGAGGAGTTGACGCCGTCTGCGGTGCCCCTTGTCAGTCGTGCGGCGAAAATGTGACGGCCTGGGCCGGGGAGATTCCCCCTCGCGGCCCTCTATTTTACAGATTTGTAACAGAATGTCTCAAATTGATAACAGTCCTTTGTGGCAAATAGATCATTTAAAAAATTAGACTCGATAAGGCGTGCCTGGGAAATTGTTCACAGATGATGCTACTGTGTCGGCTATTGTGTCGGAGAGGTGTCTTATATGAAGGCGAAGGATCTGATGTCTGCTCCGGCGATCGCCGTCCAGCCGGAGACCCCGTTGAAAGAAATCGTGCAAATCCTCAGCGAGCGAGGCATTGGCACGGTTCCTGTGGTCGATGGGGCGGGGCGGGTGATGGGGCTTATTGGGTGGGGCGAGTTGTTCCCGACTACGCGCTACATCAAGGCGTCGGACGTGCGCGCGCCGGTCTTGTTCAAGCGCGTGATCGATTTGCAGACAATGGTCGAGCACTATAAGCACGCTGCCGAAAAGACGGCGCAAGACATCATGGCGCCCTGTCCGCATTGCGCCGATGTCGAGGACCGCGTGCAGGAGCTTGTCAAGGTCATGGTCGAGGAAAATTTGCACATGCTTCCCATTTTGAATGAAGATCGATTAGTTGGGGTTCTCACACGTAGTGACTTCATTCGATTCCTAGCGAAGGTGCTCTAAGTCTATGCCTGTTGCCGTCCTTTCCGGATTCGGGCTTTCGCTGGCCGCTCCGCTGATTGCGCGCGTAGGCAGGTGGCGCGGCTGGGTGTTCGCGCTGCTGCCGCTTGCGCTGACCGTGTATTTTTTGACGTTTGCGCCTGCGATCACCGACGGCGAGACGATCACCACGACGTTTGACTGGGTGCCGAGCCTCGGCGTGCAGCTATCGTTCGCGCTGGACGGCCTGAGCTGGGTGTTCGCCCTGATCGTTACCGGCATCGGGTTCGCGATCTTCGTTTACGCAGGCGCGTACTTCGGCGAGGATCCGCTCGTCGGGCGCTTCTACGCCTACATCCTGATGTTCATGGCCTCGATGCTTGGCGTGGTGCTGTCGAACAACCTGGTCACGCTATTTGTGTTCTGGGAGCTAACCAGCTTCAGCTCGTACCTGCTGATCGGCTTCAAGCACAAAGAGGACGAGGCGCGCAAAGCCGCGCTGCAAGCCCTGCTGGTGACCGGCGGAGGCGGGTTGGCGCTGATGGCCGGGCTGATCCTGCTGGGGCTGGCGGGCGGCACGTTCGAGATCTCCGCGCTGATCGCGGGCGAAGACCTGACCGGCCACGCGAACTACATCCCGATCGTGCTGTTGATCATGGCGGGCGCGTTCACCAAGTCCGCGCAGGTCCCGTTCCATTTCTGGCTGCCGGGCGCAATGGCCGCGCCGTCGCCGGTCAGCGCGTACCTGCACTCCGCCACGATGGTTAAGGCGGGCGTGTATCTGCTGGCGCGCTTCGCGCCGGTGCTCGGTGGGACGGCGCTCTGGCGGGGCGGGCTGCTGATTGTCGGCGGGGCGACGCTGCTGATAGGCGCGTACCTCTCGCTGCGCCACGCAGACCTCAAGCGGATTCTGGCGTATTCGACCGTGAGCTCGCTCGGCGCGCTGGTGTTCTTGCTCGGCTTCGACACGCCGCTAGCCGCCGAGGCCGCGATGGTCTTCCTGATCGTGCACTCGTTCTACAAGGGCGCGCTGTTCCTGATCGCGGGCATCATCGAGCACGAAACCGGCACGCGCAACGTGACGGAGCTTGGCGGCCTGGCGCGCAAGATGCCCATCGTCGCCCTGGCAACCGCGGTCGCCGCGCTGTCGATGGCGGGCATTCCCCCGCTGCTCGGCTTTGTCGGCAAGGAACTTTTATACGAGACGACGCTTGAGTCCGCGACTGTTCCCGCGCTGGTCACGGCGCTGGCGGTGGTGTCGAACGCGATCCTCGTCGCGGCGGCGGCGCTGGTGTTCTTTAAGCCGTTCACCGGCCCGCTGGTCGAGACGCCCAAGGACCCGCACCGCGTCCCGTTCGGGATGTGGCTCGGCCCAATGCTGCTCGGTATCGGGAGCGTGGCGGCGGGGCTGCTGATCGGCCTGGTGGGGACCACCTTCATCGGCCCGGCGGCGAGCGCGATCGGCGCGGAGCCGGTCGAGGTACATCTGGCGCTGTGGCACGGCGTCAACACTATGCTGATTTTGAGCGTGATCACGGTCGTCGCAGGTGTCGTGATCTACCGCTTCCGCGACGTCTACCAGCGTGTGACGGACCGCTTCGATACCAGCGAGCGCTGGGGTCCGGCGCGGGTGTACGAGCGCTCTTTGGACGCGTTGCTCGCGTTTGCCGGGCTGCAAACCCGCGTGCTCCAGCACGGTTATCTGCGCGTCTACCTGCTGACGATCAGCGTCGTGATCGCGCTGCTGCTGGGGATGACGCTGGTTACGCACTGGGACGGGGCCGCGTTTAATCTCAACGCGGAGCTGCGCGTGCCCGAGGCGGCGATCGCGGTCTTGATCGCGGTCGCGATGGGGTATGTGTTGCGCGCGCGGTCGCGGCTGGCGGCGGTGGTGTCGCTGGGCGTGGTCGGCTATGGCATCGCGCTCATCTTCATGATCTACGGCGCGCCCGACCTGGCGATGACGCAGTTTGCGATTGAAACGCTGACGGTGATCCTGATGGTGCTGGTGCTGTACCGGCTGCCCCCGTTCGCGACCTTCTCTCCGCGCGGCCAGCGCCTGCGCGACGCGGTTGCAGCGACCTCGGTTGGCGCGGTGATCACGGTGCTGGTCCTGCTGGCAATCTCCACCGAGCCGCAAACGATGCTGGCGTCCTACTTCGCCGAGAATAGCTACACCGAGGCGCAGGGACGCAACATCGTCAACGTGATCCTGGTGGACTTCCGTGGCATCGACACGCTCGGCGAGATCACGGTGCTGGCGGTGGCGGCGTTTGGTGTGTTCGCGCTGTTACGGCTGCGGCCCCTCTCGCGCCCGCCGGTTGACCTCACCTCGGCGGTTGAACGCGACGAGATCGAAGAAAACGGCGCGAGCCAGGAACCCGCCGAAGCTCAGACGGAAGGGGAAAGCTCATGAACTCATCCGACAGGCGCGATTCGCCTGGCTCGCTGATTCTGCTGACGGCGACGCGCTATCTGGTGCCGGTGCTGTTCCTGTTTTCCCTCTACCTGCTGACGCGCGGCCACAACGAGCCGGGTGGGGGATTCGTCGGCGGGCTGGTGGCAAGCTCGGCGTTCGCGCTGTACGCCATCGCCCACAGCCTGGACCAGGCGCGCGCGCTGCTCCGCATTCCGACGCGCACCATGATCGGCCTCGGTCTGTTGATCGCGGGGGCGAGCGGGCTGGTCGCGCTGCTGAATGGCAGGCCGTTCCTGACCGGGATCTGGAGCGATATCACCCTGCCTGTGCTGGGGAAGATCGGCACGGCCAGCGTGTTCGATATCGGCGTGTTTATCACCGTAGTCGGCGTGGTGCTCCAGATCATTCTGGAACTGATGGAGGAGGAGTAGCGTGGCGGTAGTTCTCGCGTTTTTGATCGGCGGGCTGTACGCGGGCGCCCTGTACATGATCATGCGGCGCAGCATCGTGAAGATGATCATGGGGCTGGCGATGCTCAGCTATGCGACCAATCTCCTGATCTTCACGGTTGGCGGCCTGACGCGCGCCGCGCCGCCGCTGATCGCTTCGGGCGCCACCGAACCCGCGCCACCCTACGCCGACCCGGTGCCTCAGGCGCTGATCCTGACCGCGATCGTGATTAGCTTCGGCGTGCTGGCGTTCGCGGTGGTGCTGATCGAGCAGACGCATCGCTCGGTCGGGACCGACGATAGCAACAATCTGCGCGGGACCGAGGGAGACGTGTAATTCGATGGGGCTTCTGCTGTTACCGATTCTCATTCCCTTTTTCGCGGCGGTGCTGGCGCTGTTGTGGCGCAACCGCCGGGCCCAGTGGGTGCTGGCGCTGATCGGCGCGGGCGGGCTGCTGGCCTCGGCGATTGGCATCCTGGCCGTGGTCGCGCGGGACGGCATCCAGGTTATCCAGGTGGGTGACTGGCCCGCGCCCTTCGGTATCTCGTTTGTGGCGGACTATCTCAGCGCGATCATGACGGTCCTGGGTGGCATCATTGCGGTCGCGGTCGTGTTCTTCTCTCGCGCGTCGGTCGACCGCCGCCGCGTGCGCTTCGGGTACTATCCGCTGCTGCTGATCCTGATGATGGGCATCTCCGGATCGTTCCTGACGGGCGACATCTTCAACCTGTACGTCTGGTTCGAGGTCATGCTGATGGCGTCGTTCGTGCTGGTGGCGCTCGGCAACGAGCGCGCGCAGCTTGAAGGCGCGTTTAAGTACGTCACGATCAATCTGATCTCGTCCGCGATCTTCCTGACCGCGGTCGGCCTGCTGTACAGCATCACCGGGACACTGAACATGGCGCACCTTTCGATCCAGCTTGCCGAGGCGCAGCAGCCCGTGCTGGTGACGGTCGTCGCGATCATGTTCCTGATCGCGTTTGGAATCAAAGCGGCGCTGTTCCCGTTCTTCTTCTGGCTGCCCGCGTCGTATCCGGTCGCGCCGGTCGCGATCACGGCGCTGTTTGCGGGCCTGCTGACGAAGGTGGGCGTCTACGCGCTGATTCGCGTGTTCACGCTGCTGTTTACGCAGGAGATCGACTACACGCACAACCTGCTGCTGGTGCTGTCCGGCCTGACGATGCTCACCGGCGTGTTGGGCGCAGCCTCGCAAAACGAGTTCCGGCGCATCCTGTCGTTCCACATCATCAGCCAGATCGGGTATATGGTGATGGGGCTGGCGCTGTTCACGCCACTGGCGCTGGCAGGCGCGATCTTCTACATCATCCATCACATCATCGTCAAAGCGAACCTGTTCCTGATCAGCGGGGTGGTGCACCGGCTGCAAGGGAGCTATGAGCTGAAATACCTGGGCGGGCTGTACCGCTCGCATTTTCTGCTGGCGGTCTTGTTCCTGATCCCGGCGATGTCGCTGGCGGGCATCCCGCCGCTGTCCGGCTTTTGGGCGAAGTTCGTGCTGATCCGCGCCAGCTTCGAGGTGGACCAGCCGGTGATCGCGGCTGTCGCGCTGGTGGTCAGCATCCTGACGCTGTTCTCGATGACGAAAATCTGGGCCGAGGTCTTCTGGAAGAACCGCCCCGAGACGACGCCCGACACCCGGTTGCTGACCCCTGGAATGTGGCGGCAATTGATCGTGCCGGTGGCCGCGCTGGCGACGCTGACGATCGCGATCGGGCTGCTGGCCGAGCCGGTGTTCGACCTGTCGTCACGGGCCGCGAGCCAGTTGCTGGCGCCCGAAGAATACGTGAGCGCGGTGCTGGGGAGCGTGCCATGAACGTCTTATTCGTCAACCTGCTGCTCGCGCTGATCTGGACGTTTCTGACCGGCTCTTTGACCGCCAACACGCTGCTCGAGGGCTTCGTGATCGGCTATCTTGTCCTCTGGCTGGCGGGCCCGCTGTATGGCCCGACGACGTATTTCCGCAAGTTCCGGCAGGTGGTCTCGTTCGCGCTGTTCTTCGTCAAGGAGCTGATCATCGCGACGTTCCGCGTAGCGCGCGTGGTGATCGCGCGGGAGCCGGACATCTGCCCTGGAATTGTCGCCGTGCCGCTGGATGTCAAATCGAGCGTGGAGATCACGCTGCTGGCGAACCTGATCACGCTGACGCCGGGGACGCTCACGCTCGATATTTCGGACGACCGGAAGGTGATGTACGTTCACGCGATGCACATCGGCGATATCGAGCAGTTTCGCGCCGAGATCAAGCAGGGATTTGAACGACGGGTGAGGGAACTCTTCTATGATGCAGACGCTGCCGACACTTATCTTGGTGCTGGCGTTAGCTCTTACGCTGACACGCCTGATTAAAGGTCCGCGCCTGGAGAGCCGGGTGGTCGCGTTCGATCTGCTGACGATCATCGGGATCGGCCTGATCGCGTCGTACGCGGTGGTGACCGACCGGTCCGTCTTTCTTGATATCGCGGTGGTGCTGGCGCTAGTCTCCTTTTTGGGGACGATTGCGTTCGCCTTCTATCTGGAGCGGCAGCGACGATGATCCAGACAGTTCTCAGTACGACTCTGCTCACAGCGGGCGCGCTGCTGATGCTGCTCGCCAGCATCGGCATCTTGCGGATGCCCGACGTATTTTTGCGAATGTCCGCCAGCACGAAAGCGGCGACGCTGGGCGTGATCCTGATCTTGCTGGCGCTCGCGATCCACTTTGACCGGGTGGGCGTGACGGCGCGCGCGCTGGGTATCATCTTCTTCGTCATCCTCACCGGGCCCGTTTCCGCGCACATGATCGCCCGCGCTGCATACATCACCAAGACGCATCTCTGGGAAGGGATGTGCATCGACGAACTGGCCGGGCACTACGACCGGGACGACAAAACCGTGGCCGAGGCGGCTGAATCGGATTAGCAACAGGGTCAAACATGCGTGCTACACCCCGAATCCTCTTGGTCGATGACGAAGAGGCGATTACGTCCAACCTCTCCCAGCTTCTTCAGCGCGCGGGGTTTGAGGTGATGGTGGCCGGTGATGGCCGCCAGGGGCTGGCGCTGGTCGAAACCTCTACGCCTGACCTCGTCGTGCTGGATATTTTGATGCCGCACCTCAACGGGCGCGAGATGCTCCGCACGCTGCGGCAGCGCGGCGACTGGGTCCCCGTGATTCTGCTCACCCAGGTGGGCGACTCGTCCGAACGGACGATGGCGCTCGGCGAAGGCGCGGATGATTACCTCAACAAGCCGTTCGATCCGCACGAGCTCATCGCGCGGATTCAGGCGGTGCTGCGCCGGGTGCGGCCCGGCCTGCCACCGCTGAGCGCGGCGCGTCGCATCGGCGATGACCGGCTGGTGCTGGATCGCACGTCTCGCCGCGTGTGGCTCGATGCGCAAGACGTGCCGCTGACGCCCAAAGCCGTCGCCATCCTCGAATACCTGATGACGCACGCCGACGAGCTGATCAGCCGCGAGCGACTGCTCAATACCGTGTGGGGGTGGGATTATCCGGTCGGCGGGCGCGTGATCGACACGCGTATCGCGGAGCTGCGCAAAGCCCTCAAGGACGACGCGTCCGCGCCGCGCTATATCGAAACGATCCCCGGCCAGGGCTACCGTTACGTGGGCGATGTCCGGCCCATCACCTGAGATGCGAACCGCGCTGTGGGTGTTGCTGGCCGCGCTGGTCGTGGTGTTGGGGCTCAGCCTCACCACCGGCGGCGAGCGGACGGTTGACGTAACGCTTCGCTTCAACCGCGACCTGATCCTGGTGCTAGGCAGCGTGGCGCTGGCGCTCGCGGGGGTGGGGAGCGTGGCAGCGTGGCGCGCGGTCCGGCGGCGAACCCATACCGCGCCGGATGACGTCCCGCCGATTGTGGCGCATCACCGCTTCCTGCGCCGCCTCGACCACGAGCTAAAGAACCCGCTCACCGCCATCCTCGTTGCCGTGAGCAATATCCGCGAAACCTGCACGCCCGCCGAGCAGCAGGTTCTGACGAGCATCGAGACGCAGACCGTCCGCCTCAGCCGCCTGGTGCGGGATCTGCGCAAGCTGGCAGAGATCGAGACGCTGCCGTTGGAAGAGGCCGTGTTTGACATCCGCGATCTGCTGACGGAAGCCGCCGCCCTGGTGCAAGACGCCGATCACGGCCATCGCCTGACGCTGCGCCTGCCATCTGCGCCGGACGCGCTGCGAGTGCGTGGCGACCGGGACCTGTTGCTCGTCGCACTCCACAACCTGGTCGACAACGCGCTCAAGTTTTCGGGCGATGAGGACGGGATCGAGTTGCGCGCTTTCCGCGAGGGCCGCTGCGTTGTGACGCAGGTGATCGACACGGGGCGAGGCATCCCCCTGGCAGACCAGCCGCTGGTGTGGGAAGAACTCTATCGCGGGCAGAACACGGACGGCGTGCCCGGTAGCGGGATCGGGCTGTCGCTCGCCCAGTTGATCGTCAAGCGTATGCACGGCGAGATCGCGCTCGAAAGCGCGCCGGGCGAGGGCACAACCGTCACCGTCCGCCTGCCGGAAGCCGCGCCTGCCGCCACCTGAGTTGCCACCAGCGCGGGTGGTTCGGGCGCAAGCTTGCCATCCTTCCCTCCTGGTGGGGGAAGGAACCGAGCGCAGCTCGGCAGGATGGAGGGCGAAACCCCGCCACTTGAGCCGCCTCTACCCCACGAGACTCAGCGCCAGCGTCAGCGCGCCAATCAGAGCGCCGATGGCCAGCCCGTACGGCAGGGTGATGCGCAGCACGTCCCCGTCCTGCCCGCGCAATCCGACCGTGCTGCACCCGACGATGATCTTCGCGGGCGCGATCATGCTCCCCAGCGCGCCGCCCGTCGTCTGCGCGGCGACCAGCAGCCCTGGCGCGATGCTCAGCAGCACCGCGATGTGCTCTTGCAGCCCGGCGAACAGCACGTTCGAGTTGTTGTTGCTGCCGGTGGCGAACGCGCCGAGCATCCCGATCAGCGGCGAGAACAGCGGGAAGGCCACATCGAGCAGGTCGGCGGCGGACTCGGCCAGCAACTGCGTCATGCCGGTGTACTCCATCAGCGTGGACAGCCCGACCATCGTCACGATGCCGATGGTGGCGGGGGTGGCGGCGCGAGCGGTCGCCTGAATGGCGCGCTGGCCGTTGCGCGGCGCGTTCAGCCCGGCGCGGCGGAAGCCCCACGCGCTCAGCGCGGCGACCAGCAGGATCAGCGTGCCGGGGTGCGCCAGCGGCTGCACCGTCTGCGTGTGGGGCAGGGTAGCGAAACCGTCGCCGGTGGTGACTGCGGGCAGCGCGGGCGTCCAGCGCAGATGGTCCAGCGCCGCCTGGAGCGGGGCGATCAGCGTGATCAGCGTCAGAAGCGCGGCGAGCGTTCCATAGCTGGCGATGGCGCTCCGCAACGCGGGGGTGACGGTCACCTGGCGCAGCGCGGCCAGCGAACGCGATCCCTGGCTGATCGGCAACGCGAGCGCGATCCCGCTCAGTCCTGCGCCGAATGCCGCCAGCGGCGTCAGCCCGATCACCGCCAGCCCGTACTGCGCCGCGCTCATGCCCGCTGCCAGCAGCGCGATCGCGCGCCAGTGCGCCGCGTGCCCCAGGATGCGCGCCGCCGCCAGGCCGGTCAGCAGGCACGCCACGCCTAGCAAGCCCGCTGAGAGCGTGGTCAGGGACGCGTCATCGACCGCCACCAACTGCCGCAGCGTCTCGTAGATCACACCCATGTCGCCGAACGTGACCGACCACGCGTGCCCGACCGCCACCGCCGCGACCGCCAGCACCGGCGCGACGCCCAGGTTGACCAGCATCGGCGCGACGATCGCCACCGGCAGCCCGAACCCCGCCAGCCCTTCCAGCATCCCGCTGAACGCCCACGCGATGACCACCAGTAGCAGGCCGCGTGTGCGGATCAGACTCTGCAGCGCGCGCGCCATCGCCTCGATCCCGCCCGCTTCGGCCACCAGGTGGTACAGCAGCAGCGACGGCCACAGGATCCACAGCACGTTCAGCGAGATGAACAGCCCCTTGACCTGCGAGACCCACAGCACATCAGGCGTCAGTCCGAAGCCCGCCATCGCCGCGACCAGACCCACCAGCCACCCGGCGACCCCGGCGCGCTGCCCGCTCCAGCGCAGGCCGATCATCAGCGCCAGCACGAGCGCGATCGGGAACGCCGCCACCAGGGGCGAGCGTCCGGCCAGCAGCCCTGCCGCCGCCAGCGCGAGCGCCAGGCCGAGCAACACGAGACGTTTGTGAGATGGGGTTAACTGCATGTAAGTCTCCGGGCGAGGCAGCCGGTTTGCCCAGTACACCGGCGCGATAAGCATATCCCAATCCTGCAAATTCGCTCAGGGGGCGCGCGCACACAAAAAACGAGCGACCGTTTCAGGCCGCTCGTTGTCGCGTGCGGAAAATGAGTGCGAAGGATTAGCGGGCGCGGCCCATGCCGCCGCCACGATAGCCACGCCCCTGGGCGCCGCCGCGATTGGCGAAGGTCCCGCAGTTGTCGCAGATGCCATCGCCGTCGGCGTCCACAAACTGCGCGCCATAGCCCATCCCGGTCCCGCAGTTGTCACAAATCCCGTCGCCGTCGGCGTCCACAAAGCCCACGCCGTTGCCATACAGCCCGGTGCCGTAGTTGTCGCAGATACCATCGCCGTCCGCGTCCACAAACGCCACGCCTGCGCCACCTGCGCCACCTGCGCCGCGACCCTGGCCGCGCCCGCCCACTGCCAGCGCGGAAAACACGCCCGACTCTTCCGCCGCCATCGTCGGGGCGACTGCCAGCATCAGCGTGCCGATCAGCGCCACGGTCAACACCATCCCCAAAACGACTCGCTTGTTCATCATGTCTGCTGCTCCTGTGATTGTCTTGAGATCGATTGATGCGCTTACTTTAACGGCAGAATGTGAAGGACTTATGATGAAACGATGTGGTTTGTGTGTTATGCGCCAGGGTTGGGGGCGGCGCTCGGGGCAGGGGGAAAGCTTAATTGCTTGACAAACCGCCCCGTTCCGTGCTTAAATCGGTTTAGTAAACCGGTTTAATTTCTGCTGATCCCGCTGAAAGGAGTCCGCTCGCCGTTTCTCACCGTTTCCTTCTCGCGCTAGTTGGATGGCCCGTTCGCCTAGAGATTTGAGGAGATTGACAACACCATGAAACGCACTGTCTTGTGTCTGGTTGCTGCGATCCTTGCCGCTGCTTTTGTGCTGCAAGGCGCGGGGCTGGCGCGCGTCGCCCGCGCCCAGGACCCGATTGAACTGACCTTTTGGAACTATTGGGACGGCAAGAATGGCGAAACGATCCAGGCGCTGGTGGATCGCTACAATGCCGAGCATCCCGACGTGCAGATCGAGAATGTCTTTGTAGGGTGGGACGAACTGCTGCCCAAGCTGCAACTCGCAGTGACGGGCGGCGATACGCCCGACCTGGCCGCCGCCGATATGGTCTGGATGCCGTACCTGGCGACCTCTGGCGCGCTGGCCCCGCTTGACAGCTTTGTTGAGGCGTCTGGCGCCGATCTCGAAGACTTCTATTCCGCGCTGCTGGCGGTGAACACCTACGACGGCCAGCTTCACGGTTTGCCGGTCAGCACCAATAACCTGGAGCTATTCATCAATAGCGACCTGTTCGAGGCCGCTGGTCTCGATCCTGCCGCGCCGCTCGCAACCTGGGCCGAGCTTCAGGACGCCGCTGTGCAGTGCGCGAACCCGGAGCAGGGCGTGATCGGGATCGAGCTGTACACGCAGCCCGGCGAGGGCCTGACCTGGCAGTTCCAGGTATACCTGTGGCAGGCAGGCGGCGAGTTCCTCAACGAGGACCTGACCGCCGCTGCGTTCAACTCCGAGGCGGGGTTGCAGGCGCTCAACTATTGGCTGGACCTGATCGACTCTGGCGCGTACACGCTCTCCGATTGGGGGCTGTTCGGCCAGGGGCAGGCGTGCATGGTGATGGATGGCTCGTGGATGGTTGGCATCTGGGCCGAGACCGCGCCGTTCGCCTGGACCACCGCGTCCATGCCCAGCCCCGAAGACGGCCAACCAGCGACCAACATGGGCGGCGAGCACATCTTCATCATGACGGATGACGAAGCCAAGCAACAGGCCGCCTGGGACTTCATCAACTGGTTTACCAGCACCGAAGTCCAGCTTGAGTGGGACCAGGAAACCGGCTTCATGCCGATCCGTGACTCGGTTGCCACGGATGAGGGCTATCGCGCCTGGATCGAAGAGACTGAGCCGCGCTTGCTGCCGTTTGTCGATATGCAGCAGTACGCGCACAACCGCCCGCCCGTCGAGCAGTACGCCGAGATCTCGGACGCGTTCTCAGCCGTGATCGAGCGCGCGCTGTACGGCCAGCTCAGCCCCGAAGACGCGCTGGCTGAGGCGGAAGCAGCGGTCAACGCTCTGCTACAATAAGTTTGCGTGCGGCTGGGGATAGCACGCTATCCCCAGCCCTGCCTCTTGTCCATGACCCCGATTGAGGTTACAGCATGTCTGTCCTAGCTCCGGTGCGCGCCGGGTGGCGGCGAGCGAATCGCCAGGGCGATCTGTCTGCTGCGGCGCTGGCTCTGGCTCCGGCGGTGATTCTCTTCGCCATCTTCAACATCTATCCGCTGATCTATTCCGGCTTCCTGAGCGTGATGGAATGGAACGGCTTCAGCCCGGAGCGCACCTACGTCGGGCTGGACAACTACCGCGCGATCTTCGAGTCGGCGCAGTTTCGTAACGCGCTGGTCGTAACGTTCAAGTATACGGCTGGCGTCACGGCGTCGAGCGTCGCCATCGGGTTGGTGATCGCTGTGCTGCTCAACGCCGACATTCGCGGGCGGAACCTCTACCGGCTGATCTACTTTCTGCCAGTCGTCACCTCGACCGTCGCGGCGGCGGTGGTCTGGCGCTATTTGATGACGCCCGGCACCGGCTATGCGGACGTCTTTCTGCGCAACCTCGGCCTGACGCCGCCTTCGCCCGCGTGGTTGCGCAACCCCGATTGGGCGCTGCGCATCGTGATCCTGGTCGGCTTGTGGAAGCGGCTCGGCTTCAACATTGTGGTCTTTTTGGCCGGGCTGCAAAACATCCCGAAAGACTTTTATGAGGCGGCGACGGTCGACGGCGCGGGCCCGTGGGGGCGCTTTCGCTATGTGACGATCCCGCTGATCGCGCCCATCACCCTGATGCTGGTCATCATGTCCGTGATCGACGCCTTCCTGATCTTCGACGTGGTGTACGTCATGACGGAAGGCGGACCGGTGGGGACAACCGAAGTGGTCGGGCTGCTGCTCTACCGGCAGGCGTTCCGCTACTTCAACCTGGGCGATGCGTCCGCGATGGGATGGGTGATCTTCGCGATCGTGTTCGTGGCGACGCTCATTCAGTGGAAATACTTCGGCGCGCGGGAGACGGGGCTATGAGCGCAGAAACGCTTCCGCTGGCTGCTGGCGTGCAGGCCCGTCTGGCGCGGGTGAAGTGGAGCAATATGCTCATCCACGCGGCGCTGATCGCGGGCGCGCTGGTGATGATTGTCCCGTTCTTGTGGATGCTGACGCTCTCGCTCAAACCTGCCGCGCTGACACACCAGGCGCCGTATCTGATCCCGACGCGCTTCGAGCTTGCCAACTACGAGGCAGCGTGGCAGGCAGCGCCGTTTGCGCGCTACTACTTCAACTCGATTGTGATGACCGCCGGGATCGTGCTGGGGCAGGTCTTGCTCTCGTCGCTGGCGGCGTACGCGTTCGCCCGGCTGCGCTTTCCGGGGCGCGAGGTGCTGTTCCTCGTGTTCCTGGCGACGATGATGGTCCCGTTCCACGTCATCCTCATTCCGTCGTACCTGATCATCGACCGGCTCGGCTGGATTGACTCGTACGCGGCGCTGATCGTGCCGCGCATGGTGAGCGCGTTTGGCATCTTCCTGCTGCGGCAGTATTACCAGGGCATCCCGCGCGAGCTGGACGAAGCGGCGATGATCGACGGCGCGAGCCGCCTGGGCATCTGGTGGCGGATCATCCTGCCGCTGTCTGGGCCCGGGCTGGCGACGCTCGGCATCTTCGCGTTTATGTTCGCGTGGAACGACTTTCTGTGGCCGCTGGTCGTGATCAACGACCCCAATATGCGGACCGTGCAGCTTGGGCTGGCGATGTTCCAGGGGCGCTATGGCACGCAGTGGACGCTGCTGATGGCCGGGACGGTCACCGCGACCCTGCCCACGCTCCTTGTGTTCCTGTTCGGGCAGCGGTGGTTTATTCAAAGCGTCGCCCAGTCGGGCGTGAAGGGGTAGTAGGGCATGATGACTCGGTGGGCCGCGCCAGAGTGGGCGCGCGACGCGGTGTTTTACCAGATTTTCCCCGAGCGGTTCTTCAACGGCGATCCAGCCAACGACCCGCCGGGTGTGGTTCCCTGGGACGCGACGCCCACGCGCGAGCACTTCCACGGGGGGGACTTGTCGGGCATCCGCGCCAAGCTCGATTACCTGGAGCGGCTCGGCATCAGCGCGCTGTACCTGACGCCTTTCTTCCAGGCGCGGACCAACCACCGCTATGACGCATCCGACTACCTTGCGATCGATCCTGCCGCCGGGACGCTCGACGACTTTCACGCGCTGGTTGATGACGCGCACCGGCGCGGCATCCGCCTGGTGCTGGACGCGGTGTTCAACCACTGCGGCGACGGGTTCTGGGCGTTCGAGGACGTGCTCGCGCGCGGCGCGGCGTCGCCCTATGCGGACTGGTTCCTGATCGACTCGTACCCGGTCACCATGTCGCCTCCCAACTACCAGACCTGCGGCGGCGCGGCCTTTCTGCCCAAGCTCAACCACGCGAACCCGGCGGTGCGCGAGCATTTGCTGCACGTGGCCCGCTACTGGCTGGAGCAGGGCGCGGACGGTTGGCGGCTCGACGTGCCGTGGAAGGTTCCTTTGGACTTCTGGCGCGCTTTTCGCGAGGAAGCGCTGCGCGTCAAGCCAGATGCGTACATCGTCGCGGAAGTGTGGCGCGGCGCGGCGCCCTGGCTGCAGGGTGACACGGTCCACGGCGTGATGAACTATCGCCTGCGCGACGCGATCCTCGACTTCTGCGCCTGGGATCACATGGATGCTGAGGATTTCGACTACGAACTGGCGCAGCTCCGCGCGGAACACGGCGCATCTGCCCCGTATCATCTGACGCTGCTCGGCAGCCACGACACGCCGCGCATCCTGACGGTGTGCGAGGGCGACGTGGCGCGCGCGCGGCTCGCGGCGATTGTTCAGTTCACGTATATTGGTATCCCAATGATCTACTATGGGGACGAGATCGGGATGGCGGGCGAGAACGACCCGCTGTGCCGCGCCGGGATGATCTGGGACGCGCAGCAGTGGGATACGCGCCTGCACGATGTCTACTGCACGCTCGTCGCGCTGCGTCGCGCGCACGCCGCGCTGACACGGGGCGCGTTCGAGCCGCTCGTCGCATTCAACGCGGTGTATGCCTATCATCGCTGGCACGGCAGCGACAGTGTGATCGTGGTCCTCAACCCGCGCGAGGCGCGCCAGAACGTCCGCATCCCCCTGGGCGAAGCGGCGGGCCGGGCGGCGCTGTGGGAAGATGCGCTGAGCGGGGCGCGTTTTTCTGCCCGGGATGGCGTGTTGGCGCTGGAGACGCTCCCGTCCAAAGCCGGGTATGTTTTGCTGCCGCTGAAGGGTACCGATGACTAAAATCACCATCTCCGAGATCGCCCGCCGCGCCGGGGTATCGAAGACGGCGGTCTCGTTTGCCTTCAACTATCCCGAGCGCCTGTCAGAGGATACGCTGCGGCGCATCCTGGCGGTGGCAGACGAAGTCGGCTATGCGCCCGATCCGGTCGCCAGCAACCTCAAGACGCGCCGCACCGGCTGCATCGGGATTCTGGTCCCGCAGCCGATCCCGATCACGACGCGCAACCCATACCTGCTGACGTTTATCGAAGGTGTGGGTGAGGTCTGCCACGAGAGCGGTATGTCGATGATGCTGGTTCCTCCGCTGAAAGGGAACCTGCGCCGGGCGATCGTGCGGGCGGCGGTCGATGGCTTTTTGACGCTGGGTCTGGAGACGTTTCGCGGAACGATGATCGTGTTGCAGCAGCGCGGCGTGCCGTTCGTGATGGTGGACAGCGACCCCACGCCCGACATCCCGTGCGTCAACATCGACGACGAGGCGGGCGCCTACGCGGCCATGTCGTACGCGCTGGAACGCGGCCACCGGGACATCGCGATTTTCGGCATCCGCTCCGGCCATCACGGGGACTATCACAAATACGCCGGGACGCTCCAGCGCCGGGTCGAGGGCTATTCGCGCGCGCTGGCGGCGCACGGTCTGTCGCTGGAAGACCCGCGCATCCACTTGCTGGAATGCGAGTGCGACGCGGCGGGCGGCTATGATGGGCTGCACGCGTTGTGGCAGTCGCGCTGGCGCCCGACCGCAATCCTTGCGATGGCGGACGTGATCGCGATCGGTGTGATGCAGGCCGCGCGCGAGCTGGGGCTGCACATCCCCGATGATCTCTCGCTGATCGGCTACGACGATATCGAGGCCAGCAGCCTGACATGCCCGGCGCTGACGACCATCCGCCAGCCCACCGTCGAAAAGGGCCGCGTCGCCGCACACCTGTTGCTCCAGCGCATCGAAGAGCGGACGCTCGCCGCCGAGCACGTGGTCCTGCCGGTCGAGCTGGTCGAGCGCGAGTCGTTCCGGGCGAGATAGCTCCCGCGATTTCAGCGCGGTGTGATCCTCTGCGACCTTTCACACAGGATGATGACAATCCGCCGCGTCATGTCACTGTCTTCCGAGCTGGGGTATGGGGCGGGGGGATGGGCCTGCACCAGTTTCTTGCGTGGGGGCAGCAGGCCCAGCTTATGAGTGCGTTGCGCGCTCAGCCAGCGCCGAGTGTTTGCAGGGCTGGCGTCGGCGAGGGTGCGACCGCTTCCGGGATGTGTACCGCATCCAGGGCAATCACCGCGCCCTCGCTGGCCGGGTTGCGGCGGCCCGTGTTCCGGATCGTGACAGTGTGTACGCCATAGGACAGGCCGTCGATCACGACCTCACGCCCAAACACACCCGATGGCGCATAGCTATCGACCACCGTCCACAGCGCGCCATCCACATCCACCTCGAAGATGCCGAAATTGCGGAAGCTGACATACTGCACGCGCGCGCTCGTCCCTTCAAACCGGAAGCCGACAGTCGCACCGGCTTCCTCGCTGTAGCGATAGCTCGCATCGGTTCCCTGTAACGAGGCGATCAGAATCCACTGGCCGCGCGAATAGCCGAGCAGGGGGCTGTCGTCGTTATAGCTGCCAGGCCGCATGATTTCTGGCGCGGCGGTGGGCGTCGGAGGCGGGGTTGTCGGTGTTGGTGATGGTGGCGCAACGATGGTCGGCGTCGCTGTTGCGCGGGTCGCCGTCGTTGGGGTGGCGGTTGGCGTGATGGTCGGCGTGAGCGTCGCGGTCGGTGTTGCGGTTGGCGGCAGGCGGAAGGGCGTCGGAGAGGGCGCGACCGGCGTGACGATCTGCGGCTGCGCCACGCCTTCCAACGCCACGCCCGACGCATAAGGGGAGCTGTGGAGAATCAGCCGGGCGTGGAGACTGGTGTGGTCGTTCTCGTGGCGGGTCGCCACATCCGCAAGCTGAACACTGGGCGCGCCAGATTCTTTGACGTGCACGATGAAATCGAGCAGGTCGCGCGGCTCTCCTTCTACCTCGATCTGAAACGCCCGGGCCTTGAACGCATCTGACACTGCGCCATCCTGAGCCGGATCAAGCTGAAGCCGCGCGATCTCGACATCTGTATCCTGCGCGTAGCGATAGAGCAAGTCAAGCATATCGTCGGCCTGGGCCGAGGTCAGGAAGAGGCCCGCTGTTTCGCCGAGCCGCCCCTGCGCGCTGTCGAGTTGATGCTGCAAGACATCAGCCGCTCCCTCAACCGCCTGAGCCGTCGCCGTTAGGGCCAGTTCCTGGCCGCTGGCGACCGCGCGCAAGTGCTCATTGTCTTGCCAGGCAGGCCAGACGGTCAGCAGCCCAAACAACACATTCCCCAACGCGACCAGCGCGATCAACACCACCGGCACGAGCGCGCCCAGCCGCTCGCGCAGTCCCGGTCCTTCGTCAAAAATGTCATTCATGGTGTGGCTGCTTTCAACTCAGCGGTGAGCGTGAACTCGACGTAGCGGATACGGCTTGGCGCTTCTGGCGCGGGGGTAGGCGTGCCGCGCCCAGGCGTCTCAGTCGGAACAATGTTGCCCGATAGCGATTGCACCGTCACCGTGGCGAAATGGCCGGATTCTTCCAACCGCCGGGCATAGTCCAGGACGACCTGCTCGCTCCAGGCGCGGCCTTGCACCGTCAGCAGTTGGTCAGTCTGGGTCAGGCCGAGCACAACCATATAGTCGTCGTGGTAATTGCTCAGGCTGGCGGCAACCCCTGGCCAATCGATGCGGTTGCTTTCCAGGTGCGTGCGGGCGGGCTGCAATACGCTCAATTGCTCCAGCGCAGCGCTTAGCGTGGTTTGCAGTTCCTTTTCGTCAAGCGAGGCGGGCGGCCCCAGGGCCAGCCGGGCCTCCTGCGTGCCGATATCGCCTTGCAAGCGGGCATTCTGCTCGTCGATGGCGCTCCCAAGCAGGTGTATGGGCAGGAACAGCACGCCCAGGCTGAGCGCTACGAGCCACAAAATCACGCGGCTCACGCGTGACCGGCGTGGCACGTCGTCGTCGGCAAGTTCGTCAGGATGCGGAGAATAAGTCACAAGTCACCTCAAGACACGGGAAGCTGCGTTCCAAGGAGCGCCGCCAGAGCGCCCAGGCACAGGAACGGCGCGTATGCGATGCGGTTCTGCGCGCTCGCGCCCCGGTGCAGCAGCCAGATCGCAACGACACCTGCCGCGCCGGTTCCTGCCAGGAGCGCCCATAAGATCGTCGGAAAACCTAATCCCACCCCGATGAGGGTGGCGAGCTTGACATCGCCAAACCCAAGCTGGCCCGGCCGCAACCAGCCCGTCAGAAAGAAGATCGCGAACGCCATGCCGCCGCCGACCAGCACCTGCGCGATAGGTTGGTCCGCGGCCAGCAGGTGCGCCGCCAGCGCGACGACCAGCGCCGGGTACGTCATCGCGTTGAGCACCAGCCGGTGCTTGAGGTCAATCAGCGCGATCAGCAGCAAGTAAACATAGCTGGCGCTGAGCACCCAAAACGCCTGCGAAGGGCCGCAAACCACCCACAGCCCCGCCAGAAACGCCGCGCTGCCGAGTTCTATCCCCCGCGCCAGCCGGTCGCCCGGCGCTTGTCCCCGCATCGTCCAACGGACCACGGCAGGCAGCCTGCGCGGGGCCGGTTCCTGGGACGGCGCCACATGGCCAGTCCATCGCGGGAGCCGGCCTGACAGCGCGTCTGCCAGCCAGCCGATGAGGAGTCCCCCCAGAGCGCACAGAATCAGCATGGTCACAGGCTCCCCATCTCCCTACGCCAGACGTTCCGCGACACTCTCGCAGAGCGCGGCCAAGTCATCGGCCTGGATGTCGTCTAGCTCGTCCAACAGGTGCGCCAGCGGGTTAGGGGCTTCTTCATCGGTGAATACGCTGTCTAGCACTGACTGCATGGACGAGGCCGCACCATCCCCCACTTCTTCGGACGCCGTATCGCCTTCGGCGATGTCGAGCAGCTCGTCAACCGCACCAGCGGCATCGGGCGACACAATCTCGTCGTCAAGCGGCTTGCCGTCCTGCCCATCCAGGTCATCCGCCAGCGCGTACGCCGCCAGCGCGCGGGCTTCCTCTGCTGCCCGCTGCTCGGCGCGCCGACGAACCAGCCGCCGCACCTGAAACGCCACACCGAGCAGCGCCGCCAGCGCCAGTGGCATCAGCGCCGCCGCCAGCGCGAGCACAATCCGCTGGTCGTTGAGCATCATCTCTAATAAGGTCATTATTCATTCTCTCCCCGGTGTGCGGCGCAGCCTCAGACGGTCAAAATCTGGTCAACCAGCGGCGGGACGATCAGAAAACACACGCCGGAAATCAGCGTGGTCAGCGCCAGGTAGAACGTCATCTTGATCTTCAACCCCCCGTCGGCGGCGATGATGGCTGCCGCGCCGATCACCGCCAGCAGGATGATCATGCTGATCGTGATGGTAGACAGAAATTGCAGGTCGCCTGGTGACAGCGACGCCATCGCCATATTCATTTGCGCCTGCCCCGCATCCGCCGCCTCGCCGGTCGGCATGAGCGTACCGATCATTTCCGTGAAGTTCTCGACGATCGACAGCACGAACACCATCAGCCCGGCGACCACCGCCTGCATGACGGTTGTCAGCCCGGCGAATGTGCCCGCTACCAGACGCCGCTTGGCGCGCAGTTGGGTGGTCTTGGCCGCGAACAAGGAGCAGAGATAGCCCACACGCTCTGGATCGCCGCCGGTTTTCACGGCGCCATAGAAAATGCTGGAGACATCCGAAATCAAGCGGCTGCCCGATTCCAGGCCGAACTTCTGCCAGCACATTTCCGGCGGGACAAGCGCCTGAAGCCGCGTGCTGAGGCGTGTGATCTCCGGCTCCAGCGTCGGGAACGAGCACAAATCGATCTTGGTCAGCGCCTCGCGCAGCGTGGTACCGGTTGAGGTTGCCATTCCGCCAGAAGAGCGCAGAAACGTGCTGAACTCCTCATCCTTTTTGGTCGTTCGCCGGTCGCTGATCAGGCTCATTACCCCGCCGGGCAGCATAAGCGCAGCCATCATCAGCAGAATCCATCCCAGCGGCAGGCCGGCCACATACAGCGCCGAAGCAGCCGCCAGTGCCACCGGCAAGAGCATCCGGGCCAGGCTGAGCGCGCGGCGCTGCTCGCGCGCGCCCTGCGTCGGAGGGACGTTCATCACCTCGCGCGGGGCAGAGCGCCAGATAATCCACGCGCCAAACCCCGCCATGATCACGCCGGTGCTGATCAACCCGGCCATCACCGAGGTGTTCATCGAGTAAATCATGGATGAAATGACCTGGATGATGACAATCAACGCGACGGAGATCACGATCGACGAAAACGCGTTCGACCACTGCTTGAGCGCTTCGAGATTGCGCTCGTACTTATTCTCGTAGTCCGCAGCCTGCACCTCGGCCTCGCGCGCCAGAAAATCGGCCAGTGGCTCGCCAGAACGCAGCGCGTCAGACAGCCGCAGCAGGAAGCTCCGCATATTCTCCGAGCGCGCCTGCGTGCCGATCCGGCGGCAAGCATCCGGGTAGTCGTACCGGAACTCGTCCACCAGGGTGTTGATCGCGGCAAAGTAGCGCGCCGCAGGCGAGCCAGAACGCGCCGCGATCTCGAACGTCTTGCTGCGCGACAACCCCGCCGCGGCCATTGCCGACATATAAGTAAGCTGGTAGAACAGCTCGAACGGCGGCACTGGCTTAAAGGAGATTTTGTCGCTGCGCTTCGGAGAGGATTTGGAAGAACTCATAGAAGTCTGTCACTCCCTTTTCGCGATGCAATTTCTCGAAAATCCGCGCGCGCCGCTTGACTTCGTTGTAGATCGCTTTGCGACGGTGGGGCGGGATGCCGCGCCGTATGGCGATGTGTTGCTCCAGCAACTGGCTGTTCATGTGCCCCGAAAATTCAAAGGTGTCGGTGGCGGGGTTCCAGCGAAAGGCCTCGAGAAACGAGAAGGTTTCGGAGACGGGGTCGTAGCCGAGTATCTCGTTCACGCTCAGCACGCGGCGCGCCATTTTGCCATCCTGCAGGCGGACGGCTCCCTGAATGACGGCCAGGTGTAGGTTGTCAATGTAGGTCTTTGGGATATTGATCGGGTCTCCGGTCAGGCGCTGGATCAGCTTTTCAACCGAGTTAGCATGAAAAGTGGACATCACGCCATGCCCGGTCTGCATCGCCTGGAATGCGACCACCGCTTCCATGCTGCGGATCTCACCGACGATAATCCGGTCTGGGCGCTGGCGCAGGGCCGCGCGCAGCAACTCGAACATTCCCACTTCGCCGCCTTTCGCGCCGGCGGTGGTCGGGCGCGAGACTTCCTGCACCCAGTTCTTGTGTGGGACGTGTACTTCGGGCGTGTCTTCGATGGTGACGATTTTGGCGTCTGGCTTGAGGAAGGTGCTCAGCGCGTTGAGCGTGGTCGTCTTGCCGGACGCGGTCGCCCCGACCACGAACATATTGAGCCCCTCTTCGAGTATGAAGGACAGATACGATGCCATCGTGTAGTTTAGCGTGCCGAACTCGATCAACTCGATGACGCTGGTCGGCACGTCGCTGAACTTACGGATCGTGAAATTGCTGCCGCGCTTGGAAATCTCGCGCCCATACACGATGTTGATGCGCGAGCCATCCGGCAGCACTGAGTCCACCAGTGGATTGCGGACTGTGACCGGGCTTTTAATCCACTCCCCGAGCCAGACGACGAAATCATCAACCTCGTCGTGCGTGGTGAACACAATCGACGACTGCACGCTCTTGAAGATTTTGTGTTCGACGAACACATGCCCCACGCCGCTGCAACTGATGTCTTCGATGTACGGGTCCATCAGCAGCGGCTGGAGCATGCCCAGGCCGATTTTGTCCCGCAGGATGCGATAGCGGATGCCTTCCAGCACGTCCGGCGTCACGTAGATCTTGTCGGCGCGGCGGTTGCCGTTGCGCCGCTGCGTAGTGCAGATCGCGTCAACCAGCTTGAGCAAAAAGGCACGCTTGTCGTCATCATTCTCGATCCGTCCGATGTCTTCGGCCCAGGCGATCAGCCGCTCCTCGACTTGCACCAGCGGCGTTTCGATGTCGATGACGGTCGTCGGCTCGATGCAGATGTAATGGTCGCGCGCGCCGGATTTGTCCGGGTAAATGTGGACGTATAACCCCTGTTCCAGCGGATAGATCAGGTTGCGGATTTCAATTTCGGACATGCTGCGCGTGAGCTTGGTGTAGTACGCCGGGATGCCCACCTCATCGAGCGGCAGGCGGCGCAGATATTCGGCCAGGTGCGGTGAGCGCTCGCACGCCTCGGCCAGTCCTTTGGGCAGGCGCGCGCGGAACCGGTCGAAATCAGCGACGGAAGCGCTGTCAAATGCGAACGGCAACACGGTGGATGCCATAAAACGCTACCCTCGCGCCTTGCTGATCGGGATCACGCGCATCCCAAAGCCCGGCTCCACCTCGAAGCCTACGATCCCCCCGGTCACGTTCGTCGCGCCACGAATTTTCGCGACTTGCAGCGTCTTGACCAGCCGCTGCCCGCTTTGTTCCAGGCAGAGCTGCAGGTCCGCGTCGCACATCGCGCGGATCGGGTTGATGAAATCCGCCTCGATGACGTCCGAGTGCAGTACAACCAGAATGGACGTTCCTTCGGCGGAGATCCGCTTGCAGCCCTCAAAGAATTCGATCACGCGCTTCTCATCAATCGCGTGAATAACCGCTGCGGTGAGTGAGTCGATCACCAGCAGGTCGCGGCCTTGCTCGCGGCGCATCGCGGATAGGAGCGCGCCGGATGCCCCTGCGCCGCGCCGCGACAGTTCCATCGGGTAGATGCGCAGGCGGCCCAACAGCAGATAATCCAGCACATCCAGCTCGATGCTCTGCATCTGCCAGATCAGGCTCTTGACCGTGTTCTCGCTGGTGAATACTGCCGCGCGCAGGCCGTCGCGCAGCGCGCCCCAGGTCATTTGCTCTGCAAGGACCGATTTGCCAGACCCTGACCCGCCCTCGATCAGCGTGACCGAGCCCCCCGGCAGGCCGCCGCCGATCTTGCTGTCCAGCTCGTCATTGCCGGACGAGATAATCCGTCGGGGCGTTTCGGCTATGTCGTGTGATGTCATCGTGTTCGCTCCTCGGCTGGCCGCGCGGCTCTATCCTTCTGGCGTCAGGACGCGGACGGTGTGGGCCTCGCTGCCGGGGTTATAGGCGTCGCTCACGGTGAAGCTGAACGTATCTGGCGCGTCGCCGGAGAAGATCAACGCTCCGGCCATGACATCCATCAGCGTGAAGGTAGACCCGGTGTTAAGCGGTGTGCTCGCCAGATACAGCGCGCCAGCGTCGGGTGGCGCGGTCAATGTGAAGGTGATCGCTTCCGGCCCGTCATCGAGATCTGTCACAGTGAAGCAAGCCAGCGGGATCGGCTCGCCATCGTCCAGCAAGGCGGTGTCCGTCTCCGGCGCGAAGACCGGCGGCTCGTTGACGGTAACGGTAAACGCCAGCCCTTCGAGCGTGTCTTTATCATCGGTCAGGCTGAAGAAGATCGTTTCGCTGTCCGTCTCAATCGCGCGCGTATAAATGACCTCACCCGCGCCAATATCCGCCTGCGTGAAGCTGTTCGCGCTGAGCGCGCCGGGGCGTACATCCTCGCCGGTGATCTCGTACACAAGCGCATCCGCTGGATCGTCCTCGTCGGTCGCTTGCCAATGCGCTGGGCCGAGCGTGACCTGCGTCTGCGCGCGCCCAACGATCACGCTGTGCTCGACCAGCACGGGCGGGATATTCGCCCGAAAGCTGGTGAACAGCCCCGTGCCGTGCTCTGTCGCCACGCCGACCTCAATCGCGCTGCCGGGGTCGATAACGTGCGCAGTCCGCGCCCAGAGGGTGACTTCTTCTCCGCTGTTGAGAATCCCCGGCTGGGCCAGCTCCGGGACGCCTGCCAGCGCGTCCTCGAACAAGCCAGCGCCCCAGGTCGAGCCAGCCAACATATTGCGAGCGTCTTCATAGCGCGCACCGGGCGCCAGGGCAGGGTGCGGGCGGAAATACGCGATCTGCGGCGCGCTGCTGTGCTCGCCCCTGGACTTGATGATCACGTCCCAATGGGCGAAATCCGCCAGGCGCGTGCTGCCGGTGTTGCGCAGCGTTAGCTCAACGAGCGTGCGGTTGGCGACCGTGCGCGTCTCAACCACCTGCAAAGCTGCGCGTCCCTGTTCGGCGAGGCGTGCATCCGCCTGGCTCTGCGCCACGCTGAGCGCTTCCTGGGACGAGATGACCGCCGCCGACAGGCTCAGCGCGGCGAACACAATCACGAAGATCACGATAAACGCGGCGAGGACGGTTTCCACCGGTTACAGACTCCAGAAATATTCGTGCGCGACGCCGCTGGGCGCGACCACCTTGACAAACTGCCGCCCGGCGCGCAGGGGCGCATTGTGGAGCGTAATCCGCAGCGTGGCGGTCGGCGTCCATTCGGACGCGTTCTCGATGGTCGCCTGCCAGTAAGTGCCCGAGGTGCTTTCGCTGGCGTGAGGGATACGTGCGAAATCCCCTTCCGTCCCGAAGAACAGGTCAAGACGCTCGATCGCCGCGATCCGCGTGTCGCCTACATTCTTGACCCAAATCACCGCTTCGAGGTCGCCATTCCCGTTGAGGTCATGTGGTGCGCCATCGTCCCACTCGGCAGCAGCGTGCACGATCACAATCTGGCTGCGGATGCGCTCGCCGGCCCGGTCGACCATGCTGGCAATTGATTCGCCGCCCCGTACAATCGCCGGATACGCGATGTTGAACAGCGCCACCGCCATCACCATGCTGGCGACAATAAGGAGCGCGGTTGCAATGACCTTATCCATGATTCTTTGCGCTCCGTGAGCGACCGTTTCCGACTGCCGTAATGCCTGCGATCAGCCGCATGATCAGGTTGGACGACACGTGCTCGTCGGGCCCCTTGCCAGGGCGATCGTTTTGCGTCGAGTTAGACGCCAGAGTGATGGTCATTGGCTCGCTATCTGGTCCGTCCGGACGCGCCGCGCCAATCGCGACGATCTGGAGCAGGGCATCCCGCACATCAGGCGAGATGCGTCCCTCTGCCGTGTAGCGACGGATCAACGCGCGGGTGTGCCGGGCGCCGAACAGATTGACGCGGCGGTTCGTCCATTCGACGAGCTGCTCCATCAACGCCCAGTCCGCGCTGGTAATTGGCGTGTCCGTCGAGGGGCCGGTTGGGAAATCCTCGTCCAGCACGAACGGCGTCACCTTCGGCATGTGCGCGGCGCCGTTGGAGCGGCGAGGCATCGCGCTGGGCGCAGGCACCGGCGCCATATGCCGGGCAGGGAGATCGCGCCGATCAGGTTCGGGTTCGGGGGGTGAGGGCTTGCGCGGCGCCGGGTCAGGCACGAAAGCTTCCGACGCTTCTGGCGCGACACGGGGTGCAGGTTCCTCTAGCGCTTCAAGCGCGTCAGGCGTGATGCTGATTGTTTTGACCGGAGCAGGGTCAGACGGCGGCTGCGATGCATCCTCTTCCGCTTCCGCTCGAAGCGAAGGATAAGCGTTGCTTAGGAGATGCTCCTGGACGTCCAGCAACGTCGCCTGTATCTGGTTTTTTAAGATTTGGACTTCCTGCTCCAGCATTGTGACGCGCTGTTCCAGGTCCATCGTGTTACCTCTCCGGTGCGCGTAAATCGCGGTAAAAGAATCGCCCCACCGGCACGGCCAAGTTGGGTGGGGCGATGTCTTGGGCTTGAATTCAAGCCTTAAGACCGGGTGAATTTGCTTGTACTAGGCTTGGCCGTGCCTGTTTAGATTTGGTCGTGCAGGTTGTTAAGTAGCTCTGTGTGCTCGATTGCTTGAGTTTGGCGAGTTTCGCGCGCTGTTCAAAAGATATCCCGAGGGAATGGCCGGAAACATGCCACCGGCCATTCCGCTGGACCGCCTGGTCTTAGCGCAGCTCCATTACCGCGTCGATGGCGGCGGGGGTGGTGCGGGTGATATTGAGCACGGCACCCGTCGGCGGCTTGACTTCGAGCGTGAACTCCGAGTTAGGGCCAGGGGCAGCCCAGTCAGCCGGATCAGTGATGCCCAGGCCGGCGATGTTGACGGAAATTTCGGCCAGCTCGCCTGCTTCGAGCATCTTGTCTTCGTCGGCGTCCCCAATGAATGTCGTGGTGTAGGTAACGTCGTTCACGATGGCTGATGCGTCGCGGTAAGCGATCACGACCTTGCCGTGATCAGGATCCAGGTCGACCGGCTCGCCGCCGCCCGCCAGCGCGACGGTGAACGAGACTGTTTGGAGTGTCTTGGCATCAGTGTCGCCCGTGGCAATGACGGCGCCCTTGACGGCCATCGAGGACTGGACGTTTTCGAGACCGGAGTAAATGGCGGCCTCACTCTTTTCGGTCGAGGACGACCCGGCGGACAGGATGACGAAGGCGAACACGGAAGCCACGACGACGAAGGCGATCAGGATGATGGCGGTTTCGAGTGCCGTTTGACCGCTCTCATCGTTGTGCAGGAACTTGATGTTGAACATTGCCGTTAATCTCCTAAAGCGTTCGGTGAACTGGTGAGTTGGTTGTGTTTGGTTTCGATTGAACGAATGTTGATTGTTATGCAGCTTTTGTGTTGTCGGAACGGATTTGAGCGTGTTTCGGTTTTCGGTACGCGTCGGCGAAATGGCCGGCAGGTGTGTCACCGGCCATTCCACGGGCGCGCTCGGTCTTAGCGCAATTCCATCACTGTATTGATTGCGGCGGGGGTTGTGCGGGTAATGTTAAGCACGGCACCCGTCGGCGGTTTGACTTCGAGCGTGAACTCCGAGTTGGGGCCGGGCGCGCTGGTCACGCCGGTCATCGGGACCGTGATCTCAGCCAGCTCACCGGCTTCAAGCATATTGTCGGTGTCATGATCTCCAACGAATTCCACCGACCATTCCACGTCGTTCACGGCCTCATCTGCGTCACGATAGGCGATCACAACTTTTTCGTGAGTAGGATCCAGGTCGACCGGCTCGCCGCCGCCCGCCAGCGCGACGGTGAACGAGACCTCTGTGACCGCGTCAGACGCGCCCTGAGCGATAACGGCGCCCTTGACGGCCATCGAGGACTGGACGTTTTCGAGGCCGGAGTAAATGGCGGCCTCGCTCTTTTCGGTCGAGGACGACCCGGCGGACAGGATAACGAAGGCAAACACGGAAGCCACGACGACGAAGGCGATCAGGATGATGGCGGTTTCGAGTGCCGTTTGACCGCTCTCATCGTTGTGCAGGGACTTAATGGTCAACATGATGGATAGCTCTCCTCTTTTTTGCGGTGAACTGGTAATCGGCGTGCCGTACTCGACTTAAGGTTATAGGCGTACAATTAAATGAAAATTAAAAGACCATTTAGGGAAAATTTATTCACAATTCTTTCATGACGAGTTGTTTCTTGTATTTTTGAGTGGCAAATCACTTTATTGATCGAAATGTCCTGTAGCCCAACTCGCGTAGGACGTATTCACAATAAGCGGTAGCGTGGCGATGAGAGGTGTCTGTGCCCGGGGGGTTCTCGCCCGCACTCGCGAGTGGCAGAACACGCCGAGCCGGGGGTGCTCAGAAGCTCCTCGACGATGGAAGGCGGCTGGGTCCGGTCAGGATGCGCGCTGCCGGGCTGAGTTTCTGCTGCGAGCGTTGTTTGAGGGGCTGACAGAGAAGGGGGAGTTATCCGGCTAGCCCACGATAGATAACGGCTCCCCACCAGCTCAAAAATACAAGCGTTGCTTGCCAGCTCG
>CAZVCM010000010.1:0-1100 GCA_964626105.1 uncultured Thermoflexus sp.
GCGCGCCATTGGCGCGGCGCCCTCCCGGGGCCCTGGATGAGCGACGCGAACAACTGGTGCGGAAAAACAGCAATAACTCTCTGGTGAAGTGGATGCAGGCGCCCCGTCTTTCATGCGACGGAGCGCCTGCATCAATAATTTCCAGGTGGCCTGCTGCGAATTACTCGATTGCCACGGTATCTCCGGCGCGACGCACACATCCATAGGTGATCGGCCTGCTATCATGGGCGCCATCGTGCCCGGCACGAGCGCGCCACCACGCCGCCGCGTCTCGCGCCAGGGCGTGCCAACAGTCATCGCGGGCTTGCATCGCGCGTAGAAACCCTTCATAGACGGCGTACCCGGTTTCGTCGCACAGGTAATCCGGGTGGCTATTGACCAGCGCAAGGCCGTAATAGGGCGCGATCGCATTGACTTTTTCCAGCCAATGGCGTGGTGTGGTCTCGCGCAGCAGCGCCGTGACCGTGTAATCCTGCGAGAGCGTGTACGGCAGCTCGACGAAGTGCCCCAGCATGAACGGCCACAGGCTCATTGTCCCGCCACCGATTGGCTCGAATGGATCGGTATCAAAGAAAGACAAGTCATACTCAATCGCAAGCTGCTGCATCCAAACCGGGTGACGCAGGGTCAGCGGGGCGCGAAAGCCAACCGCGCCAAAGCGCGCCAGCGCGTCGTTGATACGCGCTGCACGCTGCTCAAACGTCTTCCACGAGCTGAACAGCAAGCCATCGTGGCGCAGGCCATGCACGCCGATCTCGAACCCGCGCGCCCGAAGATCGTCCATCAGGCGCGTGTCAGGCGCATAGCGTTCTGGCACGAAGTTGAACGACGACCGGAAGCCGAGCGATTCTTCCAGATCCGCCACGGCACGCACAAATTCCTGACCGCGCGCGGTTTCGATGTCGTGCGTGAGGACCAGGGCAACGCGTTTGCCGTCCGGCCAGAACTGCGCAAACGGCAGCGCGTCGCAGTCGAGGATCCGCAGCACCTGCGCCATCACTGCCCACAGAAATTTCGCGTAACGGTCTTCGAGCGGCCAGCGCAGAGCGACTCCGGCAAGGAGCGCGGCCTGGTCGAGCGCGAGCTGACCGGCCAGATCA
>CAZVCM010000010.1:1110-31088 GCA_964626105.1 uncultured Thermoflexus sp.
AGAGCGAACTCCTTGATCACTGAGGCATCGTACGCTCGGCGCATCTGGCGGATCAGGGCGCGCGGCAAGACTGGCTTGAGCCGGTAGTATGCGCGCTTGGCCGGGCTGAGCCGCCAGTGATCCGCGCCAAACTGCCCCTCACCCAGCACCCAGGCCGCCAGTTGTGCGGGCTCGCTGGGCGCGCCGGGTATGTCCAGCGCAGGCAACGCTGCCGCGATCGCCTGTCGCCAGACCTCTTCAGGCGGATCGGGCTCGCAGCGCCAGAACCGCTTCGGGGTGTTCGCAGACCAGAGATTGGACATCACGCACCGTATTTGTAGAGAAGCTCGCCGGTCGCCTGGCACACCCAGGCCGGAGAGCGGCGGATTACCGTGTGCACAAGGCGCATCCAGGGGTGTTCGAGCAGGTCGTCCGGCCTGGCTGGCAGCGACGAGTAAATGAGCGGCGCTTCCTCGGCGCCCCAGCGTTCTTTGAAAGTGCGTAGCCCCGTGTTGGATTGGGCGCTGCGCCCCAGATCGAGCCACGCGAACCCGTGCTCGCAGCCCCACTGGATCGCGTCCCACATCAGCAGAAAGTTGGCGCGCGCGTCGCGCCCGGTGTCGATTCCCGCCGAAAACTTGTAGGTCAGCGTGCCCTGCCAATGCAGGAATAAATCGGCGGCGACGGGCACCCCCTCGCTGCTCGCGACGGCCACGTACCCTAACCCTGTTGCCAGCAAGCGCTCGCCAATCAGCCGGAAAAAGCGTCTGGGCTGCACCGGCAAGCCCATCCGGCGGCGCGTGCGCAGGTGAAGCTGGTAGAACTGCTCCAGGTGCTCAAGGCTGGTTCCGCGCTCGATATGGATCGCCGCCTCGCGCTGCGCTTTCTTTAAGGCGCGGCGGTGGTGGCGGTGAATGCGCTCTGCGACAGCAGCCGGATCAGAAGCGAGCCGAATCCGCGAGAGCACGTTAGGCGCCGCCGCCTGAAATCCCCCGACGGGCGGCAGCGGCCAGCGCACCTCAACCTCGGAAAGCTCGCCGCTTTGGTGCTGCTCGGCAAGCCACTGGGCCAGCGCGTCGAGCGCGCGCGCGTCCCTGTACAGCGGGGCGCAATGATCGCTAAACGGAAGCGCGACCCACCGTTTGCCGCCCAGCGGGCGCTTGATCTCCATCACCGGGCAGCCAGCGTCGATCGCGCCGCCCGCACCCGCGATCAGCAACACCATTGGCTTGAATCCGTAACATTCCGCCAATAGGCGTGACCATGCCGGGTGGTGGAAGATCGTCGCCTCGGGTGAGGCGGCGGCGAGGTCGTGCCAGCGAGTATCAGAAGGCGTGACGATCAGACGTTCGGCGATTTCGTGCATGGGCTTGACCTTCGCAAATGCTTTCGTGCGGACGCTAATGCTGGCGCAGACTGTCGATCATGCGACTGACGGTGGGTATTTCGGCGAAGCGCCGGCTGGAGACGACGCGATACGCCGAGCGGAGCACCGGGTTGTAGACGTAGTCGTACGCGACAGGGTTGAGCACGACCTGCCCACCAAAGCCGATCTTGAGAAAGTCCGGCGTTTCATGAGCCGCAGTCGGAAGATGGCCCCCGTTGAGCAGCGCGCGTGCGGAGTCGGGATCGATACCTTCCATGTCGAAGCAGCGATAGCCATGCTCTTTGGACCATTTGATCGCGTTCCACCAGACGCCGTGATTGGGCCGCCGGTCGCTGTGCTCGCCCGTCCAGCCGAACACCTTGCCGAGCGCCATCGTCCCGAACGCGATCAGGATCATTGCCGAGATCGCTTCGCCTCGATACTCGGCGATCTGCATTGTGATGTGGCCCCCTGGCTCGAACAAACGCCACATGGTGGTGAAGTATTGTTCCGGATAGGGAACGAACTGCTGGCGCTTGCTAGTTGCGACGTGCAGGCGATAGAAGGTGCCTAGATCGGCGGCGGAGCCTTCGCGGATGGTGACGCCTTCGCGCTTGCACCGGCGGATGCTACCGCGGACAGGCGAACTCAGGTTCCCCTGTAGCGTCGCGAGGTCTTGCGTCACATCGATCAGGATTGTCGCCGTGGGCGCAAGCTCGATCCAGCTCGTCCGAAAGCCTAGCTCGCCCAGGCACGAGGCGATGTACGCACCGTTGTCGGGCGGCTGGATCGCGAGGTAGCGCACGTGGTGCTGTCGCCCGAGCGCACGCAGCTCGTGAATGATTTGCTTGCAGAGCGTGTCGTCCTCGTAGCGCAGGACCGGCCCTTTCGGCACGTAGCCGACCTTGCCCAGGCGCCTCACCTGACGGATGAGCATCTGCCCGCCGCCCACGAGCTCACCCTCGCGCGAGACGGTGGCGCGGGCAGCCTGCCAACCCATCACCTGCTTGACCTGCGCCCACAAGCTGGTCTGGACGTGATGCCCACCGGGCGCGCTGGCAACAAATGCGTCCCACGCCGGATCGTTGGCTTCGGTTGTTGTATGGACGCTATCGGTCGGCGCGTGGACCATTCCTTTGTGCGTCATGACTCTCCTCCATGACGTACTGCCTGTGTGGAAGGAGAGATCGCATCGCGCGCGCCTGACTCGTCGCTATCCATCGGTGCTTGCTCGACCCTCTCAACCCATTCCTGTCGCCAGAAGAAGAAACACGATCGATCGCATGGCCCGAACTCGGCGGTGCCCTCGCACATGACGCCTTCGAGGAGCAGGATTCCGCTCGTTTTCTTGACGCGGTAATCCCGCTCGTCCAGGAACCGCTCGACGGGTTTCAGCACACGATGCGTGGTTCCACAGAAACGCTCCATCTCTGGCATGAACGAACACCCGCGCAGGCGCGCATCGAGATCGAGCGTGCTTTTGATCGCTTCCACATCCTTGATCTGGACCACGTCACCGGGTATGTATTTGGTTGCCCCGGCGGTAGGAGCTGGAATGAGCCGCCGCCGCCCAGTGCGGGGCCGTCTTAAGGTGAGGAGGGCGCCCACCTTCCGCATACGGTTCTTCCACATTACTCGCTGTTTGGGAGTCATTCGTCGCTTCACCATGAGCTTCAAATGAAACAAGAGCGGCATACGTAACCCCACGGTGGACTCAGATATGGCAGGCAGGCCGAGTAACTGGCAGGGATACGTTTCAATTTCGGAAGGTCCAGTGATGGGGCGCGCGCCATTCTTGCGCAGCGCCAGATCATAGGCGTTCAGGAAGTGCTTGCTCTGATGCTCCCATCCCAGGACGTTCACGACACGCTCGCGGGCGTACTGGCCCATCGTTTCGCGCTTTGCGGGGTCGTCGATCAGGTCGATGATCGCCTGGCCGAAGGCGTCGGCATCGCCGGGCGGAACGTACACGGCTGCCTCGCCTGCGGTCGTGCGCGTTTCGGGTAGACTGAACGCTACAACGGGTTTGCCCATCGCCATGTACTCGCCGACCTTGATGAAGGTTGAGACGTTGTTGAGGTGATTCGGCGGCTCAGGCGACACGCACACATCGGCGGTGGCGAGATAGCGGCGCAACTCGTCGCGGTCGGTGAGCATGCCCGGCAGGTAGACCTGGTTGTGGTAGTCCGACTCTTGAATGCGCGCGATTGCCTGCAGGCGGGTTGCACCATCGCCAAGCAGCGCAAACCGGATATCGCGCCGCCCGGCTTTGCGCACGATGTATTCAATTGAGTCAACAAGATTGAGCAGCCCGTCTTCCTGGCCCATTACGCCCGCGAAGCACACCAGGTAGGGGAACCCTGCCTTGAGGTCCGGCGACGGTTCCTGCGGCCTGAACTCGTGGCGGGGGCCGTTGCGCACGACAATTGCGCGCTGCGACGACACTTTGCCGCGCTCGACCGCGATACGCCGGTAGGACTCGTTGGTCGACAACACGACGTGCGCGCTGCGCATCGAGAAGAACTCGCACAGGCGCGCCACCCGGGAGAGCGCCCGCCCGAACAGGTTTGGGAAACGGGTGGCGATAAACTCAGGGAACAGGTCGTGGTGGTCAAAGACTACCCGCACGCCGCGCAACCTGGCGCACCACATTAGCGGGAAGAAGAGGTCCGGCGGATTGCAGAAATGGATCAGGTCGAACCGCTCGCGCTTCCAAAGCTGGTGGCACAGCCGGGCGATGGAAAAGAACGCCACGATATACTCGCGTACGTAGCAAAACAGCCCGCAATCCGCTTTCTCCAAGTGGAATCGGTAGAGCGTTACCCCTTCGAGATCTTCTGGTACGCCTGCGGGCTGGTCGGGATGGCTGGCGGGGCAGATGACAAACACCTGCCAGCCCGCGTCGCGCAGCGTGGTCGCTTCGTACCACACACGCAGGTCGGCGGGTGGGGCGCTGTTTTCGACGACGATCAGAGCTTTCTTTACATCGGACATGATCGACCCCTCGGTTTGGTCTTTCTCTGTACTTGTTCGGCGGCGCAAGGCCAGCAGCCACTGACTGGCTGCGGGGCGTGGATCTGCAGCCCGAAACACGCGCCCAGACACTTCGCTGAGTTGGAGCAGGCGCGTAGGGGCTATCCAGACAAAGCAGTAAAAGAGCAGCCCGCCAGCTACGGCGGCGAGACTGGTAATCGCCGTGCCCAGCGCGCCGTGTGTGGGGATGAGCGCCGCTCCTAGCCCAACCATAAGCGCCATCATGATCGCGCGGCTGGTCGTTTCGAGGGATGCGCGCCCGCTGCCGACCAGCGCGGCGATGATCAGGGTATGAAACGAGTACAGCATTGCCGCCAGCGCCATCAGCCCACAGAATAGCATCCCCACGTAATACTCCGGTCCGATGATGCGCTTGATAAACCAGGGATACACCAGGAGGTAGAGCGCGCCGCCAGCCACGTTCGCAGCGGCGACCAGCGCAAGCGATTGGCCGAGCAGTCGGTTGTGCTCGACACGCGCTGACCCGGCGATTTTCGGCATCAGAAAGATTTGAATGCCCATCGGGAGAAAGTGGAACGCTGTGGTGATCGTCTTGGTCAGGCCATAGACGCCTACCTCGCCGCTGTCGGTGAAGTGTTCGAGCAGCAGCACGTCCACTGACGAGTAGCCCAGGTATAGCAGTTGTGAGAGCCAGATTGGCACAGAGAAGCGCACGATTTCACGGGCGATCGGGCGGTCCAGTTGGAAGCGCAGCGAGACAGGCAGCGGCGCCAGTTTGGTCACGGCAACGAGCGGGATCACGTACGCCAGTCCGTAGATGAAGAGGGCCGGTGTGACGCTTTCCACCCGCAGGACGAAGGCGACGATGCAGACGAGGATAATCTGTAGGACGTTGCTGGCGAGGTACACCGCCAGCAATCGCGTGGACGCGAGAAACCCGCTTGCGATCCCGTAGTAGGTGTAGAAGACGCTCGTACCCAGAAAGACGACCAGCACACCGGCACTGAAGCGACTTGTGGCAAGTAAGACCGGGATGGCGAGCGTCAACGTGAGCGCGACCAACGCAGCCCACACAACCCACGCGTTTCCCATAAGCCGTTTGAGATGCTGCGGATCGCTGCTGTGCTTGCCGATGTAATACGCCATGACGTGCTGGCCGAAGGGCTGGACCAGCACCGACAGCAGGCTCGCCAGCATCAACACGTAGACGACGTGCCCGTACTCGCTGGCGGCGTAAGCTTTCGCGAGCACAAAGGAAAAGCCGAAGCCGAGCACGCGCGCGATCGCGATCCCGGCAGAGTTCAAGGACGAGCGGCGGATGAACTCGCGCTCTGGCTGCCGGTCACGGATGACGGTTCTGACCCGCGCTAGTGAAGCGAATACGCTTGCCACGGCTCTCCCCTTAACGATCCTGCGTCATCGCCACGCTTGGAGACACGGGCGATCAATCTGTCTGATAACCCGGCGACGTATATCCGATGCCGATCTTGTCGCTGGGCGCGAAGTCGCCCCACGGCGACGGGCCCTCGTTGATCTGCCCGTAGATGTGAGGCATGTCCATATCCGGCCAGGACGCGATCTCATTGTCGCGCGCGCCGCGCGTGATGCGGACGCGATACGGGGCGTCGGCGCGGTCATTCGGCCACACGGCGTCGCCCAGCCCGCGCGCGCGTTCTTCGGGCACGTCGAGCCACACTTCCCAAAGGTAGATATCGCCCCACTGGGTGCGCGGCTCGAACCACATCAGGTAGCGCGCAGTTGGCATGCCGACAATATTGACGCGGCTGAGATAGATCGGGCCGTTCGAGACCCCGTCCGACTTGAAGAAGAAGCCCTGATAGTCGGTCGACCCGGTCACACGGTCCACGCGCAGCTCGCGCAGACCGCCATAGGTCTGGATTAGATCGGGATGGTTGTCGCTGAAGTTCACCTCGTCGCGTGCGTGAATGTCCTCGATTCGCACGTTCTGAAGTTGGACGATAGCGTAAGGCGCGGAGACCTGAATCCCCTCGGTCAGGTCGGGGCCGGTGATGCGCAACCCTTCAATGTGAACCGTACCAGTTGTATCGACGATGCGCAGGCCGGTGCGCCGCGAGATGTCCGCGTTTTCGCCCTGCCAGGGGATCGAGATCTCGCCGCCAATCAGTACGACATGTCTGCCGCCATGAATGATAAGCCCGCGTTCAACCGGCTGGTTGGGCAGCTTGATGATGTAATCCTGTTCCGGCTCCAATCGGAGCACCCGGTCATACGGGATTGGCACGACCTCGATCGTGATCGGGTCAGTGAGTGCTGGCGGCGCCCACCACAACAGATTGTCGAGGTGGCTGGCAGGCGTCACGGTCGGCGGGACAAGCTCCCCGTCCGGGCAGTAGTAGCACGGATACCCATTGCCATTGGCGCCTGCCGGGAACGGAAACGCCGTATGGTGGCAGGCCAGTGCTGAAACGAGCAACAAACCCGCCAAAATGAATCCACGGGTGAACTGGTTCGGTTGCTTCAGGTGCCAGATCGCATATCGGCTCATGTGCCCTCAACAGTGTTAATCGGCTTCATCCGACTCTTCCGCCTCGGGAAGTAGGTCGTCAGAGCGTTCCGGTCGCGGTGTCATGGCTGAGCGCAGCGCAAACGTGATCGCGACTTCGACCCGGAACGTGACCTCGCCTGCCTGGATGGGATAGGGGCTGACCGTCATATTCGGCGCAGCGGTGAAGGGCGTGCCGTCGATCGTCAGGTCGACAAGTTCTTCGGCGATGATGATCGGATCGCCGACTGCAACTCCCATCGACTCTGCAAGCTGCTCGGCGCGGGCGTAGGCATTCTCAATGGCTGCATCGCGGGCGGCCTGTTCGATGCGCTCGGTGTTCTCAAAGCCGAACGTGAAGTTCTCGATCGAATGGGCGCCCGACTGAACCGCCGCGCTGAGCACGTTGTCCAGGCTTTGTGGCGAGCGGACCAACACCTGCAATGTGCCGCGCGCCCGGTAGAGGAACTCGCCGGTCGGCGCTACCCCGCTGTCAGTGCGGTCTTCGGGGATGATGATCACGCGCAATAGTTGAATGTCGGACGAGCGGATGCCAAGCGCTACCAGCCCGGCCCTGATCGTTTCCAGCCGCGTGTTGACGTTGCTGTAAGCAGTGATCGCGTCGGAGTGGACGACTTCAACCCCCGCCTCGCATGATACGAGATCGGGACGTGCCGAAGCGGACCCAATCCCTCGTACTGTGATGGTGTAGCTGGAGCCTCCTTGCGCGGCGACTGGGGCGATCGGAATGAGTGCGGCGAGCAGCGCGCACAGCAGAAGTGCAAAGCGAGCATGGAACGCGCGGTTGGTAAAGTATGCCATGGTTGTCTCTCCAAAGATGCACTGGCAAGCAAATCCCACTTGTTTGTTAGCGCTGCGTCGCGGGCGCGGCCTCAGCGCTGGCGATCAGTCCACGACGACGATGCCGAGCACTTTGTGCGCGTCGTCGATAAGCTCACGGCGCGCGGTTTCGACCATCTTCTGGCTTGACTGGCTGCGCATGACGAGCAGTATCTTGGCAGCCTCTTGCGACAGCACGATCGCATCTGCAAATGGAAGCAGCGGCGGGCCATGCAGAACCACGATATCGAAGCAGCGCTCCATTTCCTCAAGAAATTCGGTCACGGCTTCGGACGAGAGCGACTCGTTCGTCTTATCAACAGAAGTCCCTGCTGTGATGACGGCCAGATTCGGCACCGGCCCCGCTTGAAAGGCGTCAGCGCTTTTTGCGTGGTGGAACAAAATGTCGCTCAGGCCGATGGGGTTGGGCAGGTCCCACAGATGATCCAGCGTGGGCCGGTGGATATTGGTGTCGACAACCAGCACCTTCTCGTACATGTGGGCGAGGCTGAGCGCGAGGTTCGCGGTTACGGTGGCGGCGTTGACGCTTTCATCTGGCGAAAGGACGAGTAGCGCACGGTTGCGGTCGCCGTTCGTACGCTGCATGATTCGGGCACGCAGCCGCCGGAAGCGCTCGACATCTTCGCTAGGAGTCGCGGCGGCGCCGTTTTGCGAGAAGTGTGCCTCGACGGGCACGCGCCCGATCACGCGAAAACCGCTGACTTTCTCGAGCTGTTTCTCCGAATAGATGCGCGGGTTCAGGTTTTCTAGCGTGAGCGCGAATCCCGCGCCGCCAACCAGCCCCAGGGCGCCCGCGATGCCGAGCGCGATCAGGTGGTTCGGCCCGGTCGGTTCCAGTGGCAGGGTTGCCGGGTCAACGATCGAGATTGCGTTGGCTTGCGTGGCCTGTGCGACAAGCGCTCGATTGTAGCTTTCGACAAGCTGCGAGCGCGTTTCTTCGAGCGCCGAGATCTCGCGGTTAAGCGCGGCGATGCCCGCGATGTTGCGCGGGATCTTTTCTTCGAGCGTGATCAGTTCTTGCACTAGCTCGCTAATTTCATCGTTCGCTGCCTCGATGCGCGATCCGATGGTCGACTCGATGTTTGCCAGGCTGGCGAGATACTGCGACTGGACGTTCTCGATCAGCAGAGTCGCCAGCGTGTTCGACACGAATAGCGCCTTCACCGGGTCTTCTGACGTGACAGCGATCTCCAGCAGCTCTGTGCCTGGGATCTCGCGAATCTCTATATCCGGCAGGCTGTCCGCTCCAAGCTGTTGCTTGACTTCGTTCGTGGTGGTATCGCTCTCCAGGATGGTCATAAATGTGTTTGAAAGCTGCTCGAAGTACAGGTAGGTGCCATAGTCGGGCGTGTCAATGCCGAAGGGGATGACGCGCAACCGCGTGCTTGCGGTGTAAACTGGATCGGCCAGATACATGGCGATCGCGACGACGCCCACAACCGCCAGAGTAGTGAGCAGGATCAGCGTCTTGCGCTGCCACAGCACTTGGAGATAGATTGCCAACGGTACATCCTCCTTACATGTCCGGCGCGCCGCTCGTGCACGGGCTCACATCACGCGCCCGCGATCTCTTGGAGCTGGCGGAAATTCTCGTCCCATGTCTGCGCGCGCTCGGTGTGCAGTTCTGCAATTTCGCGTTGGTACTGCGCCTCTTGCGCCAAGAGGGTCTTGATGCCCTCGACGAAGCCGCTGGTGGTATGCGGGACGAAGACCGCGCCTTTGGTGAAGTACTCTCGCAGCACCGGCTGATCGGACAGGAGCAGCGGTTTGTCGATGGACAGCCCGTCCTGCGCTGCGGCGAGTAGCGAGTGTGGATGGGTCGTCAAGGCGATCACCGCGCGCGAGCAGGCCAGTCGCTTCCAGTAGTGATCGCCCACGAGATAATCTGTGAAAATGGCGTTCGGCGGCGCGGACTTGATCCAGCCAGGCTTTGCCTGTGACTTTTTCCCCAATAGATAGAAAGTGACATCCGGCAGCGCACGCGCGGCGTCAAGCAGAATGTCGATTGGTTCGTCTCCGGCAAAAGTGCCCACGTATGAAAACGCGACCTGATCGGCGCCATTCTCTGATTGCACCAGCGCGGTCGGGACGGTCTTCGGCGGGTCTGGCAGGATGATCACCTTGGCGCCCCAGGATGCGATCAGCCGCCCGAAGCGTTCTTGATCGATAATGTTGATCGTGGCGCGGCGAGCGACGAAGCGGATGATGGGCTGGCTCCAGCGCCACTTGCGGCCGAATAGCGTGGGCGGATGCGTATCCAGAGCGAAGCGGGTACGCGTGACCATACAATAGAGCCCGGCGCACAGCCCTGCGACCGGCGGCGAGTTCGTCACAAACACGAAATCGGGCCGTTCTTTCCACAGCACCTGCCAGGTTTTCAGCCACTGAAAGATATACTTCACAGGCGCGTAGATCGGGCGGCGATGCTTCAGGTAGTGGATATTGTATTCCTTCGCGCCCAGCCACTCTGAAAACGCGGCGGAGCGCTGCCCGTACCCTTTCGGCGCCCAGACAATGGCGACAATTGAACGCGCGCTCATTGCGTTGAAATCCCTTCGCTGACGACCAGTCCCAAATTCATCCACAGGAACTCGCTCGTGCCCGAGTAAGTGAACACCGGGTTGGTGATACCCATCACGCTGAGAACGATCAGCAGCGCGATGGTGGCCGCTGCCAGTCTGCCGGACAGCGCCTTCCTCTGGCGGACATGCAGCGCAAGCCATCCCACCAGTAGGGCGATCCAAAGCACGTGTGCTACAAGCGAGATCGCGCCCGATCGGAACAGCAGGTAGACGTACTGGCTCTCTGGGTGCTGGTAGAGGATATGGTCGCTGGTTGGGCTGACTCCCCAGACCGGGCTGTTCGCGATTGACGGGATGAAGTACTCATCCCATAGTTCGATGCGGTATTCGATGGTTTGCGGCAGCAGACGCCCGCTAGAAAACTGCGCGTCAAGGCGGGCCGAGACCGCTGGCCACATCACCAGCACCATCAGCGCAAACAGCACCACACCCGCGACCACGAATTTGCGGTCGATTGGCTGGAACACATCGAGAATGGCGAATCCAATCGCAAGGCCGATCAGGCAGGAGTAGAAATTGGTGGCGACCAGGCAGGCGAGGGTCAGAACGAACATGACGGTAATGTTGATGCGGTAGAGGCGTTTGGCCGGGTAGCTCCACACCGCCAGCGCGACGATCAGGTTCGCCATCAGAAATGTTCCGAGCGCGTTCCATGCGCCCATCACCGAGGTGACGCGGCCCGCGTCTGCCGATTGCGCGGTGTGGTCGCTTGGGTACAGGGTGTGCAACACAGCATTCACTGGCGGCACGTTGGCCGCTTGCAGTAGCCCAACCGCCGCAACCAGCGAGCAGCACAGGAACATGAACTGGATCAGGGCAAATCGCTGGCGCGTTGTATTGGCGATGTACACGAAGAACCAAAAGATAGCGAGATACTGAAGCGGCGCGAGTAGCACAAACAAGCTCTCCATGTCTTGCGAGATGTGCCGCGTATAGTAAGAGAGAGTCGGTGCAATGGACGTCCCGACAGCGAAAATCAGGATCGCGAGCAGCAGGACCCCGGGGATGTAGCGCGCCTCACCTTGCGGCGGAAGCGTCAGAAACAAGACCGCGCAAGCGAGCGCGAGGGCCAATTCGTTCGGCTTGAACATCGGCAGAAACTGGTTGCGCGGGATTGCCGAGGTCAGCACGATTGCCAGGATCAACAGGTATGCCACGCGCAACGGATGCGGCAAGAGCAGGTTCATCGCAGCCAGCCCGCCGACCAACAGCACGCCGACCAGCGGCGAGATCAGGATCGCAACGCCGATCACTGCTCCGAACAGCACCGCGCCGATCGACACCGGTAGCGCCGACAGTTCAAACTGCCTGATCGCGGACCTGCTGAGAAGTCGTGACATTGTCGCGCTCACTGCTGCCGGGATAGCGATCCTCCGGCGTTAAGCAAAGGACGGACGACTCAGAACCCTTGTTGATGATCGAGCAGGGCGCGCCTCGCGATGGGGTGGTGGAATCTGCAGAGGCAAGGGGATGTCTGCGGCGGTGATCGTGCTGCGCGTCGAATACTTCAGTACGTCACAACAGGCGGCGCGGGATGTGTATGCTGGGGATGCTGCGCCACGCCCGCCGGATTCATTTCGGGAAAACGCTAAACCACGGTTCAGACAGAAACCAACACGACAGCGGAGTTAGTCTTCGACCTTCTTTGGCTTCATTCTATGCGACACCAAGCCCCATTGGTGAAGTATTGCACAAGCATCTCACTAACAGTGTATCATAACGTAGTAAAGGAGCAATCATCAGGTCGTTAAGAACTGTAAAAAATCCTGTAAAATTCTTGTCGTAGGTGATTTCAGCGCGCATACAGGCGCGCTCGCAGGCGCGCTATTCCAACACCTGCGAGCGGTTATTGCCAGGTCGTGCTGGGTGGCTAGCGGTGGGAGATCTGGGGAGCGGCCCACTGTCCGACAGGCTGCGCTGCGAGGACGGGTGTTGCCTGCTGTGCAAGGTAGTCGAAGTAGTCGCAGCCGGGCGGCAGGGCGCCCAACCGCGCAAGCTGCGGACAGAGTTGCGCGCGACACCCGACCGCGTGATGCACGATCTGGATCAGAACCTCCCACATTTTGAGCGGCGCCGGGTTCGGCAGAAACGGTGGCTCAAAGGGACGCTGCAGCTCGGATGGACCCTGCTCGTCGAGAAAATCGCGGATTTCCTCTTCCAACGCGTCCCATTCCTGGCGAATGCTGGCGCGGGTTGGCAACTGCGCCTCGTGCAGGAATTCAATCTCGCCGTGCCACAGGTAGTTCACCCACAGATTCTCGTACGCCACCATGTTGATGATCTGCGCTTGCACAGAAGGGCTGCCATCGTCGAGAGTTCGGGTGAACTGCCAATCGGTGAGCGCGATCGCCGAATGCCACAGTTGCCGGTTGGCCCAGTAGTGATAATCGAACAGCTTGATGAGGGATTCGCGTTCCATGACATGCGCCTCCTCTACGTCTATGCGGTGTGGGTGTTAGGTGGCGCGCGCGGAGCTAGCCGCGCTGCTGAGGGCGATAGGACAGGATCATCACGCCGCTGCGTGTCTCGGTGGAGTGAACCAACTGCATTCGCTTGAGGCCGCTCCAGTCATCGAACAACCGCGTGCCACGCCCGACGATGACAGGATGGACCAGAAGAACTAACTCATCGATCAAATCGTCTTGCAGCATCGAGCGAACCAGGGTCGTGCTGCCGGGAATGCTGATATTTTTGCCGGGCTGCTGCTTTAGGCGGGCGATTTCTTCTGCAAGATTGCCGTTGAGCAGCGAGACGTTGTCCCACGAGCCCCAGCTTACGCTGTCTAATGAGTTCGAGACAACATACTTTGGAACCCGGTTGACGTGATGTGCGTAGGCCAGCTCGGTATTGGTCGGATAGAAGGCCGACCAGATCTCATAGGTGCGCCGGCCCAGGATGACGGTGTCTTCGGCTTCCATCTGCGCGATCATGCCGGCTTCCATGTCAGCGTCAAAATACTCAAATTGCCACTGCTCGGGCGCTTCAGTTACGCCGTCTAGCGATATAAACAACGAGGCAACCACATTTCTCACATTCGTGTGTGGCGCGCTGGTCTGCATATCAGGTGTGGGATGGTTATGGTCAGGCATGATTTCCTCTCAGTGAAGACTGCAACGGTATACTAGATTCGTACGTATGTTCTATAGGATAAGGCATGTACTCCTAAAAGTCAAATGATTGTGATTAAAATTTGAAGTAACAACTCCTGAATGCTATACTACCCACATGGCCGCACGTAGTTATCGCCAATTTTGCGCGCTGGCGTTCGCCCTGGATGTGGTGGGCGAGCGCTGGACGCTGCTGATCGTCCGGGAACTGCTGGCAGGTCCCCGCCGGTTCACCGACCTGCTTGACGGACTACCGGGGATCAGCCCGAACCTGCTCTCCGAGCGCCTCAAACGCCTGGAGCAGCAGGAGCTTTTGGTGCGGCGCGCGCTGCCCCCTCCTGCCGCGTCGGCTGTTTACGATCTGACCGAGTTCGGGCGTGGATTGGAGCCTGCGCTACTGGCGCTGGGGCGGTGGGGAAGCCGCCGGTTGCCCGCGTCGCTTGATGGTGTAGCTCCGCCCAGCGCAGGGGCGATGGCGCTGGCGATCAAGGCATTCTTCCGCCCCGAGCAGGCGCAGAACGAGACAGCGGTCTACGAGTTGCATCTGGATAGCGAGGTACTTCAAGTGCGCGTTGTCGATGGCACGATCGATATCCGGCAGGGCCAGGCGCGCGAGGCAGATGCGGTCTTCCGCACCTCGATGGACGTGTTTGTAGGGCTGTTCGCGGGGCAGATCGCACCCGACGATGCAATGGTCCAGGGTCTGATTCAGGTCGAAGGCAATCCTGCCGCGCTGTCTCGCTTCCTCGCGCTCTCCCGTGTTTCTGGCGAGGGCGCGTAGCCCACGTTCTTCATATAACTTGTAGTGAGGCGCACCGCCCACCCTCGGCGACTTACCCCCGCTCGTCGATGTGGCTGGCGCGGCCTTCCTTCTCGCACTAGCGCCCGGCCAGCCTGATCGGGCACTCTCACCAAGAGATCCTCGATCTGCCACCATTTTGCGCAACCCGCTGCAATCCCATGCGTATTAAAAAGATGGTGATTGACTTTTTTCAGGAACGGGTATATTCTGTGGAACATATGTTCTGATTCCCGTTCAATCGCCGGAGCCAGACACAAGGAGCATCGGATGGCAACTGACCACATCAACGCCCAGGCCGGTAATGCTCAGGCCGCATCGAACAGCCCAGTGACCGATCGTGTCTCTTCTTCTAACGGCATCTCAATCCCAGAACTGCGCGCTCTAATCAAGGGACAGGTTATCGCGCCGGATAGTCCCGCGTACGAGGGTGCGCGCGCGGTGTTTTATCGAGGGCACGACCATCGCCCGGCGGCGATCGCCCGTGTTGCGGACGTGTCCGACGTCGCGAAGGTGGTCTCATATGCCCGCGAAACCGGCGCTGCGCTCGCAGTCCGCAGCGGCGGCCACAGCGCCGCCGGGTTCGGCACTGTGGATGGCGGGATTGTGCTGGATCTCTCGAATATGAAGGCGCTCGATATCGACGTTGAGAATCGCACGGCGTGGGCCGAGACCGGTTTGACTGCTGGCGAATACACCGCCGCAGTCGGCACGCATGGCCTGGCGACCGGGTTCGGCGACACCGGCTCGGTAGGTATCGGCGGGATCACGCTTGGCGGTGGCATCGGCTTCTTCGTCCGCAAGTATGGTCTGACAATCGACGATGTGCTAGCCGCCGAGATCGTCACGGCGGATGGGCAGCTTCTGCGCGTGGACGCCGACAATCATCCGGACCTGTTCTGGGCGATTCGCGGCGGTGGCGGTAATTTCGGCGTGGTGACACGCTTCCAGTACCGGCTGCACGAGGTGGATAATGTGCTGGGCGGGATGCTGATCCTGCCCGCAACGCCTGATGTGATTCGCGGCTTCATCGAGGCGGCGGACGCGGCGCCCGAGGAACTCTCAACGATCGCGAATGTGATGGTTGCGCCGCCCATGCCTTTCTTGCCCGCCGAAGTGCACGGACAATTCGTGTTGCTGGTGATGCTGGTTTACACGGGCGATTTCGAAGCCGGAGAGCGCGCCGTCGCTCCAATCCGCGCGCTGGCCACGCCGCTCGCGGATATGGTCCGGCCTATGCGCTATCCGGAGATGTACCCGCCGGAAGAGGGCGGTTACCATCCGCTGGCGGTGGGGCGCACGTTGTTCATGGACGACGTCGATCAGTCCACCGCTGAGCTGATCGTCGATCGCTTGCAGTCTTCCAGCGCGCAGATGGCTGTGGTGCAGCTTCGCGTGCTGGGCGGGGCGATGGCGCGCGTGCCGGTCGAGGCAACCGCCTTTGCGCACCGCAAGCGCCGCATCATGGCGAATGTGGCCGCGATGTTCCAGCAGCCCGAAGAAGCCGCGACGCATGAAGCGTGGGCTGAGGACACCACCGCGGCGCTGCGCCAGGGCGAGCCGGGCGCGTATGTCAACTTCCTGGAAGACGAGGGCGAGGCGCGCGTGCGCGACGCCTATCCGGGGAAGACCTGGGAGCGGCTCGTCGCCATCAAGCGCCGCTACGATCCGGATAACTTCTTCCGCCGGAACCAGAACATCCTGCCTGACGCCTAAGCGGCGGCTGGCGTGTGACCGGACGGCGAGCAGGGTGCTTCATGCCCTGCTCGCTGCGTTTTGGGGCCGCGAGCGCGCTGATGGCTGGCCTGCTGCCTTGTGCTGATCGCCAGCGGGACTTACTTGATTACCAGCGAAAATAGCCGTATAAAGAGGTTGAGGAGCGTTTCACAAGACACCGCCGACTTCCTCCCAACTGCCGAACAATTAGCCCGTAAGGCGATGGGCGCCCGACCAGGGCCGCCCCGCAGCTCGCATGCCGCGCGTGCGACACAGGATGAAGGAGGCTGGCCCATGCGCAAGGAACGCAATCGCTTCCCCCGCAAGTTTCAGTCGGTTGAGGACCTGCCGCGGCCCGTCGCGGAACTGGTGTTTCAACACCTGCCGCCCGGTGCAATCCGGTTGATCGTGACGATTCCGCCTGGGGCCTATCCGATCCGGCGAAAGATGTGGGGCATCGAGCTGCCTTTTGGCTGGCGTCAGACGCCAGAGCGTACGCTCATTTTCGGACAGGATCACTTCCTGATGATCGATGCAGCGCGCGACGAGGGGTTTGTGTGCGAGTGTATCCCGCTGGCGGCGCTGGTCGAGTTGCAGCATTTCCAGGTGCTGCTGTACTCATGGCTGGCGCTGCGCTGGGATGCGTCCGGCGAGGTGCGGACAGCCCGCGCGGAGTACAATTCGGTCGGCACGCGGCTGATGTGGAAGGGGATTTCCGCGATCCGCGAGACGTTCGCGCAGCGACCGCTGCCCGGCCCCGGCGTTGACGCTACATCTTTGGCCGATTTTCCCTACAAATTTCGCAACTACACCATGAGCAGCCTGCTGCCGGGCGAGCAGCTTGCGGGCGCGGTCTACCAGCCCGCCATCCGCGCGCAGGAACGGCGCTGGAGCCGGTATATCTCACCCAACCGCGTTCTCGCGCTGACCGACCGGAGCATTGTGCTCATCGAGGACCAGCACGACCGCATCCGGTGGGGCAGCCGGTCCGAGGCCGATCACGCCGTGATGCAGCGCTTCTTGCCGCTAGAACGATTTGTTGGCGCCGAATTTGAACGCGATGTGGACACCGACCAATGCATCCTGCGCTTTGCGATGCGCAACCTGTTGTATGAGGTGCGTGTTCCGCTGCTGAGTGACCAGTCAGAGCGAGTCCGTGAACTGCTGGCGTCGCGCGTTTCGGTCTCCTGACCGGACGCGTGCGACGCACGGTCAAACTGCACAAACGCTACACGATAGCGGGCACTTCCCCGAGATATTCCTCTGATAATGGCCCCAATTGCACAAGAATTAATCAGAACATTTGTGCAATTTACATGATGCAAATAATTAGAACAAATGTACAATTATAGTGTTGTGAATATGCGGAGGTCACCCAATGGATCCAACACCACAGTACGCTGCACAGCACGCCATTGAAGTGAGAAATCTCCAGAAGTCGTTCAAGGATGTCGATGTCCTGAAAGGCATCGACTTCAACGTCAAGCGCGGCTCGATCTTCGCGCTTCTGGGGCCGAACGGCGCTGGAAAAACCACCACGATCCGCATCTTGAGCACGCTTTTGCCGCCCGATGGGGGCGCGGCACGTATTAACGGCTATGACGTCGTGGATGACCCGTGCGGCGTGCGCAGTAGCATCGGCCTGACGGGGCAGTTCGCGGCGGTTGACCAGTATCTGACTGGCGAGGAGAACTTGCTCATGCTGGGGCGGCTCTACCGGCTGAGCAATGCTGACGCCCGGCGCCGCACGCAGGAATTGCTGGAGCAGTTCGATCTGGTTGACGCAGCGCGCCGCCCGGTTCGCACGTACTCCGGCGGCATGAAGCGCCGACTGGACCTGGCGATGAGCCTGATCGCGGCGCCGCCGATCATCTTCCTTGACGAGCCGACGACCGGCCTCGACCCGCGCAGCCGCCTGAGCATGTGGGCCTTGATCAAGGACCTGGCGCAAAGCGGCGCGACGATCCTGCTGACGACCCAGTATATGGAGGAAGCCGATCAGCTTGCCGACTGGATCACGGTCATCGACGAGGGCCGGATTATCGCGGAAGGTGACGCGAATTCGCTCAAGGCGCGCGTCGGCGCAGAACACGTCGATCTGACCATCGCGCCGACCAGCGATTTCATGCGGGCGCAACAGGCCGTCGACGGGCACCAACTGCAGGCGGTTGTCGAGCAGCGTGTCCTGACCATCGCGGCGAGCAACGGCGCCACAACGCTCAAACATATCTTGCAGCGCCTGGAAGACGCGCAGATCGAGATCGAAAGCGTCAACATGCGCCGCCCCACGCTCGACGATGTGTTTCTCTTCCTGACCGGCAATGGCTCCAACGGAAACGCTAAGGGGAATCACCATGAGTGAGTACGCGCTGCTAGCCACCGTCCAACCCGAGCGTCGTTCGACGCTGTACTGGCTCATTTCCGACTCGTGGATTATGACGAAGCGCAGCGTGCTGCATATCATCCGCAGCATGGATCAGGTGCTGTCGCTGATCGTCTTCCCGATCATGTTTATGCTGCTGAACCGCTACGTGCTCGGCGGCGCAATCGATACCGGGGATGTCAGCTACGCGAACTATCTGTTCGCCGGGATCCTGGTTCAAACGCTGGCGTTCGGAGCAAACTACACGACAATCAATCTCGCGGTCGACATGAAAGAGGGTATCGTGGACCGCTTCCGCTCGCTCCCGATGTCGGGCAGCGCGCTGGTCATCGGCCATATCATCGCGGACCTGGTGCGCAACATCCTCTCCGGAATTGTGATCATCCTGGCCGGGTTTGCGGTGGGCTTTCGCCCGAACGCCAGCCTGGTAGATTGGGTGTATGTGGTCGCGTTGTCGTTGCTGTTCACACTGGCGATCTCGTGGTTGTCGGCCATCCTGGGGCTGGTCGTCAAGAGCCTTGAGGCCGCGCAGTGGGTGGGCTTCGTCCTGATCATGCCGCTGACGTTCGTGTCGAGCGCGTTCGTTCCGACGCACACCATGCCGCGCCTGCTGCGCGCCTTCGCTGAGAACCAGCCCGTGACGCACACCATCAACGCGGTCCGTGCATGGCTGATCGGCACGCCGCTGGGCGATTCGGCGTGGCTGTCGGTGGCGTGGTCGCTGGGGCTGATCGTGATCTCGGTCCCGATCACGACCTGGTTGTTCAGACGTCACACCGCCGAGTAACCCCCCGTTATTCGCTGAGGAGAGGCGCATTGTTCGGGAATATTCGAACGATGCGCCTGTTTTGTTTCGGGCACGGGGCGGACCTTCTTTGTCGCGTCTGTCGGAACTGCCAAGCGGCGGGCATTGACCGCGCCCGCACTCTTCGCTACGTTCTAACTAGCGCTTGTGTGATGCATCGTTTAGGAGAAGAAAGCATGAAATCATTTTGGCGTTTGCTTGTAGTGATTGCACTTCTGACGGGTCTGATGGTGAGCGGGGTGGTTTCGGCGCAGGAAGACATGGGGTATGAGGAAACCGCGGTCACGCTTGACAATGAGATTGCGGCGATCGTCGGGCAGCCGCAAGTGGATGGACCAGTCCCTGCGGTGGTGATGCTGCATGGCTTCGCCAGCGTGAAGGATGAAGTCGGCGAGATGTACAAGCGTCTCGCGGCGGAGCTGGGCGAGCGCGGGATCGCATCGATCCGCATTGACTTCCGTGGCTGGGGCGAGAGTGGTGGTGGCATGGAGAACAGCACCGTCACCGGGATGGTTGAGGACGCGGCGGTCGCGTACGAATACATGGCGAGCCAGGACTTCGTCGATGCGTCACAGATGGGTGTGCTGGGCTTCAGCCTGGGCGGGCGGATCGCGATCGTCACCGCCGGGCAAAACCCTGACTGGTACGCCTCGATGGGGCTGTGGTCGAACGGCGGCAACATTGACCCGGTCACCTTTCAGGGAGAAGAAGCCTACGACACCGCGCAGGCCGAGGGGCAGGTGACGCTCGATCTCGGGTGGACTATGATCACCCTGGGCAGCGAGTTCTTTGACAGCCTGACGGCGTACGATGTCGAGGAAGAGTATCCCAAGTATAGCGGCCCGGTGTTTGTGGTAGCTGGGACCGATGACCCCGACCCTGCCGAGTATTTTGACTGGTACCTTGAAAACGCGCAGGGTGAGCTGCGCGCCGGGCTGCTGGTCGAGGGCGGCGACCACATCTACGCTGTGCTGACCGATGACCAGACGATGGCGGAAAAGGTGATCGCCACCACCGCGGACTGGTTCGCGATGACGCTCGGCGAATAATCGCATCTTGTCTCATTTCGCCAAGGCCGCTTGAGTCTTTCAGGCGGCCTTTTGATTCGGCTCGCCTGGCGGCGCGTGTGGGAAGATTGTCCTGGTAAGCGTGCCACTAGGCGATTACATGTGCTAAGATTCCCCATGTGCCTCGGCGCGGACCGGGCGCGCGATCATCATTGCCGCCAAAATCTCTACCCCCCGTATTGTTAGATGCCAGGAGATTGCCCCAATGTTGAAGCGAATTCTGATCGCGAGTGTGTTGCTTGTGACGCTAGCCTTGCCGCTAGCGCTCTACGCGCAAGAGGGCGACCTGCCCGATATGGTCCTCGCCGCGCATCCCGGCTTGCATCCGGAAGGGATTGACTGGGACGCTGAGCGCGGCGTGTTTGTCACCGGCTCACTGACCGAGGGCGGTGTGTTCACCGTCGCGGATGACGGAACGGTTACGCAGCTTGGCGAAGGTCACGAGGGTTTGGCAAGCACCGGCGTGCATGTGGACGCAGAGCGGAATCGCGTCCTGGCAACCATGCCGGACTTCAGCGCCACGCAGGACCCCGAAGCCCCGGGCTCGGCGGCGCTGGCTGCGTATGACCTGGACACCGGCGAGGAACTGTTCTTCACCGACCTGACCGACCTTGACCCTGGGCGTGACTTCGCCAACGATGTCACGGTGGACGCTGAAGGGAACGCGTACTTTACCACCAGCTTCAGCGGCGTGATCTACCGGGTCGATCCGGAAGGGAACGGCGAAATCTTCCTTTCCTCAGACGAGTTTGCCGTCGAGGGCTTCGGGCTGAACGGCATTGACTACCACCCGGAAGGGAACTATCTACTGGTTGCGGTTGCGGGCACAGGCTCGCTCTACAAAGTGCCGCTCGATGATCCTGAGTCGTTCTCACAGGTCGCGCTCGACGCGTCGGTCTCAATTGACGGCATGGTGCTGGCGGATGATGGCATGCGCCTCTTCGCCGTGGCAAGCGTCGACGGCGCCCAGGCGCGCGAGGTAGTGGTGCTGCGCAGCGAGGATGACTGGGAGAGCGCCATCGTCGCTGCTCGCCAGGAGACGCAGAGCGCGCTTGCTCCCACCACGCTCGCGGTGCGCGATCCGGGCGGCATCGTCTATGTCACGCACGCGAAGTTCAGCGAGATTGGCTCTGACCCGCCCGCCGAATCGTTCGAGATCCAGCGGTTCGACTTCTTCGACATGATAGGTGATACGGCGCCGATGGAAGACGAGGGCGCGATGTCTGACGACGAAGCGGCTGACGAGGCTGGCGCGGATGACATGTCTGCCGCGCATGGCGACGAGCTCGTCAATGAGCGCTGCACGGTCTGCCACACGCGCGAGCGGATCGACATGGCCGAGAAGTCCCCTGAAGAATGGGAAGCCACCGTCGACCGCATGATCTCCAACGGCGCGCAGTTGACGCCCGAGGAGCGCGACGTGGTGGTTGAATACCTCTCAAGCCGATGAAGAGAAGAGTCCGCCGCGCCGCCGCCCGACTTGCTCGATGGCGAGGCGCTGATCAATACGCGCTGTACGGTCTGCCATACGCGGGCGCGGATTGACGACGAGGACGAAGATCGAGAGGACTGGACCGCGATCGTCGATCGCATGATCTCGTACGGCGCGCAACTGTCCGCAGCCGAGCGCGCGGTGCTGATCGACTATCTCGTCGCCACGCATGGCGAGGACGACCCGGACGACGGGCGCGGGCGCGGTCGAGGACGTGGCCGAGGCCGAGGCAGAGACAGTGATCGTGACAGCAACTGACCGCGCCGCACGATGAACGATCAAGCCCCTACCTGCATCCGGGTAGGGGCTTTGCATACCCAACTGCGCGCCCGGCTGGTTTACTCGTCATTTGCCACCGTCCGGCAGAAAAGGAGCCGACCGGACCGTAATTGGTGGTTATAATCATACCTATCTGTGGCTCGGCGTCGGGCCACTTGTCTGCATACACGTTGAGGCACCTTCAGAAGATCGCATGAGAGCATTCACCCTCGTATTCCATTTTGCGCGCAACTACACAACCCAACTCGTGATTACGGTAATCAGCATGGTGCTGCTGGTCGGCGTACAACTGCTCGTCCCCTGGGTGATCCGATCGCTGATTTCAGCGGTGACAGAGCAACCGATCGACTCCGGCACGATGGGGTACGTCGCACGCCTGACGATCCTCACCGCTTTCGCGCTGGTTGCGAAAGGCGTGCTGCAGTTCCTACGCAGCTACATGGCGCACATCGCCGGGTGGGGCGTGGTGGCGGACGTGCGCAAGCATGTGTACCAGCACGTCCAGCGGCTTTCGCTACGTTTCTATGAGGACAAGCAGACCGGTCAGATGATGTCCCGCATTGTCAACGACACTGATCTGTTCGAGATGCTCATCGCGCATGCTGTGCCGGACATCATCGTGAACATTCTGACGCTGGTGGGCGTTGGCACGATGCTGATGTTGATGAACTGGAAGCTCGGGTTGCTAAGCCTGATCCCGGTGCCGTTCGTGATCCTGGTCATGCGCGGGTACGCAAAAAAGGTGCGCCCGGCCTTCCGGCGGCGGCAGGCGGAGCTTGGCCAGCTGAACGCCACGCTCAACGACAACATTTCCGGCATCCGCGAGATCAAGGCGTTCACGCGTGAGGATGCTGAAGCGCAGCGCATCTCACTCGGTATCGACAACTACCGTCGCTCGCTGCTCTACGCGCTGAAGATGATGGCGATCTTCCAGCCGCTGGTCGATTTCACATCGTCGTTGGGGGTGCTCGTCGTGATCTACTTCGGCGGGATGCTGGTCAACGATGGCGCGCTGCCGGTGGCTGACCTGGTCGCGTTCTTCCTCTACCTGGAACTGCTCTACACCCCGATCCGCGTGCTGAGCGACGCATGGGAGCGCATTCAGGAAGCCCTCGCCAGCGCCGACCGGGTGGATGAGCTGCTGCAAGAAAGCCCGGAGATTAAGGAGCATCCGGATGCGATTCGCCTGGCCAAGCGCGCGCGGGGTGAGATCGTGTTCGAGAACGTCAGCTTCGCATATACCGCTGGCGATATGGTGCTGGAGAACATCAACATCGAGATCGGCGCGGGGCAGATGGTTGCGCTGGTGGGGCCAACGGGTGTTGGGAAGTCCACCCTGGTGAGCCTGATCCCGCGCTTCTACGATCCGGTGGCGGGCGCGGTGCGGCTGGACGGCATCGACACGCGCGATCTTGAGCTAGAGAGCCTGCGCCAGCAGATCAGCATCGTGCTGCAGGATGTATTCCTGTTTCACGGGACGGTGCGCGAGAACATCCAGTTCGGGAATCCCGAAGCGAGCGAGGCAGACATCATCCACGCCGCGCAGGTGGCGAACGCGGACGCGTTCATCCGCGAGTTGCCTGACGGCTATGATACGCTAATCGGCGAGCGCGGCGTGAAGCTCTCCGGCGGTCAGAAGCAGCGCTTGTCGATCGCGCGCGCAGTGCTGAAGAACGCGCCGGTGCTGATCCTGGATGAAGCGACCTCGTCGGTGGACACCGAAACGGAGTTGCTGATCCAGGAAGCGCTCGAGCGGCTGATGGAAGGCAAGACGACGATCATCATCGCGCACCGGCTGTCCACCGTACGCAATGCAGACAAGATCATTGTGCTCGAATCAACGCAGATCGCGGAATCTGGAACACATCAGGAGTTGGTGTCGATTGGCGGGCTGTACAACCGCCTGTACACCGCGCAGCGCAAACTGCAACATATGACAGCGTAAGGTTGATGGTCCACACGCCGAGGAAGCCAAGACGGTACGCACATTCTGAGGCGCGTGGGCCTGCTTGTTGGCTTTGCCGCTTTTTAGAACGAAGACGGTGACGCACTCGTAGTACCCGGTTCGGGCATGGGGATGTCCTTCTTCACGGCGCGCACGTCGCTAACAGTGGCAACGCACCGGCCACGCTCCGAGCGTGACCGGCGCCATTCTGTAGGGAGATACGCCCGCTCTAGTTGCCGATCAACACATCGTGCGCGGGGGCGAAGCGCGCGCTGAAATGCCGTAACACGGGCGGCTCATCCACGATTCGCACGCCCCGGATCCGGTCGCGCAAGCTTTGGATGTGGAGCAGCACTTCCGCGACATAATCCACATGGCTCTGCGTATAGACGCGCCGCGGAAACGCCAGACGCACCAGCTCCATCGCCGCCGGTTGTTCGCTTCCGTCAGGCTGGCGACCAAACATCACCGTGCCGACCTCGACCGAACGGATGCCGCCTACCAGATATAGCACGAGTGATAGCGCCCAGGCGGGGTATTCGTGCGGCGGAATGTGCGGCAGAAACGTTTTCGCGTCGACGTAGACGGCGTGCCCGCCGGTGGGCTGAACAATCGGGATGCCTGCCTGCGTCAGAATCTCGCCCAGGTATTCGACGGAGCGGATGCGGTAGCGAAGATAGTCCTCATGCAGGGCTTCGTACAGCCCCGCAGCAATCGCTTCAAGATCGTAACCGGCCAGCCCGCCATATGTGACAAAACCCTCGGTCAGAATGAGGGTGTTCTTGCACTGCTGCGCCCAATGGTCGTCGTTGAGCGCCAGGAATCCGCCGATGTTCGCCATTCCGTCTTTTTTCGCGCTCATTGTGCAGCCGTCAGCGTAGCTAAACATCTCACGCGCGATTTCCAGCGGTGTCTTGTCAGCGTACCCTGGCTCGCGCTGCTTGATGAACCAGGCATTCTCGGCAAAGCGGCACGCGTCGAAGAAGAACGGCTTGTTGTGCTCGCGGCAAAGGCGACTCACGGCGCGGATGTTCTCCATGCTGACTGGCTGTCCGCCGCCTGAGTTGTTTGTCACCGTGAGCATGACCAGGCGAATACGCGGCCCTTCTTCTCTCAGCAGCCGTTCAAGCGCTCCAAGATCCATGTTGCCCTTAAAAGGATGCACCAGGGCGGGCTGGATGCCTTCGGGAACGGGAATGTCGCGCGCAATCGCACGCTGCTTTTCGACGTTGGCGCGCGTCGTATCAAAATGCGTGTTGTTCAGCACAATCTCGCCTGGCTCTAGCACGGAGCCAAACAGCACGCGCTCGGCGGCGCGTCCCTGGTGGGTAGGGATCACATGATTGAACCCGGTAATGTCTCGAACCGCTGCCTCAAACTTGTAAAACGAGCTAGCGCCCGCGTACGATTCGTCGCCCAGCATCATGCCCGCCATCTGGCGTGACGACATCGCGCCGGTGCCGGAGTCCGTTAGCAAATCGATCAGCACATCCTCTGCTTTGAGCAGAAACAGATTGTACCCTGCCGCTTCAAGCGCGTCGGCACGCTCCGCACGCGTAGTCCGCCGGATCGGCTCAACAACTTTGATACGGAATGGTTCGATGATCGTCTTGAATTCCATGAGGCGCTCCAAGAAGGTTTGATAGAGATGTGGAGAGGATTATCACCTTAAGTAATTTATGCCACTCGCCAATGGGTGAGAGCAGTGTTGTTAGTGGCTCGAGTATAGCCCCAGGCGTTCTTGGGCGATAGTGGAGAAGGCTGCGCCGACCGAGCGTCGTCAAGTGCTCTGAGAGAAAGCGATGGCTGGCGTCAACGCTGCCGTGGGATTACGATTAATGCGTGTGTCCGGGTATCCGATGGCGGTGAAAGGGTGGCCTATCATGCAAACAGTATCTCCTGATGATGTGGGCGTCTCGTCCGATCGGTTGGCCTATCTGGACCGCGCGCTACAACGCTACGTTGATACTGGCAAGCTCGCGGGTGTGACGGTTGTGCTGTCGCGCTCTGACCGCACCTTTCACGCGAAGGGCCACGGTTTCGCCAATCTGTCCACGCAGCAGCCGATGCAGCCCGATACTCTGATCCGCCTGTGGTCTGTCACCAAAGTGATTACGGCAGTAGCGACGCTGATGTGTTACGAGCGCGGCGAGCTTGCGCTGGACCAGCCTGTGGCGGACTTTATTCCCGCATTCCGCTCGACACCCGTGTACGCTGGGATGGATGGCGATACGCCGCGCTTGGCTGACCAGCAACTCCCGCTGACGATTCGGCAGCTCTTGTCGCATAGCGGGGGGATCGCGTCAGGCTTTGGCGGCGCAAAAGAACCTCCTGAAGCCATCATGCGCGAGGCGATTACTCGCTGTCAACAAACGTCAGCCTCGCTGGCGGAGGTAGTGGAAGCGATTGCACAGGTACCGCTGGTCGCGCAGCCCGGCACCCTATGGCGTTACGGCGCGTCATTCGAAGTCCTGGCGCGTCTGGTCGAGATCGTTTCAGGACAGCGCTACGCGGATTTTTTGCAGAAACAGATTTTCGAACCGCTGGGTATGGCGGACACGGGGTATGTCGTCAGTCAGGCGAAGCTTGACCGCTTCAGCGCATTTTATACGGCGACCGAGGACAAGGGTCTGACCCTGATCGAAGCGCCCGAGCATAGCATCCACTACGTGCCGGACGGGCTCATGCCGCCAGGAACATGGACGCCGGGCGGTTACGGGCTCGTTTCCACCGCGCTCGATATTCACAGGCTCGGGATGCTACTTTTCCGGCGTGGCACGCTAAATGGAACCCGCCTACTCGCGCCCACCACGGTCGACCTGATGACGACCAATCATCTGCCGCACGACCTGATTCCGTATGGTTTTCCCGGCGCGAGGCCGATCTATGGCTATGGACACGGTCTGGGCGTTCATACGCTGATGGATCGCGGTCTGGCAGGGACGCCCTGCGCCAATGGGGAATATTGGAAAGACGGCGGATCGGGCACGCTGCTCTGGGTCGATCCACAATACGAGCTGGTGGGCACCGTCTGCTACCAGCTCGATCCCTTCTGGATTTACCCAGTGTTTGCGACGGTCAAAGCGCTCACGTATCAAGCGCTGCTGGATTGAGAAAACGCGCTTGCCACTGGCGCCCCTAATCCATCACCGCACCCCGCAATTGCAGCTCCTCTGCGAAGTGACACGCTGCGAAATGCCCGTTCCCGAAATCTCGGAGCGCGGGCGTTTCGGTTTTGCAGCGCTCCTTGGCGTAGGCACAACGTGGATGGAAATAGCATCCTGATGGCGGGTTCGAAGGGTCCGCCACCTCACCTTGCAGCCGGATTCGTTCGCTGCGCTTGCGCTGATGAGGGTTAGAGATCGGCACGGCGGACATCAGCGCTTCGGTGTAGGGATGTTTTGGATTGGTGTAAGTATCAAGACCTTCGGCGATCTCCACCACTTTGCCGACATACATGACAATCACACGATCGCAGATATGGCGAATCACGCTCAGGTCGTGCGAAATGAACAGATATGTCAGCTTAAAGTCGCTCTGCAACTCTTCCATCAAGTTCAGGATTTGTGCGCGTACCGACACGTCCAGAGCGGACACCGCTTCGTCTGCCACAATCAGGCGAGGATTGGTGATCAGGGCGCGCGCAATACCGACGCGCTGACGCTCGCCGCCGCTGAAGGCGTGCGGGTAGCGTACCATGTATTCGGGCCGGAGCCCCACGCGCTTAAGCAAATAGCCTGCGCGCTCTTTCATCGCATGGCGCGAGATCCCACCACGATTTTTCAGCGCTTCGGTGATGTTCTCAAAAACGGTCATGCGGGGGTTCAAGGACGAATACGGGTCCTGAAAGATCAACCGTATTTCGTGGTGGTAGGGGATGAGTTCCCGCTCGTCTAGCGCAGCCAGATCAACACCACGGACTGCTGGTGTGGTGGATGCCGGGGTGGCGCTACTCCAGGAACCGCCTTGCGCGTTGTCTGGATCAACCGTGTTGTTATATAGAATTGTCCCTGCGGTGGGTTCGTAAGCGCGGACAATACAGCGCCCGACCGTCGTCTTTCCACAGCCGCTTTCTCCCACCAGGCCGAGTGTCTCGCCTGCGCGGATATCAAAGCTCACATCGTCGACGGCTTTGGTGTATCCCACGACGCGCGAGAATAGCCCCTCTGAGATGGGGAAGTGCATCTTTAACCCGCGAATCTCCAGCAGGTTGTTAGGGTTTTCGAGCGCGCGCAGATGCTCTCCGCTTTGTTCGGTTATTGCGCGTTGTTCAGCCATGGGAAACAACCTCTGAATTCGGGTCACGTTCAGCGACGTCCTCATACAACAGGCAGCGTACCTGGTGGTCTTCGTTCAGGTACGTATTCACTGGTTCAATCTGGTTGCACAGATCGAAACGCTGCGCGCACCGTGGATGGAAGTGACATCCAGATGGCCGCCGAAACGGGCTCGGCACCATACCTTTGATCGGAACCAGGTCATCGCGCCGCATCGCGATCTTCGGGATCGAATGGAGCAGGGCCTGAGTATACGGATGTTGCGGCTCATTGAAAATAGTATAGACATCGCTGCGCTCGACGATCCGCCCCAAATACATCACGGCGACGTCATCGGCGATCTCGGCGACGATGCCCAGGTCATGCGTGATAAACAGCAACGCCATCCCGTAGTCGCTCTGAAGTTCGCGCATCAAATCCAGGATTTGGGCCTGTGTCGTAACATCCAGCGCGGTGGTTGGCTCGTCGGCGATGAGCAGCTTCGGGTTGCACGACAGGGCCATCGCGATCATGGCACGCTGGCGCATCCCACCACTCAAGCGGAACGGATATTCATCGATCAGGCGTTCTGGCTTGGGGATGCCCACGCGCTGCAACATCTCGATGGCCCGTTCCCTCGCCTCTTGTTTTGAGGCGTTGGTGTGAAGCTGCACCATCTCGATGATCTGGTCGCCGATGGTGTGCATCAAACTAAGCGAGGTCATCGGCTCCTGGAAGATCATCGCAATTTCCTTCCCCCGGATATCGCGGATGAGCTCCCCCTTTGGATCGAGTTTCGCCAGATCAATGATCTCTTCCTGGTTATTGTCGCCTGTGCGGTGCAGCAGCATTTCGCCCGAAACGATCCTGCCGGGCTTGCGGACGATCTGCATGAATGCCCGGCTGGTGACGCTTTTGCCACAGCCGCTTTCGCCCACCAGACACAGCGTTTTTCCCCGTTCGATCGTCAAATCAACGCCATCAACGGCTTTAACAACGCCTTCGTCGGTGAAGAAGTGTATTTTCAGGTCGGATACTTCGAGCAAAGGTTCAGCCATGTCGTGTCTCGCTTCTAGTACGGATCTGCCGCATCACGTAAGCCATCCCCCAGGAAGTTGAACGCCAACACAATGATAATGACTGCCACTGCAGGCCATAACAGCCAGGGATACAGGGCAAGCACGGCGACGCGTTGGGTTTCTTGCAGCATGACGCCCCAACTGACGGCTGGCGGTCGCAAGCCCAGCCCCAGGAAGCTTAGCGCTGTTTCTCCGATAATCATCCCGGGCAACGACAACGTCATCGAGGCGATGATGTGGCTGTAGAAGCTGGGCAGCATATGCCGGAAGATGAGCCGTCTTTGCGGCGCTCCATCGAGCCTTGCTGCCAGGATGAAATCATCCTCGCGCAGCGATAAGAACTTGGATCGAACCACGCGCGCCAAGCCCGTCCAACTGCGCAATGCGATCAAGATCGTGATGATGAAGTACACCTGCACGACAGACCAATCAAGCGGCACAGAGGCCGCAATTGCCAGCATGATCGGCAAGTCGGGCACGGACATGACAATCTCGATGATGCGTTGAACGACATTATCGACCCATCCCCCGATCAAGCCGGACAGGCCACCCAGCACAATCCCCAGGATCAGGCTGATGACAACGCCCACCAGGCCGACGCTCAAGGAGATGCGCGTGCTGTAGATCAAGCGGCTGAGCACATCGCGGCCCGATTTGTCTGCGCCCATGAGATACATCGGCTGGGTGGGGTCTTTCGGGCCAAAGAAGTGGCGATCGGTTGTGAAGTAGAGGTCATTGATGTAC
>CAZVCM010000011.1:0-29544 GCA_964626105.1 uncultured Thermoflexus sp.
TGGGCGTCATCCGCCGTGTCATAATCGCGCGTGGCCTGCGCATCTGGCCCGGTCATGCGTACTAACACCCTATCCACAAAATCGTTGCGCCGCGAGTGAGAAATTCTAAACACGTCTTGAACAACTTCCGGGCGAGTATACCAGGCATCCACAGGCGTCACTACCCGCCCCGGTGACACGCCCGATTCGGCTGGTATAATCGTTTGCATGAACCAACCGCTCACCCAACAACGCATCCGAATTCAGTTCGGCCAGGATGGCCCGCTGCGCTATGTCGGCCATCACGACCTCGCGCGCACGTGGGAGCGTGTTCTGCGCCGCGCCGAAGCGCCGCTCGAATATTCTCAGGGCTTTAACCCGCGACCGCGCATGCAGTTCGCGGCGGCGCTGCCCATCGGCGTGAGCAGCGAGAGCGAGATTCTGGACGTGTGGCTCAGCGCGCGGCTCGCGCCGCTCGACACGTGGATCGCACAACTTCAGGCCACCAGCCCGCGGGGGCTGACTATCCGCGCGATCAAGGAAGTCCCGATCCGCCAGGCGGCGCTCCCTACTCTTGTGACGCACGCGGAGTACACGCTCACGCCGCTCGATCCGGCGCTCGACCGTGAAACGCTGGAAGCGCGTGTCTCAGACTTGCTTGCCGCCAAGCAGATCGAGCGCGTGCGACATAACGGCAAGCGCTACAATCTCCGCCCGCTGATCCGCGAGTTGGCGATCGCCGAAGATGGAATCATCCTGGCAGACTTGGTAGCAGGTGATGCGGGCACAGGACGCGCGGATGAGTTGGTCGACGCGCTGGGGTTGACGCTGGTGCAGGTGCGGGCTCACCGCACGCAACTGCATCTCCGCGAAGCCGAAGCGAGCGAAGCACGTTGAAGCAAACCGCCCCTTAGTCCGAGGAGCGGCTTTTCATTTGATGGGTGACCGTCAAAAGATGAACGCGGCGATAAAGGTTGGGCAGATTCCCCCTAGCGAGGGATGACCGACGGCCCACCCGCGCCGCTGCGCCTGGCAGAAGTTGTGAACATGGAGCGCGCGCGCCAACTGCGCGTCGGACAGCGTCGAAGGGATGGAGTCGGGCGGATCGTGCGGCGTCTGATCGAGCACCCACATCCCGTACCCGTCCACAAGCTTGCGCTCGGCAATCGCCATGCGGAGCCGATTCCACGCGCCGGGCGGCACGGGAACCTGCGCTTCATCGGTCAAAGCGTCCGTGATCCACCAGTCGAGTAAGGTGTCCTGCGGCGGCGCGCCAATCCCCACGCGCCACAGCCAACTTCTCACAACACTAGAGATACCCATGCGCTCCCTCAGAAAGCCAGCTTGTATTTGCGCCTAACGTCCCGCGAAGATTCTCCCGCGCATAGTACAAGCGTGATTTCACTGTTCCAACCGGCAAGTCAAGAATCTCGGCGATATCCTGCAAACCTAATCCGTTCAGATAGTACAGCACGACAACCACGCGCTGATCCAGGCTCAGATCGCCAATTGCGCGGCGAACTTTTTGCCGTGTTTCCGTCTGCTCAGCGAGGCGATCCGGCGCGTGACGCATCGGGCTGATCACCTGATCGATGGCGTCGTCAAATGGCGCGCGGTGCCCCTTCCGGCGCGACAGCCACGTGTAACTTAAGTTGACCGTCACACGGTACAGCCACGGCGCAAGCGGGCGGCTGGGATCGATCCGCTTGGCGTTGACATACACTTTCAGAAAGCAATCCTGCAAGATATCTTCAGCGACCGCCGGATCGCGCACGATTGCGAGCGCCGTCCGGTAAACGCGCGCGCGGTGCCGTTCGAAAAGTTGACCAAGCGCATCGAGGTCCGCGTTTTGCAGGCGTTGGATTAACTCCCCATCCGTTGGAGAGAGCGTCGTTTCTGGCATGATTGTGTCCATCTACGTTATAGAACTTACAATGTGACCGGCCCAATGGTTCATATGCGTGTCGCGTGCGCACCGCTGGTGGTCGATGACTATGCGCAACGCTGTTGCGCGCATGTGTTCAAAATTATATCAGATGACCCGCCCGCACGTCATGCAATAGCGTCAGAGGGCAAATATCAACGCCCGCTGCACAACGCTTGCAGCGCCGAAAGTGCACGCTCAGCTTCTTCCACGCCCGCCTGCACCGGACTCTCAATATCTTTGAAATCGAACGATCCGAGCTTCTCCACTGCCGGACGTAGCAGCACATCCGGCGCGTGGGTCGCCAGTCGCGAGGTGTGCAGATGCCACGCCATCACGCGGGACGAGCGCCAGAGCGACGCAACAATCCCAGGTGTGTTCTCCTGCACGCTACCGAGCAGCCCAAAAGGCAGGTCCAGCCCTGTCATCGCCAGCAGCGGATCAACCCACAGGTTCTCGCTCTCCAGGGGCGGATAGACATCGACCGCGATAACCTTTTCCGCGCCAAGCTGGTAGCCGATGTGTGTCGAGAGGCTGTCGATCACCCCGCCATCGGCCAGCAACTGATCGCCACGACGCACGGGGGGAAACATTCCCGGCACCGCGCTGCTGGCGAGCAGCGCAGATACAAGCGGCCCCTCATCAATCGTGATTTCCTCGCCTTCTACGACATCGACCGCGACGACAGTCAGCGGGCAGCGCAGCTCCTCGAAGGATGTAACCGGAAGATTCGCTTCTAGCCATTCTTCCAGCGTGCGCTGGCGCGACCGAGCGCTGAATAAATGGTTGAGCGAGACCAATTGGCTGCCCTGCAACGCCTGGACCTTGTCGACCATTTCCTCTGGGCTGAGGCCAGCCGCATGCAGCGCGCCGATGATCGCCCCCATACTCGTGCCGACAACCAGATCAATCGGGATGCGCTCGCGAATCAACACTTGCAGCACGCCGATGTGCGCAAGGCCGCGGCTGCCACCGCCGCCCAACACCAGCGCAATCCGCCCGCTCATGCGCCCTCTGCCTCCTTATCGCACGTGCCCAGATGCCGCCGGATGACTTTGCCGATATGGGACCGGGGCAGCGCGTCGCACAGCTCAATCGCCACCGGCACAGCGCGCGGCTCCAGGCGGCGCTGGCACAGGTCAAGCAGTTCATCTTCAGTCGGCGCGGTGTCCGGCCCTGGCACGACAAACGCTTTCGGTCGCTGGCCGCTCACCGGGTCGTCCACGCCGACCACAGCGACCTCCAGCACTTTCGGATGCTCGTAAATTAACTCCTCGATATCACGCGGATATACCGGCTGCCCGTCAACCACGATCGTGTCACGCTTGCGCCCGAGCACTTGGAAGTATCCGTCCTGATCCATTGTCGCAAGGTCGCCAGTCAACAGCCAGCCGTCGCACAGCGTTGTATCCTGGCGGGATTGCGCAGCGCCGTTCCAATAGCCCTGCATCACCTGCGGGCCGCGCACCGCCAGCTCGCCAATCGTGTCCTCTGGCAAATCCTCACCGGTGGTCAAGCTGACGATCTTGGCGTCAGTGTTGGCGAGCGGAACGCCCACAGAGCCCGTCTTGCGCATGCCTGCCAACGGGTTTGCATGGGTCACCGGCGAGGCTTCCGTCAGGCCATAACCCTCGAGCAACCGCCCACGTGTCAGCTTCTCGAACTCTTCCTGCACTTCCACCGGCAGCGGCGCGGAGCCACTGGTGCATGCCGCGATCGATGACAGACCATAGGCGCGCACGTTTTCCGCGTGGTTGATCGCCGTGTACAGCGACGGCACGCCGGGGAATACGGTCGGCTGATAGAGGCGGATGTGGTGCAAAACCAGCGCGGCGTCGCTTATCGGGATCAGGATCATCTGCGCGCCGAGAGCAATCGGGACATTCATCCCGCTCGTCATGCCGTAGGCGTGCAGCAGCGGCAGCGCGCTGAGGAAGACCTCGCGCCCATAGCGCAGCTCTGGATACCAGTGGCGGTTTTGCAGCGTGTTGGCGACAAGGTTCGTGTGGGTCAGGCAGACGCCCTTTGGCGCGTCGCTCGTGCCGCTGGTATAGGCGATTACCGCAACTTCCTGGGCGGAAATGGGTAGTTCGAGGTTGGTGACGGGCTGGCTGTGCATCATCGCGCCCATCGACCGCCCCAACCCGGCGGCGCCCTTGCCGCTGCGCGAACCGGGCGCGTCATGCCCCAACTGGCGCATCAGATGCCGGTACTCGGCGCGGCGCATCAGTGGGCGGATGTTCGCAAAGACGACTGTTTCGACTGCCTGTGCCTCGACAAGCGCCTGTGCCCGCCTCAGATCGGACGTCAGCAGCACCGCGACGCGCGCCTGCGTCTGCTGTGCCTGCTCGACAATCCCCGCGTCGCCCGCATCGGGGTTGGGCAGCACCGCGCAGCAGCCGATCTTCAGCGCCGCATAGAACGCGATGACGAACTGCGGCACGTTCGGGAGCGCGAGCAGCACGCGATCACCCGGCTGCAGCCCGTGCTTCCGCAACGCGTGCGCGAACTGGTTCACCTGAGCGTTAAGCTGCTGGTACGTCAGCGCCTTGCCATAGTACAGGGTTGCCACGCTGCGCGGGACTGACTCCGCCGCACTTTCCAGAAACGAGTGCAGAGGCCGCCGGGGAAGCGGAATCGTATAGGGCGTATCGTTTCCATAATTCGAGAGCCAGGGTCGCTGCTCGGTGAGGCGAGATACCGTGCCGCGATCGCGCCAGGAGCCACCACGATTATCGCGTATGAAGCGGTCCAGCGCGCGATTGACGGCATGATGCCGTTCAAGCTGGACTTTGTGCTTGGCCGAGCCGACATCCACGATCTCGGCGCCAGGGATGGACTTGCCGAGGTCTTCGTACACCTGACGCGGGAAGTAATTGTCGCGCTCGCCCGTGATCACCAGCGTCGGCATCGTGAGCCCGCGCAACAGCGACCACCCACGCCAGCGCTGCATGTTGTTGATCATCATACGCCGCATGACGTGAATCTCGGCGTTCCACATGGGGCGATACTGCCATAGCGCCCGGTACAGCGCGGGCGGGACGCGCAGCGCCCACCGCACCAGGCGCGGCAGTGGATACTCGCCCGCGGTAGCCAGCAGCGCCAGCTTTTCGACGCGCTGCGGGAATTTGTGCGCGTACTCGATGCAGATCGCGCCGCCAAACGAGTGCCCCACCAGGGTGAAGCGTTCGGGCAACGCCAGCCGCTCGACGACCGCTTCAAGATCGGCGAGCACTTCGTCCATCGTGTATTGAGAATAGGGTGCGTCGCTCTGGCCGTGGCCGCGCAGGTCCGGCACGATCACGCGATAATCGCGCGCGAAGTGATTCGCCTGGTACTCCCACGTCTCGGCGCACCCGGCATAGCCATGCACAAAGAGGATGCTTTGCTCGACCTTCTCGGGCCACAGGTCGATCACGCTGAGCGACATGTCAGGGAAATCCGGCAGCTGCACGCGCACCCGATACAGGTCCAGGTCCAGCCGGATGACCTGGCGCTTCATACCCCTTAGTTTCTTCTTCATCGTGCGTGCTGGATCACCCTATCAGCATCTCTCACGCGGCGAGCCGCGCTAGCCGCTAAACGTCCAACGGGTCGTGTCGTCGGGGAAGCGCGACCACGCAAACCCCACGCGAGGAATCAACTCCCACACCGGCGTGCCGTGTCGCATGTCGTATTTCGCCTCATAGACGTCGTCAATCCGGGACAACACGTCGGCGGGCGTGTTGTCCTCGGTGTGGCGCTCTGCCGTGCCTTCCAGGATGACGACCTCGTCGCCGCTTTCGAGGTGCACGACGACACGCGGATCGCGCGAGAGATTGCGCTGCCAGACTGTCTGCGGTCCGCCGCCGAAGTACACCACGCCATCAACCAGCACGCCCCATACCGGGACGGTGTGCGGGCGACCATCGGGACGTGTCGTCGCAACCCAGTAGTTGCGCGCTTTCTCCAACCGCTCTAGCGCGAACGACCACGGCAGCAAACCTTCGGTGTGCGTTGGAATCCCATAGCCCGGAATGTGCGGGCGACCAGTCGAGACCGGATCAACCTTGCGGGTCATTCTGCTTATTCTCCTGCGTGGTTTGCCGATGCGCTTGAGTCTAGCGCAAATTCTGATTGCGACCACGCGCCGCGCCGGGCGCTGCGGACAAAAAACGGGCGGCCACATCACGCAGCCGCCCGGTCCACAACACGAACTGTGCAGGTCGTATCAGCTCGCGGCCTGCCCCTCGGTGCGGTGACGGCGGAAGTATTTCTCGACCTCGACCGCGAAGAACACCGAGCTCGCCAGCACAATCGCCACGATCAGTTCGGTAGTATCCAGCGGTGTCGTCTCGAAGACAGTGTTGCCAAACGAGGTATACACGACCAGGAACTGCAGCGCAGCCGTCAAGACCACAGCGCCAAACAGCAGACGGTTCTTCGTCAGCGGCGCCTGCCAGAATGACGCGTCGCCCCCGTGGATGGCGGACACATGCGCCACCTGCGACAGCGCCAGGATCATAAACGCGACCGTCCGCCCGCTCAGCAGCCCTTCGTCCGTCGGGTCCATCGCGCCGCCCGGGTAGCGGTTCAGCGCCCAGACATAGCCGATCAGCGTGACGATACCGAGCCAGATTCCGACCCAGATCACATGCCGCCCCACGCCCTGCGCGAAAATGCTCTCACGAGGCGGGCGCGGCTTGCGCTTCATCACGTCTGCCTCGCCCGGTTCAAACCCCAGCGCGACTGCGGGCAAGCCATCGGTCACCAGGTTAATCCACAGAATCTGGATTGCCAGCAGCGGCACGCGCAACCCGATCAACAGCGCGAGGAACATGGTGATGATCTCGCCGGTGTTGGTCGCGAGCAGATAGCGGATAAACTTGCGAATGTTGTCGTAGATAGTGCGGCCTTCTTCAACTGCCGCCACGATAGTCGCGAAGTTGTCATCGGTCAGGACCATATCCGCCGCGTTCTGGCTGACGTCCGTGCCGGTAATACCCATCGCGACGCCGATGTTCGCCTGCTTGAGTGCGGGCGCATCGTTGACGCCGTCACCAGTCATCGCGACGATCTGCCCGTGCGATTGCAGCGCCTCGACGATCCGTAACTTGTGCTCCGGCGTCACACGCGCATACACTGACACGTCCTTGACCGTCTCGCGCAGCTCATTTTCGCTCAGTCGGTCGAGGTCGACGCCAGTCAGCGCGTCTCCTTCCTGAGACAGAAGCCCTAGCTGCCGAGCGATCGCTTGCGCGGTCAGCTTGTGGTCACCGGTGATCATCACCGAGCGAATCCCCGCCTCTTCCGCGACCTTGATCGCGCGCTTGGCCTCGTTGCGCGGCGGGTCCACGATACCGACCAGGCCGAGCAGCGTCAGATCGCGCTCAAGCGTCTCGGGCGATGGATCTTCGGGCAGCGTATCGAGCGGGCGATAGGCGAGTGCCAGGACACGCAGGCCCTCATTCGCCATCTTGTCGATCTGCTTGCGCCACGCCTCTTGACGCGTCTCATCCAGCGGGCGCGGTCCGTCGGGCATGGTCTCTTCAGTGGCCCATGCCAGTAGTTGGTCTGGCGCCCCTTTGGTGAAGGACACATACTTGGCGTTTTCGAATAGCTGCGCCGCGAACTTGCCGCGCGGCTCGTGGATGGTCGTCATCGCTTTGCGCTCGGAGCTAAACGGCAGCTCACTGACACGCGGCAGGTCATCTTCTAGCGCCGACCGGCCCCAACCAGCTTTGCGCGCTGCCACGAGCAGCGCTCCTTCCGTCGTATCGCCGACAATCCCCCACGGCCCGTCGTCGTGAACGCGCTCGATATAGGCATCGGTATTCAGCGCCGCCGCCTTAAGTATCCGGCACAAGACATCGTCGTTTACCGGGTTGACTTCTTGATCATTCTCGAAGAACTGGCCCACCGGCTCATAACCGACACCCGTCACGTGAACGTCATCGCGGCCCGGCAGCGCCAGCATGGTCGCGGTCATCTCGTTGCGGGTCAGTGTCCCGGTCTTGTCAGAGCAAATAACCGACACCGAGCCGAGCGTCTCGACCGCAGGCAGCTTGCGAATCAGCGCATTGCGGCGGATCATGCGCCGCGCGCCGAGCGCCAGCGAGATTGTGATGACTGCGGGCAATCCTTCGGGGATCGCTGCGACGGCGAGGCTGATGGCGGTCAGCAGCATCTCGCGCACGTCTTCGCCACGGATTACGCCAACGACGAAGACCAGCACACAGACCGCCAGCGCCGCGGCGGCGAGGTAGATACCCATCTTTTCGAGGCGCTCTTGCAGCGGCGTGCGCCCCTTCTCGACCCCCTGCAACAGCGAGGCGATCGTCCCGAGTTGGGTTTTCACACCGGTCGCCACGACGGCAAGCGTTCCGCGCCCGTACGTGACGGTCGTGCCCATATACACAATATTGCGCTGGTCAGCTAACGCAGGCGGCGGATCGGTATCGGGTAGCACGGCATTGGTTTTCTCTACCGCGAGCGACTCGCCCGTTAACGCTGCTTCATCCACCTGTAGGTTGGCCGACTCAAGCAGGCGGCCGTCAGCGGGAATCAGGTCTCCGGCCTCGACCAGCACAATATCGCCGGGCACCAGTTCGTCCGCGCCGATCTCCTGCACGTGCCCGTTACGCCGCACGCGCACGTGGGGCGTCTGCATTGCGCCAAGCGCTGCGAGCGCCTGCTCCGCCTGATATTCCTGGAAGAACCCCAGGGCAGCATTGAGCACGACAATCGCCAGGATCACAATCGCATCGGTCGCATCGCCGATCACCAGCGAGATGACCGCGGCAACGATCAGCACGATCACCATCACGCTGGTAAATTGCGCGAGCAGCAGCTTTAGAGGGCTGATCTTTTCGCCAGCGGGGAGTTCATTCTTGCCATAGCGGCTCTGGCGCTCCTGCGCTTCGGCGCTGCTCAACCCGGCCTCGGGGTCGGTTTGTAGGCGCTCGATCGCCTCATCGACCGGGAGCGTGTACCATTTCTCGCTCACGGGTTTAGATTGTTCGGCTTCTGCAACTGCCATAGAGTCCACTGTCCTTCCTCCGTCGAGGGTCCTGGTGATGCGCGCCTGCGGCACAGTCAGCGTGGGGAGCAACGCAAGTTAACGAGCATCGAACAGTCAGATTATACGCAAATAACGCGGTGTCTACCCCCAATTTCGAGGGGGTCGGTTCGCCTGGGAGCCGTTGAGCAGAATCTGCCGTCGATGCTATAATGCCCACTAGATTGCTGGCCGACCACTGCTGCTGTGAAAGGCGCCCATCCCGATGCCCAAAGCCGACCTGATTGCTGACCTGCAAGCTGCGCGTGCGCGCCTGCTCGACGCGCTGGACGGGTTGACAGAGGACCAGATGATGCGACCGGGCGCGGTCGGCATCTGGTCGATCAAGGACACGCTGGGTCACCTGGTCGCGTGGGAAGCGGAAGTCGTCACGGTTTTGTCGCGACTGGACCTCTACCGCCGCCGCACGCCGAAGATCATGGAGATCGAGGACATAGACGAGTGGAATGAAAAGCAGTATCACGTCAATGCCCGGCGATCGCTTCGCGCTGTACTGGACGATTTCCACGGGGTGCACAAACATCTGATCCAGGCGATTGAGGCGCTGGACAACCGCACGCTCGACGATAACCGCCGCTTCCCATGGATGGAAGGCGAGCCGCTCAGCTATTTGGTTATGGAAAACGCCGCCTGGCATGAGGAAGAACACGCTGAGGATATCGAGCAGTGGCGCGCCGAAGAAAACCTCTAGCCTGATAGGGATGGGAATGGTGAGCCGATGACCCGGCCAACCAATCACCGCCGCCCACCTGGCGTCACGCTCGCGCTGCTCGCGGTGGCTGTGTTATACGGCGTGCGCCCCCTGCTCGAAGCCGCGCTCTTTCACCGGCTCGAGGCGACCGCCGACGAAGCGCTGATCCCTGGCGGCATCGAGGTTAGCGTGTGGACCGGAATCGAAGGCATCGCCGGAGCCGTGATCATCCTGCTTTGCGTGCTGGCATGGCTGGGCCGCCCGGCGCGCATCCGCTGGGCGCTGATCGGGGCGATGCTAGCGCTGACTGCCATTAACCTGTTCCGCATCATCCAGGCATGGGCCGCGCCCGACGACCCTGTATTTGGCGGGCAGATTCAGTCCGCGCTACGGAACGTCTTACTCTGCCAGCTTCCGCTGATGGTGCTCGTGCCGCTGTATGTCGTGTGGTATCTAAACCGCGCGCCCGCCCGCGCCTTTTTTGCACGCGCCGAGGCGCCACGCGATATGCCCCCGCGCCAGACTCCTCCGACGGGCGATGCAGCGCAACAGAGAGTTAACAAATCATAAACCAAACACCAACCTCAAGGGGCGTACACGATTTTTAGCGAATTTGGCCAGTGCCGGTATACAATAACAGGATCGGTTTTCCGGTCTTCCACATCCCCCTGACTCATGCTATAATTTGATGACGTTCTCCTCAGTAATTTCGAGCTGATTTGGCGCACGAGGCACCGTGAGGATGGCAAGAGTGGTCTCAATCAGCGACTCGCCAGGAGGCAACGTAATTCAGGTGATTCAGGAACTCATGAACCGAGCAGACCAGCGTGGGTATGTGACGTTCGAGGATGTGCTCGAGTTGCTCGATGAAGACAGTGATGACGTAAACGCAATCGAAGCGGTCTTGGATGAATTGGACGAACTAGGGATCGAATTGCGACAGAAGAAATCAGTGGATGATGACGACCTGTTGTCGCATGACAACGAGCTAGAAGCCGAAGAAGAAGCGCAAGATCCCGGCGTTGGGGATATCAACGCCGTCTCCGCTGACGACCCGGTCGGCCTGTACTTCCGCCAGATGGCGCAAGAGCCGCTGCTCACTGCCGAAGAAGAAATTGAGCTTGCCAAGCGCATAGAAGCCGGACGAGAAGCGCTCGCCCGGCTGGCGGAGATCGATCACGACACCGACGAAGCCGAGGGGCTGCGGGAAGTCATCGCGGACGGGCAACTGGCGCGCGAGCATCTTGGCCGGGCGAACACGCGCCTGGTCGTTAGCATTGCGAAGCGCTATATGGGCCAGGGGCTGCCGTTTCCGGACTTGATCCAGGAAGGCAACGTCGGTCTGATGCGTGCGGTCGATAAGTACGACTACAATCGCGGCAACCGCTTCAGCACCTACGCGACGTGGTGGATTCGGCAGGCGATCACCCGCGCGCTGGCGCAGAAGACGCGCACCATCCGTATTCCGCTCCATATGACAGAGCGCATCCGCCAGATGTACCGCACCGCGCAAGTCCTTGAGCAAACGCTCGGTCACCGCCCCACCCCCGAGGAAATTGCGAAAGAGATGGAACTGCCGCCGGAAAGCATTCGCGGCATGATGGACGCCAGCCAGCATGCAATCGCGCTGGAGCGCCCGGTCGGGGACGATGGGGACAGCGAGTTTGGCGATTTCATCGAAGACCAGGACTCGCCCAGCCCAGTCGAGGCGGCGACCCAGCATCTGCTGCAGGAAACAATCGAGGAAGTGCTCAGCGAGCTAACCCCGCGCCAGAGTCACATTCTCCGGCTGCGCTTCGGACTGGGCGGCGGCGAGCCGCACACGCTCGAAGAGATCGCGAACAAATTCGGCCTTAGCCGCGAGCGTATTCGCCAGCTAGAGAAAGAAGCGCTCCGGCGCCTGCGGCACCCGCGTCTGGCCCACAACCTGCGCGACTATCTGAGCTAGCGCCAGCGCGTTTTCCGCGACATTTTTGACCGGGAAGAGAGCAGTCTTCCCGGTCTTTGTTTTTTCACGTGAAATGCTGTTTTTTGCCTTGCCAGGGCAGGATGTTTCGTGTATACTGTGCCGCGTTGAGGATAGTGATGGCGACGTCGCCAAGTGGTAAGGCAAGGGTCTGCAAAACCCTCATCGTGGGTTCGATTCCCACCGTCGCCTCAACACGCGGGAGCCGCACTTAGCTCCCGCGTCTTCGTTTCTATCCACACCACCACTTTAGGGAGCCTGCTCCGGTGATGAGGCCGCCTGCTCCGTCCAGACACCTCGCGCTCGCCGTGGCGCTGCTGCTGGCGATGGCCGCGCTCAGGCTGCACAATCTCACGCTGCAAGAACCGTTTATCGACGAAGGCGCGCATGTCCAGCGCGCGCGCGTGGTGTGGAGCTTCGAGGAGCATCCGGGGCGTTTCGCCAACGGCAAGCTGCTACTCTATTACTGGCTCGGCGTGTTCGAACTGCCGCCGATCACCGCGCTGTGGGTTGCACGCGCCGCGATCGCGCTCGCCTCGCTGCTGACAGGCGCGGGCGTATACGCGCTCGGGCAGGCGTTCGGTGGCGCAGGTGCCGGGGCGCTCGCGCTCGGCACATATGCGCTGCTGCCGCTGGCGTTCTTCTTCGAGCGGATAGCGCTAGCCGACCCCTTCGCCGCGCTGTTCATGGTGCTTGCTGTGTGGCAGAGTGTCCGCTTTGCGCGCCGCCCCACCCTGCGTGCCGCGCTTGTAGTGGGACTGCTTAGCGCCGCGGCCACATTGGCAAAACTGACGATGGGGCTGGTGCCGTTAATGCCTTTCATCGCGGCATTGGTCGCTGCTGTGCCATCAGGGACGCCCTGGCGCGAGCGCGCGCAAGTCTGCCACAACCGCTACGGGCGCGGGCTGGCGCTCGTCGTCGCAATTGTGACGCTGTGCTGGTTGCCGATCCTGATCCCCGCCGGAATCGCTCACCTGCGCGGCGATCCGTTCACCGTGGTCAACGCCGCGAACCTGACCGATCTGGCTGATCCACGGCCAATGGCAGAACTGCGCACGGCCATTCCCGCGATCGCACGATACACGTCAGCGCCGTTATTGGCGGTGGCCGCTTTCGCGGCTGCCTGGCTGATGTGGCGCGCGCGCCGTGACGAGGCACTGCGAGCAAACACCGCCGTGCTGATCGCTTGGCTCGTCCTGATCGCGCTCCTGCCGCCGATTGCCTCGCAGAACGTCCGCACGCGCTATTTCATGCCGCTCGCCGCGCCTTTGAGCGTGCTGCTCGGCTGGGTGGGATGGGCGCTTTGGCGCTCGCGAGGCCCCTTCATACGCCTGATCGCCGCCGCTGGAGCCGCGCTTTGGCTGGCAGGCTTCGCGATCCCGTTCGCCTTGCAGACCGTCCGCAATCCGGATGAGCTCACACTGCCGCCGAGGGATGCCGCCGTATTCCTGGGCGGGAACTTCTCTGGCGAGGCAATGCGGCGAGCCGCCACGCTGCTCGAAACGGTCGAGCCGTCCGGCCCGGTGATCGCCGAGCGCGCCACCTGCGACATGCTGGCCTTTTTTACCGCGCGCCCGATCACGTGCGCGGGAAATATCTTACGCCCGGTGGAGCTGCTAGACGCGCCAGTAAGCTACGTCATCCTGAACGGACACGAGCCGCAACCGGAGCGGTTGGGGCTCGTGTGGGAACTCCTTGCCGAGTATGAGCGGCCAGAGCTACGCGCGCTGGCCGGGGTAACGCGCACCGTGCAGGTGTGGCGCGTGCGCGCACCCTGACGCACGCTATTGCTCTAGCGTGCTGGTATCACCCTCGTCTTGGCCGAGCACGCGCGCTTTCAGCAGCCGCCGCATGATCTTGCCGCTGCGCGTCTTTGGCAGCGTATCCACGAAATCGATCGTGGCGGGTTTGGCGATCGGCCCGACCTCATGCGCCACGTGATCGCGCAATTCCTCAACCAGCCGCTGCGTCGGCTCGACGCCTGTGACCAGGATGCAGTATGCCTTGATCACATGACCGCGCACTTCGTCTGGCACGCCGATCACCGCCGCCTCAGCCACCGACCGGTGGCTGACGAGCGCGCTCTCGATCTCTGCCGTACCGAGGCGGTAACCGCTGACCTTGATCACGTCGTCCACGCGACCAATCACCCAGATGTAGCCATCCTCGTCGCGTTTGGCGCTGTCACCGGTCATGTAGAGGCCAGGGAACCGGCTCCAGTAGCTGTTGACGTACCGCTCAGGATCGCCGTAAATCGTGCGGAGCATGGCGGGCCAGGGGCGCTTGATCACCAGATAACCCTCTTCATTTGGGCCGGACGGATTGCCCTCTTCATCCAGCACGTCCACCTCGATACCGGGCAATGGCAGCGTGGCGCTGCCGGGCTTGAGCGGCGTCGCAGGCATGGGCGAGATCATGAAGGCGCCCGTCTCCGTCTGCCACCAGGTATCCATGATCGGGCAGCGTTCCTTGCCGACGACGCGATGATACCAGCGCCACGCCTCGGGATTGATTGGCTCGCCTACGCTGCCGAGCAGGCGCAGCTTGCTCAAATCGTGCCGGTTCGGCCACGCATCGCCGAAGCGCATCAGGCCGCGAATCGCAGTTGGCGCGGTGTACATCACCGTCACGCCGTGCCTCTCCGCGATGTCCCACCAGCGGTCTGGGAACGGGTAGTTCGGCGCGCCTTCGTACATCAGGCTCGTCGCGCCGAGCAGCAGCGGACCGTAGATGATGTAGCTGTGCCCGGTCACCCAGCCCGGATCGGCGGCGCACCACCACGTATCATCATCTTGCAGGTCGAACACCCACTTGAGCGTGGTCGCGATCCCGACCATATAGCCGCCATGCGTGTGTAGGATCGCTTTCGGCGCGCCGGTTGTCCCGCTGGTGTAGAGGAGATAAAGCGGGTCTTCGGCGTCCATCTGCTCGGTTTCGATGTGCGCATCGGCGATCGGCAGGTTCATCAGGTCGTGATACCACAGGTCGCGTCCCGGCTCCATGTGCACATCCTGGCCGGTGCGTTTGACCACGATCACGGTCTGGATCGTCGGCGCGCGCTGAAGCGCTTCGTCCATAATGTCCTTGAGCGGGACGATGTTGCCGCGCAGCCAGGCGCCGTCCGCCGTTATCGCGATCTTGCTCTGGCTGTCCTCGATGCGCCCGTGCAGCGCTTCGACCGAAAAGCCGCCATAGACCACGCTGTGCACCGCGCCGATCTTCGCGCACGCCAGCATCGCGATCGTGATCTCGGGAATGCGTCCCATATAGATCGTGACGCGATCGCCGCGCTGCACGCCCATCGCACGCAGAACGCTCGCAAAGCGGCTGACCTCGCGGTTGAGTTGCTGGTAAGTGTAAGTACGGGTCTCGTAGTTCTCGCCTTCCCAGATCAGAGCGGCCTTGTTCCGCCGCCAGCTCCGAACGTGCCGGTCGAGCGCATTCAAAACAATATTGGTTTTGCCGCCAACAAACCACTGATAGAACGGCGCGTTCGACTCGTCGAGCGTGGTGTGCCACGGCTCGTACCACTCGAAATTCTCGCGCGCGATCTCCGCCCAGGTGCCGGGCATATCGACGAGCATAGCCTGGTGCAGCGCGCGCTGATCATCCAGGCTCCCTCGCGTCGTGACGGCCTCGCTGGGATAGTACATTCCGCCGTTTTGGTCTCCGCTGCGTGCCATGTAAGAGCCTCCTACGGTGTACAATGCAGACCGTGCTTTCCGGCATTATAGACCGATGGCAGGCGTGCGGCAAATTGTGATATTTGTATGATATTTAACACACTATTGTGTACCGAGAATCAAAAAGCCCGGAGCCGCGTGGGAAGCAGCTCCGGACCCGTTCAGCGTGGCTACGCCTGCGCGCCGACCGTCTCGTAGAATTTAACCAGCGTCTTCAGCCCACCGTCAAAGCACGCCAGCGTGAACTTCTCGTTGGGGCCGTGCAAGTTATCATCCGGCAGCCCAAAGCCCAGAAGCACAACCGGCGCCTTTAGCGCGCTCTGGAACGAACCCACCACCGGGATCGACCCACCCTCGCGCACGACGGTCGGGCGCTTGCCAAAACCGAATTCGAAGGCGTGCATGGCAGCCTGCATCTCCGGGGACTGGATGTCCACCACCGCCCAATGCCCTTTGTGCAACAAGCGGACCTCGCTCGTCACGGTTGGCGGGGTGAGTGCCTTGACATGATCGCGCACCAGCTCGTAGATTTCGACTGGATCCTGCTCCGGCACCGTGCGGCAGCTTACCTTGGCCAGCGCTTTTGCAGGCAAAACGGTCTTTGTGCCCTCGCCGGTCCAGCCGCTCACCAGGCCGTTGATCTCCAGCGTGGGACGGATCCCCGCCCGCTCGTGCAGCGCATAGCCCGCCTCGCCCCACGACTGCGGAATACCGGTCTCGCGGCGCAGCTTGTCCTCAGCGATGGGCGTCTTCGATAGCTCGGCGCGTTCCTCGGCGTCCGGCACCACGACACGATCGTAGAAGCCGGGCACCGTGATACGTCCCTCCTCATCATGCAACTGCGCCAGAATCTCGACCAGCGCCTGCGCCGGGTTGTGGACGATCCCGCCAAACGAGCCGGAGTGCAAATCATGCGCCGGGCCGCGCACCTCAACTTCCACATACGTGATACCGCGCAGCCCGTAGACGATGGACGGCGCTTCGAGCGACTTCATCCCTGTGTCCGAGATGACGACAATATCCGCCGCCAGCCGCTCGACGTTTTCTTCGATGAATGGGTAGAGGTTATCAGAACCCGACTCTTCTTCGCCTTCGATCACGAACTTAACGTTGACCGGCATCTCGCCCGTCTGCATCAGTGCCTGGATCGCCTTCATCTGAATGAAGGTCTGCCCCTTATCATCGGTCGCGCCACGCGCATACAGATGCCCATCGCGAATCACCGGCTCGAAGGGGTCAGTCTTCCAATGTCCCTCGGGGTCATCGACCGGCTGCACGTCATAGTGCCCATAGATCAGGACGGTCGGCTTGCCGGGCGCGCCAAGCCACTCAGCGTACACTATCGGATGGCGCTTGGTCTTCACAACCTCAACCGTTGTCATGCCGATCGCCTTCAAATGCGACGCCATCCACTCGGCAGCGCGCCGTACATCGCCGTCGTGGCTTGACAGCGTGCTGATGCTTGGGATCCGCAGCAGTTCGATCAATTCTTCGAGAAATGTATCGCGGTGCGTCTCAAGGTATTCGTAGGGGTTCATCACGGCTCCTTCAGCGGGTGGGCGTTCAGCAAACGGCGCGGCCACGTGCGCGCCCCAGCCCGCGATTATAACAGACATCGCCAGCAGGTATGCAAAGCGCCGCGCGGGGTGCTATAATGCGCGCAGCCCGCTCTTGAGAAAGCAGCCGCATGAACCAGCCGCCGACCGCTCCGCAGCATCCTGAGTACCTCGCCACGCTGTATGAAATTACGCGCACGCTGAATTCGAGCCTGGATTTGGACGAGGTGCTCGAGAACGTGATGGACCGCGTGATCGACGTCACCGGCGCCGAGCGTGGCTTCCTGATGTTGCGCGATTCCAGCCAGGCGCCGTTGGAGTTCCGCGTCGCGCGCGGGCTGGATCGCGACGCGCTAGAACTACCAGAATTCCAGGTCAGCACCACGATCATCCGCCGCGTCGAGCAGACGCGCGAGGCATTGCTGACCGACAACGCGCAGTTCGACGAGCGATTCGCGCGCGGCCAGAGCATCATGGTCCTGGGGTTGCGCTCGATCCTGTGCGTGCCGATCTTAGTGAAGTCCCGCCTGATTGGGCTGATTTACGTCGACAACAGGCTGCAAGCGGGACTGTTCGATGAAGGGCATCTCGCGCTGCTGACCGCGTTCGCCAGCCAGGCAGGGACTGCCATTGAAAATGCGCGCCTGTACAAGATCGCCGTTGAAAAGGGGCGCCTCGAAAAAGAGCTTCAGATGGCGCACGACATCCAGCGCGGCCTGCTGCCGAAGACGCTCCCCGCCTTCCCCGGCTATGACATCGCGGCAGACTGGCGCTCGGCGCGGCAAGTCGCGGGCGATTTCTACGATTGGTTCGCGCTCCCCGATGGTTCGCTCGGCGTGGTAGTGGGCGATGTCTCGGACAAGGGCGCGCCCGCCGCGATCTTCATGGCCGTCGCGCGCAGCCTGATCCGCAGCAGCGCGCTGACCGCCGCCAGCCCCGAAGAAGCGCTGCGGCACACCAACCGCCTGATCGTGCAAGACTCGGCTTCGGGCATGTTCGTGACAGTCTATTACGCGATCCTGAAACCGCGCGGCGCGTTTGTAGGCGTCAGCGCGGGGCACAACCAGCCGCTGCTGTTCCACACGGCAGAGGGCGAAGGCGAATACCTGCCGCGTGGCGGACGGGCCATCGGCTGGTTTGACGAGCTACCTGTGCGGGCGCTTGAGCGCCGCATGGCGCCCGGTGACGTGCTGGTGCTGTACACTGACGGGCTGACTGAAGCCGAAAACCTGCAAGGCGAACCGTATGGAGAAGCGCGCCTGGTCGAAGCGGTGCGCCGGGCATCCAGCCAGCCAGCCGCTGAAATCGTGAAGCGCATCAACACCTCGGTTGCCAGCTTCATGGGCGCGGCCCCACCCTTTGACGACACTACGCTGGTGGTCATTCGTTACACCGGCGCCGCTGAGCAAACACCACAATGAGCGAAGAACGTCTTCAGAAATTGATCTCGCAGGCGCAAATCGCCTCGCGTCGCGCCGCCGAGCAGATGATTCGCGACGGCCGCGTGACGGTTGATGGGCGCGTGGCACAACTGGGTGACAAAGCCGATCCTGCCGTGCAGGATGTTCGCGTCGACGGAAAACGCCTCGCGGCGGAGCCGGAGTATGTCTACATCCTGCTGCACAAACCGCGCGGTGTGGTATCAAGCAACAAGGCCGAACGGCACGAAAGACGGCGCTTGGTGCGAGAGCTAGTGCCGCACAAGGGGCATCTTTTCAGTGTAGGGCGGCTCGACGCCGAAAGCGAGGGCCTGATCCTGCTAACGAACGACGGCGCGCTAGCCGATCAGTTGATGCACCCGCGCTACGGCCACACGAAAACATATGAGGTGCTGGTTGAGGGCGAACCGACACGCGCTACACTGGAACAGTGGCGCCAGGGCGTGCCGCTTGGCGACGAAGTCGCCGCACCCGCGAAGGTACGCGTGCTAAGCGCTAGCGAACAGGAAACCTGGCTGCAGGTCGTCCTGCGCGAGGGACGGAAGCGGCAGATCCGCCGCATCGCCAGCCAACTTGGACACCCGGTCAAGCGGCTGATTCGCACCAAGATTGAGATGCTGGAGATCGGGCGTCTGCGACCCGGCGAGTGGCGCGAGCTTTCCCCGCGCGAGGTTCGGCAGCTCAAGGGCAAATTGAGCAAGTAGCGTTTCACGAAGACACAGGACACTATGACACACAGCACAACTCCTTCTCGACTCGCGGTGCACGAGGTCGTCTACCGGCAGGAACAAATCGACCGCAGGCGGGGGTTTTTACGTGACGTTCTCATGCGCCGGATTGGCTTCGGGCTGCTGGTCAACGTCACCGCGATTGACCCGCAGAACGTCCCGGACAGCGGGCCGCTGTTGCTGGTGATGAACCACATCGCTGCAATCGATCCGTTCGTGGTCGTCGGAGCGGTGCAGAATCGCTATGTCGTGCCGATGTCAAAGGTGGAGAACACGCGCCACCCGGTCGTCGGGCTGCTGGCGCGGGCGTGGGGCGCGTATCCGGTGCGGCGCGGCGAGGTCGACCGGCGCGCGATCGCCAGCACGCTCGAGCTCATGCGGCAGGGCCGTGCAATCCTGCTCGCGCCCGAAGGCACGCGCCATCCACATCTGCAAGAAGCCAAGCACGGGATGGCGTATCTCGCAACTAAAGGTGGCGCAACGGTGCTGCCAGTCGGTGTCGAGGGAACGGATCGCTTCCCAGGCACGTTGCTGCGGCTGCGGCGGACGCCGGTCACAGTGAGGTTTGGCGCGCCGTTCCGCTTCAGCACCAACGGTGATGGGCGCATTGCTCGCGTTGAGCTACACGCCATGACACAAGAAGCGATGTACCAACTCGCGGCGCTCCTGCCCGAGCACCGGCGCGGCGTCTACCACGATCTGAGCCAGGCAACCACGGAAATGCTGCAATTTCTGAACTAATCACTGCGCAGCGCGCTGGACCGGGTTGGTTCTCCTCGCAGCGTCGCTGCCGGGCTATAATGGCATTTAGCCGCGCGACGGCATTGGACGGTCGTTTCAGAACAGGAGTGAGCTTGATGGCCCAGGGACCTAACTACGCATATTTCCAGGGGAAGATCGTCCCGATCGAGGACGCCAAAATCAGCGTAATGACGCACGCGCTGCACTATGGGACTGGCGCATTTGGCGGGCTGCGCGCCTATTGGAACGAGGACGAAGAGCAACTCTACATCTTCCGGCCGCTCGATCATTTCAAGCGAGTGCTCGCCTCGGGCAAGCTGCTGCTTATGGACCTGCCCTATACGCCCGAGTCGATGCTCGACATTCTGCTGGAATTGCTGCGCAAAGAGAATTACCGCACGAATGTCTACATCCGCCCGCTAATCTACAAGTCGTCGGTCGGGATCGGCGTGCGCCTGCACGACCTTGAGGCCGATCTTACGATGTTCGCCCTGCCCTTCGGCAGCTACATCCCGAATGAGGAAGGCTCGAAGGTCACATTCTCGTCGTGGCGGCGCATTGATGACAACTCGATCCCAGCGCGCGGCAAGATTACCGGCGCCTACGCCAACTCAGCGCTGATCAAGACCGACGCATCGCTGGCCGGGTTTGACGAAGCGCTGGTGCTCAACGAGGATGGCCACATCGCCGAGGGCAGCGCGGAGAACTTCTTCATGCTGCGCAACGGCGAAGTCATCACTCCGCCGATTTACTCGAATATTCTCGAAGGCATCACGCGCCGGTCGGTGATGCAACTGCTGTGTGAAGAGATGGGCCTGCCTGTAGTCGAGCGCCCCATCGACCGCACCGAGGTCTTCCTGGCCGACGAGGCGTTCTTCTGCGGTACAGGCGTGCAAATCGTGGCGATCGCGGAAGTCGATCACCGCCCGATCGGTACCGGGACGCTGGGGCCGGTCGTCAAGCAGCTACGCTCGCTCTACTTCGACCTCGTCCGCGGCAAGCTCGAGCGTTATAAGGACTGGTGCGTGCCGGTGTACCCGGCCTAGCAGCAAGCGATCGCGCAATGCGACGCGCGACGCCAGCAGAAGCAGTCCGCCTTGCTGGAGCGCGAAGCCCGTGAACAGAAACGTGCAGAATAGATCATCGAGTGGCACGTCGCGCTGTTCCAAAAACCACCGGACAAACATATACGCACCGCCCAGAACCCCTGCGATGATGCCCACCGGGCGCGAGTCGGGGTTCTTTGTCATTCCAGCCACGCTCAAGGGCGCAGCGAAGATCACCGCTCGGATCAGATAAGTCCCGATGAATATCTGCTCGTGACACTGCTCGCGCGTGTAATACGCGCTGGCGGGGAACATATAGCCGAACGCTTTCACCTTGTCGATCACAATCGCGACCAACACGATGATGCAAAGCCCTGTCGCCAGGGGTTGCGCGTCAGGTTGCTGAAGCAACAAGATCAGGTTCAGCACCAGCAAGACGTACAGCGAGATATCCCAGTGAATTTCGTCAGTCAGCCAGAGGGCGTTGAGGATTTCGCGAAGCTCGTCCATCACGAGACTCCCATTGGAGTGGATAAGAACCGAGGCGCATCATGCGCCAGTTACAGGCCCGATTGTACTCGAAGTTCCTTTGCAGGAGAAACCCGCCTCACCGCTCGACTGCCGCTTGACGCATGAGGGGCGATCCTTTACAATTCCACACTCGGATCGGAGCGCATCCGGCCCTTCGGCGGATTAACGAGTAACAGGAATGTTCGAAAGCCTCAGTGATCGTCTTCAAGATGTCTTCGAGCAGCTTGGCCGCAAAGGCAAGCTCACCGAAGAAGACGTCAGCACCGCGCTGCGTGAAGTGCGACTGGCGCTGCTTGAAGCTGATGTCAATCTCAAGGTGACGAAGGACTTCATCGCCCGCGTGCGCGAGCGCGCGATTGGCGCCGAGGTTCAGAAGAGCCTGAAACCCTCGCAGCAGGTCATCAAGATTGTTCACGAGGAATTAATCGAAACGCTTGGGCAACCGGGTCGTCTTAATCTAAGCGGGCCGTCGCCGCGCGTGATTATGCTCGTTGGCTTGCAAGGCTCCGGTAAGACGACGACCGCCGCGAAGCTGGCGCTGATGCTGCGCCGTGATGGGCGCCGTCCGTGGCTGGTCGCGTGCGACACGTATCGTCCTGCCGCGGTTGACCAGCTTGTCACACTCGCCAAACAACTCAACATTCCGTATCACGAAGAAGGCGTGGCTGCTCCGCCGCCCGAGATAGCGCAGCGCGGCCTGGCCGCAGCCCGTGAAGCCGGGGCAAGTGTGGTGCTCATCGACACCGCCGGTCGTCTCCAGATTGACGAGACGATGATGGACGAGCTGGAAGCGATCCGCGACCGAACGCAGCCCGCCGAAGTGCTGCTCATCGCTGACGCGATGACCGGTCAGGAAGCGGTGCGCATCGCCGAAGGCTTTAACGAGCACGTCGGCCTGACCGGCTTGATCCTGACCAAAGTCGACGGCGACGCGCGCGGCGGCGCGGCGATCTCCATGCGTGAAGTCACCGGCGTCCCGATCAAGTACCTGGCAACCGGCGAAAAACTCGACGCGTTCGAGCCATTTCATCCGGATCGTCTTGCGTCGCGCATCCTCGGCATGGGCGACATGCTGACGCTGATCGAGCGCGCGGAGGAAACGTTCGACGAGCGCGAGGCCGAGGAGCTTCAGCGCAAGATGCTGAAGAACCAGTTCACGCTTGAAGACATGCTCAAGCAGCTTCAGCAGGTCAAGCGCATGGGCCCAATTGGGCAGATTCTTGATATGCTGCCGGGTATGGGGCGTTTGCGCCAGCAGATCAACATTGACAATGAAGACGCCCAGAAGCAGTTGAAGAAGGTTGAGGCGATCATCTATTCGATGACGCCCGCCGAACGCCGCAACCCGAAGGTGATGAACGCCAGCCGCAAGCGGCGCGTCGCCTCGGGCAGCGGCACATCCGTTGAAGACATCAACGCGCTACTCAAGCAATTCCGCGAGATGCAGCGCATGATGAAGATGATCGGTAAGGGCCGTATGCCCAACCTGCCGGGAATGTTCCGGTAGGCCGAAGGCCGCGCAACGGCCACCCTGCCGCGCCGGTAAGGCAGCCCTTCCCTGCCCCTCTGGCCCGCGCCGGCAGTCATTGATAACAGACGCTGTCTGAGCACAGCCTAAACAGAGGTGAACAAACATGGTTCGTATTCGTCTGCGTCGCGTTGGACGCAAAAAGCAACCCAGCTATCGTATCGTCGTCGCGGACTCGCGCAGCCCGCGCGATGGCCGTTACATCGAGGTGATCGGGTTCTATAACCCGCGCACCCAGCCAACCACGATGACGATCAAAGAGGAGCGCGCGCTCCACTGGCTGAGCAACGGCGCGCAGCCCAGCGATCCGGTCCGTCGCATTCTGGACAAGCTCGGCACGCTGGCGCGCTTTGAGCGGCTGCGCCAGGGCGAGCCGGTCGAAGAGCTGGTCGCAGAAGCGGAGCAGCAGTTCGCCGAAGCTGGCCTGCCCAGCCCGCGCACCGCGTACGCGCCGCACGAGATCCAGCGCCCGACTCCGGTGAAGCAGCAGCCTGCCGCCAAGGCCGAAGCGCAAGAAGAGCCGGTTGAGGCGGAAGCCGCCGCCGAAACCGAAGAAGCGGTCGAAGCCGAGCAGATGGCGGACGTGCAGGACAGCCCCACGCCCGAAGCTGCCAAGGAAGCCGCTGAACTGGCCGAGACAGAATCTCTGCCAGACGAGGACAGCGACGCAAAGCCGGATGTGGCTGAAGTTGGCGAGACGTCCGACGAAGCTGATGAAGTTGAAGCCGACGAGGCCGAAGAAGTCGAAGAGACAACCGAGCCGCCCGCTGCGGAATAGCTTTGTACGCCTGCGTGGCGCAGCACGAGATTTGCATTCGAGACGCGGACAGCGCCGCATATGCCCGCTGTCCGCGGTCGGTTTTTGAAGCGACTGCTGCCGAACCGGCGCAGAGCGCGGAAAAGGACGGGAGCAGATGGTAGAACTGGTCGAGTACATCGCGAAGTCGCTGGTCGACGATCCCTCGCAGGTCCGCGTAACGGAGACGGCGCGCGGCGGTGTAGTCACGCTCGAACTGGAAGTCGCGCAGGAAGATATGGGGCGGATCATCGGCAAAAATGGCCGCGTCGCCAACGCCATGCGCACCCTCGTGCGGGTGGTCGCCTCGAATGAGGGCAAGCGCGCCAACCTGGATATTATCTAGCCGGCGGCGCACTATGTCCCCTCGCGTCATTCGCCGCCGCCGGCAAGAGCCCCCGCCATTCCTGCTGCTGGGCCGCGTGCTGCGCCCGCACGGCATCCGCGGCGAGCTTCGCCTCGAAGTCATCACTGCCTACCCTGATCGCATTGTCGAGGGGGGGCGCGTCTTTCTGGGCGCTGATCCAGAAGACGTCAGCGCCGCTGAAGAACGGCGCGTTGTCCGCGCCCGGCGCCACAAGCAATACTTAATCCTGGAACTTGACGGAATCAGCGACCGCGACGAGGCCGACACCTTCCGCGATCAGTATGTCATGGTCCCACTAGAAAACGCCGTCCCGCTAGACGAAGGCGAGTTTTATCTGTTCCAGGCGCTTGGGCTGGATGTATACACCGACGAGGGCGAGTTCCTCGGCCAGGTGAGCGACGTCATCGAAACGGGCGCGAATGATGTGTATGTGGTTCACGGGCCATCCGGCGAGATTCTGCTACCCGACATCGAAGAATGCATTTTGAAGGTGGATATCCCTGCGAACAGGATGACCGTCCACCTGATGGAGGGCCTGCGCGGCGATTGATCGAACCGCGCCTTCCCCGACAGGTGGAGTCGTATGAGCGCACGAAAATACTGGCTGGGGTTCAACGCGATCAGCGGGATCGGGCCGGTGCGGTTCCGCGCGCTGCTCCGCCACTTCGGCGACCTGGCTGACGCGTGGGCCGCTGGAGAAAGCGATTTGCGCGCCGCAGGGCTGGATCGCGGCACGGTCGAGAATATCCTGAGCGATCGCCCGAAGCTGGACCTGGACCGACTGCTTGATCAGGTTGATCGCACCGGCGCCAGCATCCTCACGCTTGAAGACCCAGACTATCCTTCGCTGCTAGGCGAGCTTCCCGAAGCGCCGCCGGTGCTCTACGTCAAAGGCACGCTGCTCGATCAGGACCGTTGGGCGGTAGCGTTTGTCGGCACGCGCCGCGCGAGTGTCTACGGGCGTGATGTGACTTATTCGCTGGTGACGCCGCTGGTGAACGCCGGGATCACGATTATCAGCGGAATGGCGCTCGGCATTGACGCTGTCGCGCATCGCGCCGCGCTCGAGGCGGGTGGGCGCACGATCGCAGTCCTCGGCAGCGGAATTGATGTGATCTACCCGCACGATCATGCGAAGCTCGCCGCCGAGATCGCACGATCCGGCGCGCTGATCAGCGTCTTTCCGCCAGGAACCAAGCCTGAAGCGCACAATTTCCCGCTCCGCAACCGGATCGTAAGCGGCCTGTCACTTGGCACCGTCGTGGTCGAGGCGCCGGAAAGCAGCGGCGCGCTGCTAACCGCCGATGCTGCCGCCGATCAAGGGCGCGATGTCTTCGCCGTGCCCGGAAACATTAACGCGCGCACCAGCGCCGGGACGAACGCACTCATCCAGGCGGGCGCCAAGCTGGTCATGCGCGCCGACGATATTCTGGACGAGCTTAATCTGACACGGACCACCGTCGAGACACACACGCAGATTACTGAGATCGCGCCGGATAACCCGACCGAAGCGGCGCTACTCGACGCGCTAGCGGACGCCCCGCTCCATATTGACGATTTGTGCCAGAGTTGCGGGCTCTCGATCACCGAAGTGAGCAGCACGCTGTCGTTGATGGAGCTTAAGGGCATGGTCCGCCGCCTGGATGGAATGCAATATGCGCTGGCGCGGAGCGGGCGCGAGCCTTATCTGCTGGACTGACCGCGCCTGCCTGCGAGCCTATGAGAGTGAGTGAGCCGAATGGATCATTTCTATGCGCTAATCATGGCGGGGGGCAGCGGCACGCGCCTGTGGCCCCTGAGCCGAAAATCGCGGCCTAAGCAAGTTCTGCCGCTGGTCGAAGACAAATCAATGTTCCAGATAGCGGTCGAGCGGCTCGACCCATTGCTGCCGCCAGAGCGCGTTTTCGTCGTCGCCGGTGGCCCGCTGAGCGAGCAACTTCGCGCCGCCGCGCCGCAAATCCCCGCTGAGAACTTCATCGTCGAGCCGTCCGCACGCAACAGCGGCCCGGCGGTTGGACTCGGCACAATCCACATCCGCCAGCGCGATCCAGACGCCGTAATCGCGGTGCTGGCATCCGACCACCACATCGCGGAGAAAGCGCGCTTCCGCAACGTGCTGGCTGCGGGTGCGGAACTTGCGCGGCACGGGCAGATCGTTACGCTCGGCATTTCCGCGTCGTTTCCCTCGACCGGGTTCGGCTATATCCGGCGTGGGCAGCCGCTGGGTCAGGTTGGCGAGTTTCAGGCGTACACCGCCGAGCAGTTCACCGAGAAACCCGAGATCGAGACCGCGATCCAGTTCGTGACCAGCGGTGAGTACAGTTGGAACAGTGGCATGTTCATCTGGACTGCCGACCGCGTGATGGACGAGTTCCGCCGCCAGCAGCCGAAAATGTACGAGGGACTTGAAGCGATTGCGACAACCATCGGCACCGGGAATTACGTGGCGACGCTGGAACGTTTCTGGCTGTCCATGGCGAAACTCTCGGTTGATTATGCGGTGATGGAACATGCGCAGAACGTTGCGGTTATCCCGGTCGACATCGGTTGGAGCGATGTGGGGAGCTGGTCATCACTCTATGAGGTTCTGACCGGCGACCTGGAAGGGAACATCCAGCGCGGCGAGCGCGACGACGACAAGCTGCGCATCGACACGCGCAACACGCTCGTCGTCAGCGACCGGATGGTCGTCACCATCGGCGTGAGCGACCTGATCATCGTGGATACGGACGACGCTCTGCTCGTCTGCCACCGCGATCGCTCGCAGGATGTGCGCGAGGTCGTCGAGCATTTGCGCGCCGCCGGTCACGAGGCGTATCTCTAGGCGGGCCAGACATGGTGATTCTTGCGGTCATGGTGGAGCTTGACCTGCCCGGCGTGATGTCGCTCAAGGAAAAGCGCAGCATCGTCAAATCGCTGGTTGCGCGGCTGCACCGGGAGTTCAACGTCGCCGCGGCGGAAATCGCGCTGCACGACGCGTGGCAGTCCGCCGCCATCGGGCTTGCGCTTATCAGCACCAGCGCAGGGCACGCCGAGTCCATGCTCGCGCGCATCCTGCGCTGGATCGAGGTCAATCGCCCGGATATTCAGATCGCCGGGCACACTCAGGAAGTGCTGCACTTCAATTACGAATGAGCGTCCCCGGGCTACCCCTCTTCCGTGATAATCGTGATCGCGTCGATATCCTCGCGCAGCCCGTGCGAGCGCTCGCCCACTTCGTTAAGCGCCGCTTTCTGCTGCGTGTAACGCTCGTTCATCACGCTGAGCTGGCTGAACACCGGCGCCAGAATCTGCTGGCCGTATTGTAGCAAGCGCGTGCGTTCCCGGTGCGTCAGGTCAACCATCGCCTGATGATAGCTGTGGCGCAGCGTGTCTAGGCGGGTCTTGAGCTCCGTGATAGCATCGCGCTTGAGCTTGCGCCAGTAGAGCGCCGCCGCCGACAGCCCGCCAACCAGCAGCGCCGGGCCGACGATCACCGCCGCAATCACCGCGCCCGCCGTCGCCGTGACCGCACCGGGCGCCGCGACGCCCAGCGCCACCGCGATCGCCCCGCCCAGCATCGCCGTGAATCCCGCCGAGAATCCGATCAGATTGCTGCGAAACGTGTTGCGCAGGTCTTCGGCCAGGTTCTGGTCGGTGTACGACTTCAACTCGCGATCGGCGATCGCGATCGCTTCCTGCAGCGCCGAGCGCTGCTCCGCGTAACCCGACGCATCAACCGCCCCAGGGTCCTGGTTCAGGTTCGTCTCAAGCTCGGTCAGCCGGTCGAGGATGCCGCGCCAGTAGCGGCGGCTGTTGTCAACCACCGCGTTCACGTACTGCTCGGAGATGTTCGTAATCTGGTTGATCGCGCCGTCAACCACCTGCTTCTCGAAGTCGGCGCGCATCTCGTTCTCATTCAGCGCGCGCCCGGCCTTTTGAATCGTCAGGTTCTCGCGGATAAACACTTCGCCGCGCTGCTGCAGCCCCTCGAAGACGCGATCGAGCTCTCGCTTCGCGGTCCCCAACTGGTCGTCCAGCCCCTCGGCCTGCCGCTCTAACTCCTTATGCAGGCTTTCGGCCAGCGCTGTGTCGTTGGTGATGAGGCCCGTCTGCTGCTCGATCTGCTCGCGATACTTACGCACGATCGAGTCCACGAAATCGAGCTGCGCGTAAAGCTTCTGTTTGGCGGGCGGCACGCGCTCAAATATCTCGCGGAGATATTCGCGCACCGGGTTCATCCCCCCTGGATCGTGGCTCGCCGCCGAGAAGATCCCGCCGTGCCCGCGTTCTTTCAACGCCTGACGAGCAGAGATCGCAAAGATCGGTGGGCGCAGGTCCAGCAGCGCGACCAATTGCTGCTTCACGAACGAGCGCACTTCCTGCTGCTCGCGCTTTTCGAGCAGGTCCGTCTGGTTGATCACCACGATGATCTTCTTGCCATAGTCGCGCGCCAGTTCAAGATACAGTCGCTCGGTCTCGGCCAGCGCGCGCTTGGCGGAGAGTAGGAAGATCACCAGATCGCTACGGCTGAGGAAGCCTTTCGCGATTTGCTCGTGGCGCCGGAAGACCGATCCCGTACCCGGCGTGTCGACGATCACCACGCCCGGCCCGCCGGTGTTCGGATGCGACCATTCGCGGATGATGTTTTCCTCGCGCCACTGCGGTTCCTTGCTGCGCCGGTTGGCCCAGCGTACGAGCTCGATCGCATCCGTCGTCGGGGTGATGCCCATAGGTAGAAGCGTGTCCCCCAACAGCGCGTTGATGAACGTCGACTTCCCGGCATTAAACTCGCCCACGACGACCACCAGGAAGAACATCTCCTGCAAATCCGCCGCATTTTGCTGCAGCCGGCGCTTGTCTTCGGCGCTGGTCTCGCCGCCGATCTGCCCGACGAGCTCAGCGGCATCATGCAGCAGACGCACTTCCTGCTCGCGCGCTTCGGCGATCGGGCCTTCCAAGACAATACTGGTCATCAACTCTCGTCAGTCCTTATCGGTGCAGCCGCTGATCGTTCTTGATCCAGCACGGCCAATCCCCCTTGAATACGTGTGAGCGCGTGCTGCTGCGCCAGCAGGTCGTCGCGGAGCGCGTCCAGCACTTCGGACTGTGACTCAACCAACCGCGTAAAGGGCGCGGTAGCGTCCTTGCGAAGCTGCACGCCATAGCCCAGCAACTCACTCGCCGCGCCACGGAGCAACCGCAGATATTCCTCGCGGTTCGCTTGCACACGGCGCTGATAGGCCCGCCGCAGCAGCCACCCACGCAGTGGCACCAACGCCAGCCCCACGATGATCAGAATGAGACCCAGCCCAAAGACCAGTAGAAGCTGCGCGGCGTCTGGTGTCGTACCTGAAAATGCCGTTACGCCCACCACGATCATCAACCCCAGCGCGAGAATTTGCCACAGCGCCAGCAGGACCAGCGTGCTCCGCAGCGTCCGGTCGAGGCGTTCCAGTTCGAAGCGCTGCGAGTCGCGCAGCAGTTCGTCGAGCCGACCTCGTGCGTCGCGCACAAATCGCGCGTCGTAGCG
>CAZVCM010000012.1:0-16863 GCA_964626105.1 uncultured Thermoflexus sp.
GAACGCTGCGCGCGCTAGTCTCGCACGCTGACGCGGCTATGCGCCGGATTGCCCGCTACTGGGCAATCCGGCGCTTTTTGTTGCGCGCCGCCCGGCTTGTAATGCAGCAAGCAGAGGGGTAGGATTGGCACACTGCTCCGCATTCTGGATAAGACTGGTATATGACACCCGACTGGAAACGCACGCTCTATCTGCTGGCTTTTGTCCAGCTTGTATCAGCAATTGGATTTTCAAGTATCTTCCCCTTCCTCCCGCTCTACATCAAAACGCTCGACACGACTTCTGGCCTGGGCATTGAGACGCTTGCCGGACTGGTTTACTCCGTCCCGGCGTTCACCATGATGGTTGCCGCGCCGATCTGGGGAGCGTTGGCGGACCGTCACGGGCGCAAGCCGATGGTGGTGCGGGCGACCATTGGCGCGGCGATCATCACGGCTCTCATGGCCTTCGCGACGTCCGCTGAGCAGTTGGTTGGAATGCGTGCGGTCCAGGGAATGGTATCCGGGGTTGTCTCAGCGAACACGGCGCTCGTCGCGGCGCTTGTCCCGCGAGATCGCGCCGGGTACGCGCTGGGGCTGCTCCAGGTCGGTCACTGGAGCGGGATCTCAATCGGCCCGTTGATCGGCGGCGTCACAGCGGACGTGCTGGGATACCAAGCGGCGTTCATGTTCACGGCGGCGCTGCTGTTCATCGCAGGGCTTCTCGCGTGGCGCATGGTGCACGAAGACTTCACGCCGATGCCGACGCCACCCGGGCGGCGCACCGGCTTCTTCAGCGCGTGGAAGCATGTCGTGTCTATGCCGGGGGTCGTCCCCACCTATCTGGCGCGCTTCTTAAACGAGCTGGCTCGAAACCTGGTCATGCCGTTTCTCGCGCTTTTTGTCGCCACACTCATGTCCAGAGAGTCCGGAACGGCCTCTGTCACCGGCGTGATGACGGCGCTCGCTGCGCTGGCGGGCACGCTCGCAGCGATTTACCTCGGACGGCTGGGCGACCGTATCGGGCACAAACGTGTGCTGCTCGCGTCGGCGATTGGCGCGGCAATAGGCTATCTACCGCAGGGCATGGTAGGCGCGGTCTGGCAGTTGATCGCGCTCCAGGCGGTGACGGGCTTTGCCGCCGGGGGCGTGATGCCAACATTGAGCGCCCTGCTGGCGACCTACACCGATCCCGGCGAAGAAGGCGCAGTCTACGGCCTGGAAGCGTCGATTATGTCTGCCGCGCGCGCGATCTCTCCGATGGTCGGCGCGGCGCTGGTGGGTGCGCTCGGCATGCGAAGCCTGTTCACCGGGACGGGCCTGATCTTCATCGTGCTGGCGCTGGCGGCGGCGCGCTTCCTGCCGAGCAGAGACGCGATTGAGACCAATAAGCCGCCCAAAACCGCTGTCGCTCGCTAGAAGGCGCGGCGCGAACACGGTATACTGAACCCGGGTGATCGCGCCCGGCACGCCGGGTAAGGGGCGGCGCAGCCCGCCCCCCTTCCGCGAGGTGATTATGTCCGACCTATTCGACTACGCACGCGGGCAGCGCCAGTTCTCGAACGCGCCGCTGGCGGTACGGATGCGCCCGACCACGCTCGACGAGTTTGTCGGGCAAGACCACATCATCGGGCCAGGCCGCCTGCTCCGCCGCGCCATCGAGGCGGACCAACTGACTTCGATCATCCTTTGGGGTCCCCCGGGCAGCGGAAAAACCACCCTCGCCAACATCATTGCCAACAACACCAAGCGCCATTTCAGCCGGCTTAACGCGGTCACGTCCGGCGTCAAAGAGCTGCGCGAGCTGATCGCCGCCGCGCAGGATCGCATGGGGATGTACGGCCAGGGAACCGTGTTGTTCATCGACGAGATCCACCGCTGGAACCGCGCGCAGCAGGACGGCTTGCTGCCCTATGTTGAGGACGGGACGGTCGTGCTGGTCGGCTCGACCACCGAGAACCCGTTCTTCTCGCTGGTGAACCCGCTGCTCAGCCGCAGCCGCGTGTTCCAGCTTGTGCCATTGACCGAAGACGACGTGATCGAGATCCTGCATCGCGCGCTGGACGATCCGAAGCGTGGCCTGGGCGCAGAGCCGATCCGCCTGACAGACGACGCGGCGCAGCATCTGGCGCAGGTGGCGCAGGGCGACGCCCGCAGCGCGCTCAATGCGCTGGAGTTGGCGGCGCGGACGACTGATCCCGGCCCCGGCGGCGCAATTCTGATCGATCTGGAAGTCGCGCAAGAGAGCATCCAGCGGCGCGCGGTGCGTTATGATCGCGGCGGCGACGAACATTATGACACGGTCAGCGCGTTCATCAAAAGCGTGCGCGGCTCGGATGTTGACGCCGCGCTTTACTGGATGGCGAAGATGCTGCACGCCGGGGAGGACCCGCGCTTCATCCTGCGGCGGCTATACATTCTCGCCAGCGAAGATATCGGCATGGCCGATCCGAACGCGCTGGTCGTCGTCTCGGCGGCGGCAAGCGCGTTTGAGTGGGTGGGGATGCCCGAAGGCCAATACTTCCTCTCGCACGCGTGTATTTATCTGGCGACCGCGCCCAAGAGCAACAGCGCCGGTGCGTTTTGGCAGGCGCTCGACCACATGGAAAAGGTTGGGCCGGGGCCGGTCCCCTTCGCCCTGCGCGACAAGTCCGGCAACCTTTACGGCGCGGCCCGCGCCAACTATCAGCAGGCGATGGAGAGCACCGGCGACCGGATGGAAAGCTACCGCTACCCGCACAGCTACCCCGGCGGCTGGGTGCAGCAGCAGTACCTTCCGGAAGACATGGAGCCGCCCGGCTGGTACCAGCCGAAGGACATTGGCTACGAGCGTGAGGTCAAGGCGCGGCTCGCGGCGCTCAAGGGTGAGGACACAGAAAGCGGCTAGAAGCACCTAGAGAGATCGCAGGCGGCGGCTGTTTCGCTTAGTAGTACCACCAGATATCGGGCCCGGCGGTGTTGAACATTGAGCTCCACACGGAGATCCAGCAGTAACTGGTGATCAACCCGATCCCCAGGCCCCACACCCAGGGCGCGCGCCCGCCAAACGAGTACCGATCCACTTCGACGTAACCCGCCAGCGACAGCACATCGCCGGGATGCGACACGGTGAATTGCCCCAGATCGCCGTATACCGCCAGCGTGCCATCCGGCAGCGCGTTCACCTGCACCGTATACTTGCGATACGATCTCGACGCGATGTACGCCGCGATCGCCCCACCAGGCAATCCGAAGATGATCGCAAGCCCGTAGATCAGCCAGCGCATCACGCGGCGCTGCTGCGGCGTGCCATACGACCAGCCTTCGAGGACCGCGCTGCCCGGCGTCTGCGACGCGACCGACCAGTGCTGCGCGCGGAAGGTGGTCAGCGCCTGGCTGAGCAGCGTTTCGCCACCCGCCTGGCTCGGGATGGGGCTAGCAGGCGCGCGCGGCAGCGGCGTCGCCGGGCGCGGCGGTGGTGTGAAGCCCTGCGCGGGTGCAGGCGCGGGCGTGGGTGGCGGCATCGACAGGTGCGAGGCGCGCGCCTCAGCAGCGGTCGGCTCGCTGTTGCGCGGCGAAGGCGGTGGGCGTTCCGTCGCGTCGGCGGGCAGCGGCGCGAGTTCCATCCCTTTGCGCGCCAGCTCCTGGCGAAGCTGCTCGAACGCAGCGGCGTAATCCTGCTCGTGGAAGTCAACGTGCTGGATCCGGCGAAGCTGGAAGTGCACGCGCGCCGGGCGCCACCATATCGGGATCACCGTCTTCCCATCGTCCAGGTAGCTATGCCACTCGTCCTCGACGTTGCGCGAAGCCATCGAGTCCGGCGAGATAATCACCAGCATGATCTGGCAGGTGTCCAGCCCTTGCTGGACCGCGGTGCTCCACTTGACGCCTGCCGGAATGGCGGCAACATCCAGCCACACCTGCGCGCCTACCCGGTCGAGATCGGCAGCTAGGCGGCGTGCGAACTCCACGTCAACACGGCTGTAACTCACGAAAATGTCCGGCATGGGGCGACCTCTGCTGAACTCATGCCGTCGAATAGCCTGGCGAGACCTGTTTTCCTTATATAAAGTTGAAAAATTCCTGCGTATCACACCATGAGAGAGAAAATGTCACACGCGCGCAAGGCGCCGCGCTGTGGATAGAGGCTGCGCGCGGTCACAGCGCGGCCAGCAAGCGATCGCCAAACTCGGCGGGATCGCTACGCTCGATGACCAGATCGCGCGCGTCGTGGAACGCGAGGAAATCGCGCATCGCGGCGGCCACGTCTGCGATCAGTTGCTCCTCTGGCGCGACATCCGGCTCCAGATACAACGCGCGCAGGCGCAGCGTCCCAGTCTTGCGCTCCAGCTTTGGATCGAAGCGCCCGACCAGGCGATCGCGGTGCAGGATAGGCAGGCAGAAATACCCCCAGATGCGCTTTGGCGCGGGCTTGTACGCCTCAAGTACCTGGCGGAAACCCCACACCTGCTCGTCCCGGCCAGAAAAGGCTATCGAACGGGCTGAGGAACGTGGTGCGCTGCGGAACAATCGCGCCGTCACGCGCCTGCTCGACAAGCGGCAGCGTATCGCGGTGAACCAGCATCGGCGCGGTGTCACCGTTCACCGTTTCCGCCTCGATCTCGACCAGCGTGCCCTGCTGCACCAGCGCCTTCAGTCGCGGAGCGCCGTCCTTGCGCTGAAAATAGGCATAGCCCCAGATCTGCCGGGCGGCCGCGATCCCGGCAGCGCGCGCGGCCTGCTCCAGCCGGAAGTCGACCATGTCTTCGAAGGTTGGCTCGGTCGTATCCACCCACTCTGGCAGCACCCGCTCGCGCAGATCGTAGACGCGCTGAAACCCTGGCCGGTCCGCGATCATCAACTCGCCGGTGTTGTACAGGTGCTCCAACGCGTGCTTTGTCGGCTTCCAGTCCCACCACGCGCCGCGCTTAGGCCCGTTGTACGCAAAATCACCTACGCGCAGCCCGCCTTCCGCCGCGATGCGCGCGCTCACATGCTCAATCACCTGGCGGTTTTCAGGCTTGCGGCTCCACTCCGGCCACCAGCCGTGCCCGTTCCGAAAACGCGCCATCTTGGGCAGGCTATAGCGATAGAATTTCAGCGGGATGATCGAGGCGGCGTGCTGCCAGTATTCATACAGGCGCCGCTCTGCCGGATCGTAAACCAGGCGGTCGAAGTCGGCGGGGTCATAGCGCCCGATCCGGCTCCACAGCACCAGATACTGGCTGCGGCGCACCATGTGGAGCGTGTCGATCTGCACGCAGCCGAGCTGCTCCACCGTGTCGGAAATCGTGTCGAGATCGCCCGCTGCGGGCAGCGGTGAGGTCAGGCGCTGCGCCTCAAGCGCAAGCGCGCGGACGGCAGCCAGACTCAATGGACCGGGCACTGCATGGCTCATGCGGGGCTCCTGCAATTGCGGACGGCTAGCGGCACATTACCATAATAGCACAAACGTTCTATCGGAGTCAACCCGTTTTTTCACCAGAACGCGAGTAGCCCGAACCGCCCACCTCGGCTATGATTGTTTGGCGTTTCATGAAGCACGTCGTCCACACGAGGACGGTAATGTCATCCAGGCAACACCTCATCATCCTGCTGATCGTTACCCTTGTAGTACAAGGCATTCTGTTTGTGAGCTTCCCCCTAGGGGGCATTGACGACGATCAGTCCGCTCAACGATTCATTATCTCTGAACTGACCCAGGGAAACTGGCGCGTTGGCAACCTCCGCTACAACGTCGGGTATCCACTTGTCATCGCGCCGGTGGTCAAAGCCTCAAGTGCCCTGGGGCGCCTGGACGATCGCGCAGTACTTCTCGTACAGATTGCATTCTCGGCGAGCATCCCGTTCTTCATTTATGACCTGCTGCGGCGCCGGAGCGCCAGGGAAGCGTTCATTGTCGCGCTGGTCGTCGCGCTTGATCCTTTCGGTTTGCAATGGGCGCATCTGTCGCTTCCAGTCTGGCTCGTTGCGTGGTGTCTCGTAGTTGCGTTGTGGTTGGTCGACCGCGCGACAAGAGCCGGTCCCAAAGCATGGCGCTATGCAGCGCTTGCGGGTGTCCTCTTCGGCATCGGACTCTTGGCCCGAACGGAAGCAGCGGTGTTTGCTGCCGCGCTAGGGACCGCGATTCTGGCGTATCGTTCACTTCCCCTCCGGCAACGGCTCGCGATCTTCGCCGGGATCGGCGTGGTGTCTGCAAGCATCTGGGGCACCTATCTCGTCACCATTCAGCGCGCATCAACCGGCACTACTCGCGCCAGTTGTATGGCCGGGATCGATCTCCTGTATAGCGCGCTCACAAAGGATATTCCGCTCGTCGCGGCCAATGGGCCGCAGACGGCGCATTTGCTGTCGCTGCTTAGCCTGCCGCCACTCAAGGAGATTCATTTTCTCGCGGATTCCTATCCCAGATGGTGCGAGCCTGGGCCATGGGCAACACCCGCTGAACAATCTGCATTTCTGAATCAGGCCGCTCCGAACACAGTCGCAAGAGTCGAGACTGCGCTTCCAAGCAATTTGGTCTATTATTTAGGTCTCTCTCAGGTGGATGAGCTGTTGGTTGATGTGATCGGCGAATCCGCATTAGCCCATCCTGGGAAGTGGCTGATGGGTTTTGTGCATGATGGAGCGCGGATGCTTGTCCATTTGCCGGACAGTCACGTCAACGATTTTTACCTTCCGCGATATCATCTTCTCAATCTGGAGCGACCAAAAAGCCGTCTTGCAGCGGCAGCAGGGTTTCGCATAGCGGATGGCGGTCATCCCAGCCTATACGTCTCCAGCCCTGGGGGAGAATTTTATACGGGTCAGTTGATATGGGCACCCGGCGTTTGGCTCTTTTCCGCGATATTCGAACCAGCCATGATCCCGTTCTGGTTGGTGCCCATTGCCATTGTGTGGAGCTTTATCATCCGGGACCGCACATACATGACGGTTGCATTCTTGTTACTTGTTGGCGTTTTCGTCAGTTCCATCTTTAACACGGTACAGCCGCGCATATACGCGTCGTTTTACCCGTTGTCTTCGATCCTGCTGGGGGGATTCATCGCTTATGGCATGGTTCGGTTAACGTCAAAGCAGAAGGTAAATCCCCGATGAACACACGACCAAGCTGGGGGCTGCTCTTTTTGGGCGCGGTGATCGTGGCGGCGCTGCTGGTGTCGCCGCTGTGGCTGCCCGAGCTCTCCCCCTACATCGAAGAGCCGGAAGAAGAAGCGCCCTTCCCTGACGCCTTCTACGGCCTCGCCAGCGAGGCGCAAGAGATGTACAGCGAGATGTACGAGACGGACCGGCAGATGGCGGTGGACTTTGTCGCCGCGCGGCTGACCACGCCAGAACCGCTCGACGAGCCAAACCTACCGCTGATCGATCCGGACCCCAGCGGCGTCACCATGCTGCTGTCAGGAAGCTTTGTGACGCTCGACCCGGTGCGCGGCGCGCTGGGCACCGCCAGCCTCTATCGCCTGTCGGACGGGCGGCGCCTGCTCCGCCTGGAAAACCTGGAAGTCGTCGGCGGGCCCGAATTGCACCTGCTGCTGAGCGCGTATCCCAACCCGACCACGCAATCCGATCTCGCCCAGATTCCGCAGTACCAGATCGACCTGGGACCGCTCAAATCCGGCGCTGGCAGCCAGAACTACATCATCACGGACCCGGCATTCAACGTTGAAAACTACACCAGCGGCAGCGTCGTGATCTACTCGCTGCCCTACGAGACGGTGTTCAGCTACGCGTCGCTCACGCCGCCGCCTGCGTGATCGCGTGCTGTCGCCATGACAGGAGGCGCCATGTCCGCTCGCTCCTTACAAGTACCCCCGTTCACCGCGCTCGCGCCGGTCTTTGATCGCGTGGGATTCGCCAACCTGGCTGTGCAGACAGCGCAGCGTTACCTCGCGTACGCGCTCGAACAGGGCTGGGCGGGGCGGCGCATCCTCGATGTAGGCTGCCGGACGGGCGCGGCGAGTTGGTGGCTGGCCGAGCAAGGCTACCGCGTCACCGGCGTAGACGAGCATCCGGCGCTGATCAAGGTCGCCGCCGCTCGCCTCACCACGCGCGATCTGGTGTTGAGCAACGCGCCCGATTTCGTCGAGTGCGATCTGCGCGCGCTGGATACCATTCCCGGCTCTGCCGATCTGGTGCTGGCGATCGATGGCGCGCTGCACGCTGCCAGCAGCCTGCGCGAGCTCGAGGCCATGCTCGCTGGCATGTATGCCGTGCTTGAAGTGGACAAGGGGCTGATCTTCGATATGGAGACGATTGGCGGGCTGGCGGCCAGCGCCGAGGTCGATACCGTCGCGCTCTACGACGACGGACACGAACTCACTGTCATCGCGCAGCCGCGTTTCAACTATGAGACGCTCAGCCGCACCACACACCTCACCATCTGGCAGCGGGGCGACAGCGGCTGGCACCGCGCCGACGAGGCTCATCATGCGCGCGGCTACCCGGTGCAGGCGATCCGCACCGTCCTGGAACGGTGTGGATTCAAGCTACACGCGCTGCTCGGCCCGGATATGCAGCCGGTCGATCCAGCCGCCGAGCTTCCGGCGCGTGTCGTCTTCGTCGCGGCGAAGTAAGCCTCGTCGCGCCTACTTGCAGGGCGCGGACTCCGCCACCACCTCGGCGCGCACCGGCGCCGCCTCTTTCACCGGCTCGACCGGCTTCCGCTCTGCCCGCGAGGACGTCAGCAGCACGACGGAGCCAATGATGATCGCGGCGGCGACGATCGTTCGCACACTGATCTCTTCTCCGGCCAGCGTCGCGCCGAGAAACAGCGCCACGATCGGGTTCACATACGCGTAGCTGGTCGCGCGCGCGGGGGTCGTATTGCGCAGCAGCCAGACATACGCCGTGAAAGCTAGCAGCGAGCCGAACACCGCCAGATACGCCAGCGCCAGCGCAGACTTCATCGTGATCGCGCTCACGTCCAACTGCGACCATTCCCCCGCGAGCGTCCCGGCCAGCGCCAGCCACAGCCCGCCTGCCAGCATTTCGATCCCGGTCGCCATCAGCGGGACGCGCGGCAGCGGCGCGTGCCGCGAATACAGCGAGCCAATCGCCCAGGTCAGCGTCGCGATCAGCAGCGCGACGATCCCCAGCGTGTGAAAGCTCTCGCCGCCAAGCAAGTTCGACGGCCCGGCCAGTAGCGCGACGCCCAGCAAGCCACCAGCCAATCCGATCGCGACGCGCCGGGTCGGGCGCTGGCCGCCATAGATCAGCCAGTCGAACAGCACGGCCCACGCCGGGATCGCGCCCACCATCACCGCGGCCAGGCTGGACGGCACGTACTGCTCTGCGAACGTCACGCCGCCGTTGCCGCCGAGCAGCAACAGCCCGCCGACGATCAGCCCGGCGCGCGAGTTCAGCCGTGTCGGGTTGGGGACGCCGCGCAGGCGCATCCAGATGTACAGCACACTCCCCGCGAACAGGAACCGCGCCGACGCCATCAAGAATGGCGGGATAGACTCGATCGCGAAGCGAATACCTAGATAAGTCGATCCCCAGACGATATACAGCGTCAGCATCGCCAGCGCCATCTGCCAGCGGGGTGAGAGCCGGTTTACGCGGTCGGACATTGTGTCTCTCCTGCAACCTTTTTGCGGGGCGCGCAGCCGCACGCACGATACTGATCATACGGCACTCGGGCAAAAAGCACGTCCGCCATCAGTCTGATTTTGCCTCGGTATTCCGCTGCACCATGCGTGCATTCTGTACAAAAAACGGCGAGCGCGCGGCTCGCCGTTCCGGTATGCAGAAAGAAACGCTAGGCTTCCAGGTCCGGGATCGGGCGGCAGCACAGCACAAGCTGCTTAGCCGCAAGCACATCGTCCACCCGCCCCACCGGCGTATCGTGCGGCGCCTCGTGAAGCACTTCCGGGTTCGTCCGCGCTTCCTCAGCGATCTTGATCATCGCCTCGACGAACTGATCGCACGCTTCCTTCGACTCGGTCTCGGTCGGCTCGATCAGCAGCGCCTCGGGCACGATGAGCGGGAAGTAGTTCGTCGGCGGGTGAATGCCATAGTCCATCAGGCGCTTCGAGATATCAAGCGCGTGGACGCCTTCAGCCTCTTTCCAGTGGCCCTCGCACACAAACTCATGCCCGCACATCCGGTCAAACGGCATCGGATAGACGCCCTTCAGCCGCGCGCGGATGTAGTTCGCGTTCAGCACAGCATGGTTGGTGACATCGCGCAAGCCTTGCGCGCCATAGGTCGCGATATACGCAAAGGCGCGGACGAGCATCCCGAAGTTGCCCCAGAATGCCTTCAGCCGCCCGATGCTCTGCTCTGGCATAGTCAGCCCATAGAGCGGTGGCACGTCGTCGTCGCCCTCTTCGAGCACGGTTACGATCGGCCCCGGCAGGAACGGCGCGAGCTTCTCGCCCACCGCGACTGGCCCGCTGCCCGGCCCGCCGCCACCGTGCGGCGTGCTGAACGTCTTGTGCAGGTTGTAGTGCATCACGTCGAAGCCCAGGTCCGCCGGTTTGGCGACGCCGAGCATCGCGTTCATGTTCGCGCCGTCCATATACATCAGGCCGCCGCAGCCGTGGATCACGTCCACGATCTCTTTGATGCGCGTCTCGAAGACGCCGAGCGTGTTCGGCACGGTGATCATCATGCCCGCCACGTCGTCGCCGCAGACTTCGTTCAGCTTGTCGAGATCGACATCGCCGTTTTCGTCCGACGGAATCTCGACCACTTCCAGCCCGGCCATCGCGGTCGTGGCGGGGTTGGTCCCGTGGGCGCTGTCCGGCACGATGATCTTGGTGCGATGCGCTTCGCCATTCGCCAGGTGATAGGCGCGGATCATCAGGATTCCGGCGAACTCGCCCTGCGCGCCCGCGGCGGGCTGCAAGGTTGCGGCCTTCATCCCGCTGATCTCCGCCAGCCACTGCTGTAGCGTGTACATCAGCGCCAGCGCGCCCTGCGTGGCCGTTGGGTCCTGGAGCGGATGCGCCAGCGCGAAGCCAGGCAGCCGCGCCATATCCTCGTTGAGCTTCGGGTTGTACTTCATCGTGCACGATCCGAGCGGGTAAAAGCCGGTGTCGATCGAGTGATTAAGCTGGCTCAGGCGCACGAAATGGCGCACGACATCCATCTCGCTGACTTCCGGCAGATCCAGATCGCTGCGGAGCAAGTCCTCCGGCAGCGGCGCTTCAGGAACGTCCACTTGCGGCAGCGTCACGCCGGTGCGACCCGGCGCGCCGAGGTCGTAGATCAATGGCTCCAGCGGCGGGGGTGTCGCTTCCGCCTGCGTGGTAGTCGGTTGGGTCATCTCAGAAGTTCCCATTTATCACATCCTGTCCGCGCGCCTAGTGCGCGTGCTCATGCCCGGCGTGGGCATCGGGATCGCGCAGCGCTTCGACGAGGGTATCAATCTCGTCCTTGGTGTTCATCTCGGTGACCGCGATCAACATTTGGTTGGCGCGGTCCGGATAGTCCTGACCGAGATCATAGCCGCCGATGATCCCCCATTGTTCGAGGAGTTGTTCGTTGATCTCATCGACCGGGCGCGGGCAGGTCACGACAAATTCCTTAAAGAACGGCTTGCTCATATCCACGCTGTAGCCTTCGAGCGCGTCGATCTGCTCGGCGGCGTAATGCGCCTTGTGATAGCATAACTCGGCGGCGCGTCGCAGGCCGTGCTTGCCCATCGCGCTCATGTAGACGCACGCCGCCAGCGCCATCAGGCCCTGGTTGGTGCAGATGTTGCTGGTCGCTTTCTCGCGGCGGATGTCTTGCTCGCGCGGGCGGAGCGTCATCACATATGCGCGGCGCCCATGCTTGTCGACCGTCTCGCCGACCACGCGCCCCGCGATCTGGCGCACGTACTTCTTGCGCGTGGCGAAGAAGCCAAGATACGGTCCGCCGAAGCTTAACGGGATGCCAAGCGGCTGCCCTTCCCCGATGACGATATCCGCGCCAAGCTCGCCCGGCGTCTTGAACAGACCGAGCGCCATCGGATCGACGACCATGCACAGCAGCGCGCCAGCGTTATGCACCGCCTGCGCGAGGCCCGCGAACTCATCGATCTGGCCGAAGAAGTTGGGATAGCTGACAACCAGCATCGCCGTATCGTCGTCCAGCATATCGATCAGATCGGGGATCGTCGCGCTGCCCTTGTCGCCGACAAACTTCAACTCGTTGCCCTGGTGATAGGTACGCGCGACGGCGCGATACTGCGGGTGCACGCCAGGGCTGAGGATGATCTTGGTACGCTTGCCGCGAAAATGCGCGCGGGCCAGCGTCGCCGCCTCAGCCAGCGAGGTCGCGCCGTCGTAATGGCTCGCGTTGGCGACGTCCATCCCGGTCAGCGCGCACATCATACTCTGATACTCAAAAATCGCCTGCAGCGTGCCCTGGCTCAGTTCCGGCTGATAGGGCGTGTAAGCGGTGTAGAACTCACCGCGCAGCAGCATGTGATTGACGACGCTCGGCACGAAATGGTTGTACGCGCCCGCGCCGAGGAAGATCGCATAGTCGCCCGCGTGGATGTTCGCGGCAGCCAGTCCGTTCAGCTCAGCGGCGACCTCTAGCTCGCTCTGCCCGTCCGGCAGGTTGAGCGCCGGAAAGCGCAGCGCTTCCGGGACGCGATCGAACAACTCGTCCAGCGAGCCGACACCGATCGCCGCGAGCATCGCTTCGCGATCTGCATCCGTGTGTGGAATGTATGTCATGTACAGGTGGCTCCTCAATTACCGCTCGCCGAGCGCGACCAGGCCACGCAGCCGGGCCGCGCTCAGCAGGGGGCGATCACTCGCGGTCGGCGCAGTGCTTGGCGTAGGCCGCGGCGTCCATCAGGTCATCGACGTCCGCCGGTTTGCTCAGCTCGATCTCGACGATCCAGCCGTCGCCAAAGGGGTCGCTGTTGATCGTCTCGGGCGCGTCGTCCAGCGCAGAGTTGACCGCGACGACCTTGCCACTGGCCGGGGCGTAGACATCCGACGCGGCCTTAACACTCTCGACCGCCGCAAACGCCTCACCTTTGGTCACCGTGTCGCCAACGTCCGGCAGTTCGACAAACACCAGATCGGACAGGTGATCCTGGGCGTAGTCGGTGAGGCCGATCCGCGCCGTGTTGCCGCTGACGCGAATCCATTCGTCGTTCTCGGTATATTTCAAATCCTCGGGGGTTTTCCAGTCTGCCATATCGGTAAGTCCTTTCTTGATCGCTCGCGCTACAGATATATAAGGTATACTGCAAGCCCGCAACGGGTCGCCAGACCGGCGCGGAACAAACGGACTGAGGGCGCCAGCGCGGTCAGCAGCCCCACAAAACACAAAGGCAAACAGATCGGTCTGACTGTTTGCCCCTGTCGTCTCAGCCTGAGAGATTCACCCGCCTGAGCGAGCTTGCCCCGTCGGCGCGCCCACGACCATGCAGCGCTTTCCAGAGGAATCCGCAGGCGGTGAGTGCTGGAACCTGAGAGTTTCGCTGGGGTCGCCAGCCGCGCGACAACCCAACTTGCCCCTTCGGTGGCCGCGCGAAACGCGGCGCTCTCCCCACAGCCTGCTTTTCTGCGGCCATCAGTGCATCACTCGGTGGGCGGAACCTCCAGCCACTCATACAGCCGCTCGCGCGCGTCGGACGTGAGCACCATGTTCATCGCAAGGTGGCCGGTGGCATCCGCGACGATCGCCGCCCGCACCAGCAACTCGCCATCCGACGACAGCCCCAGCTCAAGATGCGCCTGGCCGGTGCCAACCATCCGCATCACGGTCAGGCGCGCGGTGGGCCGAAGCTGCGCAAAACTCGTCACCACATTTCGAAGCCTCGGGCGCAGCGCGATCTCAATCGGCCCATAGCCCGCCGACACGCTGAGATACATCCCCTCGCGGCCAAACCACAGCGTCGGACCGCATGGATCGTCGCCGCCCGCTGTGAACAGCAGCGTGTTATTCGCGGCGTCGTGCGAAACCGTATCAAGCGTCTGGTATTGGCGCATTGCTCGCTCTCCCGCAGCTCAGGATAGGGCGCAGCGCATCGTGTGAGGCGGGTGCGACGGCTGCACGCGCCATTATAACATCTTTTGAATCGCCACAGAAAATGATCTGCGGCCCTTCTAGGCCAGCAATTCAGCGATTATTCTGAGCCAGATATTCGCAGCCCGATGATGCCGCTCAGCAGCAGAACGAGCGACACCAGTTTCAGGGCGTCGCGCGATTCGCCGAGCCAGAGGATGCCCACGATCGCTGTGCCCGCCGCGCCGATTCCGGTCCACACAGCGTAGGCGGTCCCGACCGGCAGCGATTTGAGCGCGTATGAGAGCAGAAACATGCTGAGACCGAGGGTGATCAGAAAGCCGATCGTCGGACCGAGCTTCGAGAACCCGTCCGACTGCTTGAGCAGCAGCGCCCACGCCATTTCGAACAACCCTGCGATAAACAAGATAACCCAGGCCATACCAACCTCTTGGGTTACAACAAGGGGTCGTCCCCTGAAGAACAAAACCGCAGTTAGGCCATCCCAACGCGGCGCTGAGAACGCGATCAAGTGGATGTCGCGGCGGGTATTATATAGAAGACCATCCGAACAATCTACCCTGCGTTCGGTGCTGATCAGGCGCCACCGCCCGCCTCATCAGCGGGAGCTTACCCGGTATGGTTCACGTCTAGAAGCAATTCGCGTAATTCTTGTCACCTGCTATAATGGTGGCCTTATTCGACCCAGACAGGCCGCACGGGGCCTCGGAGCGGACACGGCCTCTACACAACACCGTTATGTTTGCGTTTTCACTTGAAGCTCAGCATGGCGCTGCGCGGGCCGGTGTCTTCCAGACGCCACATGGCTCCATTTCCACGCCGGTATTCGCCCCGGTCGGCACGCAGGCGACGGTCAAAGCCGTTCAGCCGCGCGAGCTGCGCGAAATGGGCGCGACGCTAGTCCTCGCAAACACCTATCACCTGTATCTGCGGCCAGGCGATGAACTCATCGCTGACTTTGGCGGGCTTCATCGGTTCATGGCATGGGATGGCCCAATGCTCACCGACTCCGGCGGATTTCAGGTGTTTAGTCTGGGTGAGATACGCGAAATCGACGCTGACGGGGTGACGTTCCGCAGCCACCTCGACGGCGCCAAGCACCGCTTGACGCCTGAGAAGTCCATCCAGATCCAACATCATCTCGGCGCGGATATCATCATGGCGTTTGACGAGTGTTCGACGCCCAACGACCGCGCCGCTGTCCTTCCGGCCCTCGAACGCACGCATCGTTGGCTGAAGCGCTGCCTTGACGAGCATCTGCGCAGCGGCGATCCGAATCGCCAAGCGCTGTTCGGCATCGTGCAGGGTGGAATCTACCGCGACCTGCGCGCGCAGTCAGTCGAAGCGGTCACCGCGCTCGATCTGCCGGGCTATGCGATTGGCGGGCTGGCTGTGGGCGAAACCAAAGCGGAGATGTACGAAACCCTCGAATCCACCACGCCCCTGCTGCCAGAAGACCGGCCGCGCTATTTGATGGGCGTCGGAAGCCCTGAAGACCTGGTGCATGGCGTCGCACGCGGCGTGGATATTTTCGACTGCGTGTTGCCCACGCGCATTGCGCGGAACGGCGCGGCGCTGACCCGCACAGGCCGGATCAACATGCGCAACCTACAGTATGCCAGCGATCACGAGCCAATCGAGGCGGGCTGCACCTGCTATGCCTGCCAGACGTTCTCGCGCGGCTATGTGCGCCACCTCGTCAAAGCATCCGAGATCCTTGCGCACCAACTACTTAGCCTCCACAACCTGCATTTCCTGCTCACGCTGATGCGTGAGATGCGCGCCGCCATTTTGGACGGCACCTTCACCGACTATGCGAAAAACTTCCTGGCGACCTACGAACCGGTCGCCGGGACGCAAGAGGGCGTCGGCGCTCTGCCATTGGGCTAACTCACTCCCAATGCCTGCGCGGCATCTCTCGCAGCCGGTGATGAGACGAGGTGCGGCTTCGCACCGAGTCTGGCGCTCGCTTGCCGGGCGCGGGAACGAGTACGTTTTACCTGCTTTATGCTTGATCGTGTGTGGCGCATTGGCCGCCCGCATGCTGAAAGGATTCCCGTTGGATCTCATAGAAGCAATCGTACTTGGTATCTTGCAAGGCGCGACTGAATTTCTGCCTATCTCCAGCTCCGGCCATCTGGTGCTGGTTCCATGGTGGTTGGGATGGGACGATCCGCCGCTCACGTTTGATGTGGTGGTCCATCTCGGCACCTTAACGGCTGTGCTAGCTTATTTCTGGCGCGACTGGCTAACGCTGTTGCGCGCCGGTTGGACTGCGCTAAGAACGCGCTCAACCCAAACGACCTCTCCTCAAGACGTAGATGCTCGCTTGTTGCTGCTGCTGATCTTGGGCAGCATCCCCGCCGCGCTAGCCGGGCTGCTTCTGGAAAGCAAGTTCGAATCGATTAGCACGCCGCCCATTGTGGCTGCTTTTCTGCTGGTGACCGCTGGCTTGCTGGTATTCAGCGAGCAGCGTGCCGCCTCGGACCGCACTCTAGGTAGCCTGACCTGGCGCGACGCGCTGGCCGTTGGCACAGCGCAAGCGCTTGCTATCTTTCCGGGTATCTCCCGCTCCGGCAGCACCATTGCAGCCGGAATCGTGCGAGGGTTGCCGCGTCCCCAGGCGGCGCGCTTCAGCTTCCTGCTGGGCACGCCGATCATCCTGGCCGCAGGCGGAAAGCAGGCGCTTGACCTGATCCTCGGCAACGAGCCGCTAGCTAGCGGGATGGCGCTTGCGCTGCTCGCTGGCTTCCTCTCGGCGGCGATCGTCGGCTATGCGTGCATCTCGTTCTTGATGCGCCTGCTCCAGCGCAGGCGGCTATATGGGTTCGCGATCTATTGCGCAGTCTTCGGCACGCTCAGTTTGCTGGTAGCCCTCTTGTAATGAGAGGGGAGGCATGAAGCGAGCCAAACGCACCATCGT
>CAZVCM010000012.1:16873-29410 GCA_964626105.1 uncultured Thermoflexus sp.
ACTCAGCTTGGCGCTCGCGGGGTGTCGCGGGGCTATCGGGCCACCGGCTGCTACGCCGGATGTCCTCAGCCTGCACATCCTGACGACTCCGGCAACGGCCACGCTCATTCAAGAGCTGGCGGCTGAGTATGCACCGCGCGGGGCGGTCGTGAACCTGCGCAGCGTCACGCAGAACTGGAACGCCATCGCAGAGCAGTTGCTGGCGGGCCAGGCGGTGTACGCGCTGACGACCTACCTGCCCCCCACCGCTGGGCTATGGACCGCGCCCATCGGTTATGATGCGCTCGCGATCATTGTCCCGGCGTCGCTCCCGATCGACACGCTGACGCTCGATCAGGTGCGGCGCCTGTTCCTCGGCCAGATCGCATCGTGGGACGAGGTCGGCGGGCCAGACACGCCCGTGACGGTGGTCGTTCAGGCGCCAGAAGCCGACGCCAGCCAGGTCTTCCAGTCGCAGGTGATGCACGGCCAGCGCGTGACGTTGGCGGCGCGTCTGGCGCTGAGCAACGCCAGCATGGTGGAACTGGTCGCGCAGACGCCAGGCGCGATTGGCTACGTCAGCATGTCCGGGCTGGGCGAAGGCATCCGCGCCGTGCCGCTCCGCACCAAGGACGGCCCAGCGGTCGAGCTCACCGCCCAGACAGTCACGCAGGGCGAATACCCGTTGCGCACGCCGATTCTCGTCTCGGGTCTCAGCGCGCCAGACCCTGGGAGCGCGTTCTACGCGTGGTTCGCGTGGATGCAAAGCGCTGAGGGGCAGGCCGTTATTAGCCGTCAGTATGGGGCGCTCCGCCCGTAGCCCTCCCACTCACCGCACATATTTTTGCTGAATACTATAGGCGTCCGCTCCCCATGCCATAAGTAACATCTTGGCGTATAATAGCATTGAGCCACCCACACAGGGCTGCTTGTGGGTGGCGGCGCTAAAACATCCACGGTCAATTGGGGAGACAACGATGAAACGACGCATATTGACTTGGCTGCTGGCACTTACACTGATTCTCGGCGGCGCATCCTACGTTGTACGCGCGCAGGAAGCCGCGTTAAAAGCGGTCACCGTGGCGACTGCGCAGATCTACCGGGAGCCAGCCGACGAAGGCGACCCACTGGGCACGCTTGACGCGAATACGCTGGTGACGGTGTTGAGCACGGATCCGACTGGCGCGTGGGTGCAGATCGCAGTGTCCGCCGGAGAAGGCTACGTGATGGCCGACGAGATCGTGATTTTGACACCTGCGCCGCTTGCGCCAACGGTAATGGTCACCTCAAACCAGGCGGGCGCTCCAATCTTCGACACGCCGGACATGGCGGCGGAGATGATTGGGTCGGCGTCGTTTGGCGACACAGCGCGCCTGCTCGGCGAGGATGGCGAGTGGGCGTATATCGTGACGTGGGAAGGCATGACCGGCTGGTCGATTTCATCTGCCTGGGAGCGCGTGGACAACGTTGAAGCGGCGCTGATTCAGCTCCGCGCGACGGACGCGGCGGGCCTGTTCGCCGAGCCGAACATCACCGCAGTGCTCACCGGAACGCTTAACGAAGGGCAGCTTGTCTACGTCACAGGCGAGACCGACGACAACTTCGTAGAGGTGATGACCGCCAACGGGACGACGGGCTGGGTAGATAGCCGCTACCTCGCGCCCCTGCCCCACACATTCGTCGACGCGACCGTGCCGCGCCCACCAAGCGTCGCCGGGCTGTACACCGCGCCCGACTTCGGCGCGGACCTGGTGGGCGGTGTCAAGAGTGGCACAACTTTGACCTACATTAACAGCCCTGATAGCTTCTGGCTGGAACTCTACTCGCCCCAGTTTGGCACCGCGTATGGCCTGACGAGCCAGTTTAGCCCGGTCTACACAACCGCCACCGTCCGCGCGGCCAGCGCGAACGTGCGGCTTGGCCCGGACGCCGATCTGTACAATTCGATCGCCGAGCTTGAGACCGGGACGGAAGTCGTCGTTACCGGCAAAACCGAAGAAGGCGACTGGGTGAAGGTGCTGCTGCCATTTGATGCGATCGACTATCCGTATCGCGGGGTCGAGGGTTGGATGGCAAGCTTCCTGTTTATGGATGCAGCGGGCGAGACAGACCTGAATCTCGACATCCTTTCAATCGTCGAATGATCGATTTGCGTTCCCGTCCTGCTGATCAACCGGCGCCCGGTGCGGTCGCGCCAAGCCGGGCGCCAATGTTAAAAACCTCATGCTACTGATTCGCATCGGATCGCTGGTTCTGCTCGGTTTAACATTGACGGCCTCGCACGCCGGGCGCTCTGCTGCGCGCGCGCAGGGGCCGGATCCGTTTCCGCGCACAGTCACCGATGGCGCCGAGCGCCGCGTCACGATCACCCGGCCGCCGCGCATCATCGCGCTGGTTGGCGGCGCGCCCGAAGTAACCAGAGTGGTCGAACCGGCGGCGTTGCGCCGCGCCGATCCGCTGGCCGACGATCCATCCGTCTTTGATTGGACAAATGTGGGGCTGGTCGTCCTGTCCGACCTGTTCGCCGCGATCAATCCGGGTTGGACAGACGCGGCAGAGGCGCAAGATATCCCCGTGTTCCTGCTGAGCGAAACCGCCAGCCTGGACAACTGGCGCGCGACCGTCGAGGCGCTTGGGCAAGCGACTGGACGCGACGATCGCGCTGCCGCCGCGCTGACACGGCTTGAGAACCGTCTCAAGCGGCTGGCGACGCGCGTCGCCGAACACCCGCCCCGGCGCGCGCTGGTGCTCACGCCCGAGGGCTACACCTTCGGTCAGAAGACGCTGATTGGAGACCTGCTGGCGGCGGTCGGCGCGCGCAACATCGCCGCCGAGGCCGGATTCGAGGACTATCGCCAGATCGACGCGGCAAGCATCCGCGAGCTGGCGCCCGACGCGATCTTGCTCTCGCCCACGTGGACCGCCGAGCAGACAGCACGCCTGCGCGATGATCCGGCGCTGCGTACCGTCCCGGCGATCCGACGCAGCCAGGTGTTCCGCCTGCCCTTCTCGCCCACTCTGCCGGAAGATCCGGCCGCTGCCGCGTTTGCGCTCGCGCTGCTGTTGCATCCCGCTGCCCTGCTGCACTAGCCGGCGGCGATCCGCCTGCCAGCCGCCCGGCAGCGACGCTCGCAAATACGCTATAATCACGGTAACTTCGAACGGCAATCCCGCCGAACCGCGAAAGGATAACTCATGCGTCGCCAACTCATTGTGATCGGATGCCTGCTGCTCGCGCTAATCGCGGCGCCGCTTGGAGCGGCCCGCGCCCAGGATGGCCTCAGCCCGGAACAGCAGGGTGCCGTGGACTCGGCTCGCCGCGCGGTAGAGGGGTTCTTCGCGCTGGACACGTACACCGTCAACCATACGCAGTCAATGGCGCAAGCGATCAACGTCAGTCTTGCCGGTGAAGGGATCACCATCGACCAGCAGATCGATCAGCAGGGCGCCACAACGACCGATCGCCAGGGTGATAACCGCTTCGACAATCAATCGAGCACGCTGGATCAAACCTTGACGCAGACGCTGCGTAGCGCCGACGGCGCGCAGGAGCAGTCGGTCACCGTCGAGCAGACCCTGGAAATGGTCGTGGTCGATGACCGGGCATATCTGCGCGTGTCGAGCGAAGACCCGATGCTGGCGAGCGCGTTCCCCGAGGGGTGGCACGACATCACCCAGGGCGCCGAAGCGTTCCCCGGCATGGAGATGTATGATATCGAGCAGTTGCTCAGCACAACGAGTACCGCATTCACCGCAGAGATGTTCACCGTCCTGTTCGACGCGATCGCCGAGGTCGAGATGCTTGAGCCGGAGACCGTCGACGGCATGACTGCAGAACGCGTCCGGCTGGTGCTCGATCCGGAGCTTGCATTCTCCGGCGAGGGCGCTGCGGGGCTGCGCGAGATGTTCAACTCTGCTGCGCTGCCGCTGGACGTAGAAGGAATCATCGACCTGATCTTCACTGACGATGACACCTACTACGAGATCACCCTGCTTTTTGGGGCTGACGACGAGACCTTGTACGGGTATGATGTCATCCTGAACATGGACATCGACATCCCTGGCGAGATGGTTACTGACCCCTCGCTGGCGGGCGCGGAGATGTCCCTGGCGCAAGACAGCGAAAGCTCGCTGCGTTTCACCAATCTGAACGAACCGGCCGCCATCAGCGCGCCGGAGCTTGAGGAGTAAGAAAGCGTCACGTATGGATCGCCGTTTGTACCGCCTGACTCTACTCGTTATGCTAGCGCTGCTCGTTTTGGGCGGCGCAGGGCTGTCACAGGCGCAGGACGACGCGCACGCGCGCATCCTCGACGCTTACCGCGCGGTCGAAGAGTGGCAGTCGTATCGCGTCCAGCTTGACGAGACATCTGACTATGCCATGACCGCGCAGGGCCAACAGGTCGCGACGTGGCAACGGCGCGAGCGCGATCTGGTGCTGAACGGCCAGTATGATGTGACCGATCAGGAAAATGCGCTGATCGTGCTGGATGTTCGCAGCCGCGTCTCCGGCTCCACCGAAGAAGGCGGCACGCAAACCCCGACCGCGTGGGACGTCGATCTGAGCGTCGTGCGGATGGATGACGCGACGTTCTGGCAGGGGCAGCTTGACGCCGAGCCCGACGAAGCGTTTTCGCTGCCGGAAACCTGGTCCCCGCTCGCCCACGCAGAAGCCGATGAGGTCCCGGCGCTGGCCGATCTGCGGCTGAGTCGCTACCTGCTCGAAGACGGGGCGGAACCGTTCCTGATCGATGCTGAAGCGTGGCTCGGCGCGGCGGAAAGCATCGAGGGGCCGCGCTCCTTTAACGTGACGCGCACGACCACCGGCGATCTGTACGTCGCGACGCTCAACCCGGCGGATGTGCCAGAGCTGTTCGAGGGGCGCTTCCCGGCGCTGACCGAGGGCCAAAGCGCGCTGGTCGGCGGGGAAGACCTGCTCCAGCAACTCGCCGAAACGGGCACCGTCTTATGGGGCGCCGCGCTCGATCCCGAGACGAGCGCGCTCCTTGCGCAGTTCATCCAGATCGATGTCGAGGCCGAAGTAGGCAGCAGCCTGCTCCAGTCACCCTATGGGACGATGTCGCTCGCATTCAGCAGCAACCAGACCATCGTCTTCAGCGCGATCAACGAACAGGTCTCGCTGCCGGGTGACTTGCCACAGTCCTGATTATCATCCACCATCGAGCGCCAACGCGCCCCGGCTGACCACCGGGGCGCTTTCGTCTTACCCATCTGCACGCAGCGCGCTAGGGCTCGACGATTGGGACGGTGTCACAGGCGCCCGCCACTTCGGCAGTCGTGATCTCGCCCGAGAACCAGCCCAACTCGCCGTTGTGCCGCGCCTGCCACCACTTCCCATCGCCAGAGCGCCCCGTCACCGGCAGGCTGAGGCCGGGCGTGGTCGTGTCGATCGACGGCCACTCCGTCCCAGGACCAAGCCTCATATTCACCTCGGCGCTAAAGCGCAGCCAGCAATCAACCGGCGTCGCCGTTGGCTCAGGTGCGGGCAGCCCGGCTTCGTGCGTCGTGTCTGACAGTACACACGCGTTGTACTGCTCGCCGATCTCGACGCGATAATCGACCGTCCGGTTCGGGTCTGGCTCGCGGATGACGTGCGCCTCGTCAATGCGCAGCAGGTGGAGCAGATCCGGCAGCGGGCTGCCCTTACTCAGCCCGGTGTAGTCGAAGATCACGCTGCCCTCGCGCCGGACGGTCGGCCCATCGTCCACCACGCGCGCCGCATAACCCGCCCAGGCCAGCCGGTCTGCAGCCACCTCGGCGAAACCCGCGTAGAGGTACGACGCGTCCGCGATCTCGACGCTGACCGCCGCACGGCTGAGACGGTTTTCGGTCGGCGGCGTCAGGAAGTCCCGCAGCAGCGGGATCAGCGCCTCGCGCACCGGAAGCTGCACCGCGCGCCCGTCATCCGGTGTCAGAAAGGGGCGATATTCCACGCCCTGCGAGCCGGAATAGCGCGCGATCTGCGCCGGTTCGAGCGCCAGCGCCAGCGGCACATAGCCGGTCATGTCGCGCAGGCTCATATCCGTCTCGACGATCTCCAATAGCTCCGGCCCCAGTTCGGTCAACTGCTCGAACAATCCCTGCTCCCTCGCCTGCCGCCAGATAGCGCGCAGCACGTCCATCTGCCGCCGCCCGCGATCGAAATCGCTGGTCGATTGGCGGCTGCGCACGTACCACAGCGCCATGTCCGGCGACAGCGTGCGCCGACCGATAGGCAGCGTGAATTGCTCCCAGCTTTCTTCCAGCGACGGATCGAGCGACGGATCGATCAGACGCCAGTCACGCAGCGCGCAGTCCACGCTGACTTCAAGCCCGCCCAACAGCCCGATGATCCGCTCGAAGTCGGTGAAGTTGACCAGCGCGTAATGGTCGATCGGCAGCCCAAAGTTGTACAGAAACGTCTCCTGCAACAGCTTGAACCCACCCTCGGGGCCGCCGCCATCCTCTGAGCCGAACTGGTAGACGAGGTTGACGCGATCGACCGTCCGGCCCGGAATGTACACGAACAGGTCGCGCGGGACGTGCCACATCGCCACGCTACCCGCGCGGCGGTTGATCGACACAACGATCACCACATCGGTGCGCGGCAGCGTGCTGAATGATGTGTCTGTGCCAAGCAGCAGAAAATTCTGGATCGCGTCGTCGTCTTCAAGCGGCTCGACCGGTTCCGGGATCGGGATGATTGGCGTCGGCGTGGGGAACGCGGGCGGATCGGCTTGCGCAGCAACCGGCAAACTGCCGATCAGCAGGATCAGCGCACTGGCCAGCGTGAACGCGAGCAGTCTTCCGCGAAACAGGCGATCGTCCCGAGGTTGCAAGCCGCTCATACCGTTCCTTTCCTTATTATGTGGAGATTATGTAGAGCAGGATACAAGCCGCGCCGGTCACAGGATCGGCTGCCAACCAAGCAACAGAAAGCTCAGCAGCCACAGCGCCGGACCGGCCAGCAGCCACAGCCAGCGCATCGCCCCGGCGAATGAGGTCAGCCGCCAGCTTACAACCTGCCCCGGCATCCCAAACACCAGCCGGTGCCACGCCAGCGCGACAAAGATGTTCGCCGCCACTGCACGCTCGAAGCCGTGCGATTGCCCGCTGGCAAACAACGCGACCACCAATGTTAAAGCGCTGACGCGCCACGGCAGCGGGATGACAATATGCTCGCTGCGCGGCCAGAGCGGCGGGACGCGTCCGAAGCTGAGCGCCAGCGCGAACATCATCCCCGCGAACTGGACCGCGTGTTCCAGCGCCTGCATGCTCATGACATCACGCCACGCCATCCGCAGCGCGCTATGGAACGTGTACGCGAACGAGGACACGCTCCATCCAGCGAACTCATCCGGCCAACGCGTGCGATGGATCATCAGCGGCCAAAGTGGGTAATGCCCGCTGCCCTGGTAGAGCCACGCCGCCGCGCCAAGCGCGATCCCCAGCGCGCCAAAGAATGGCGCCCACGCCGGGCTGGCGTCCTCAAAAACGATCCGCAGCGCCGAGCGTATGTCGTCTTCCGGGCGCACCCACAGCCGCGCCGCCGTCAGCCCGAACGACCACACCAGCAACGCCGGGAGCAGCAGCAGGCCGTGTAGCTCAGTCAGACCGACCAGCGCGCCAAGCGCCAGCGCGATCAACGCCGCCCGGCGCGGCCTGCGCGCGCCACTCCGCACGGCGAGCACCAGCAGCCCGCTCAACAACAGCAATAGCGTGTCCGCGCCGCCAATATACAGCCAAGCGCCAAACGGCAGCGCGGCCAGCGCTAGCAGCGGCAGCGCGCGCCGCTCGCCCGTCAGAGCCTGAAAGACCGGGACCAGCAGCACGAAGGCCAGCGCGTTGACGAGATACCCGCTGCACTCGCCCCCGCCAAGCGCCATCATGCCCGACGACAGCGCGGGGAACAGCGGCCACCAGCCGCGATCGTTGAGCTGCGTGTAGTGCGGGGGTTGCAGCGCCAGGTCATAGTCGCTGTAGCCGTTGAGCGCGATGCGCGTATAGTGGCGCGCGTCCCCGGCGAAATAGCACACGCCAGACAGCGCCTTATAGCGCGGGTCGTCCTGGCCCGTCCGCCAGTCGAACGCCACGTTAATCGCCGCGCCGCCGATCCACAAGACGAGCGCCAGGCCCGCCATCGCTGGCACGACCGCGCGCCACGGGTAGTCCCGCAGCGCACCCCGAAGTCGTCTAATCGCGTGCATCCTCGATACGAACGTGTACAATCTCTAATAGCTCAGGTCGCCGAGGCGTCACACGCGCGCCGGGCGCCTGATCGCGAGTGTAGTGGATCCTCGTGCGTTGCTGCAACTAATTTGGGAGATGCCATGGGCATCCAGAACCTGGCGGGGACGACCATAGGCCAGTATGAGCTGCAAGAACTACTCGGCCTGGGCGGGATGGGCGCTGTGTATCGCGCAATCCAGCCGAGTCTTAAGCGCTCGGTCGCCATCAAGATTCTGACCCCGGCGCTCGCGCAGCAGCCCGGCTATCTGGAACGCTTTAACCGCGAGGCCGAGACCGCCGCCGGGCTAGAGCACAGCCACATCGTGCCGATCTACGATCACGGCACAGAAGATGGCACCAGCTATGTCGTGATGCGCTACCTCACCGGCGGCACGCTGGCTGACCGGATGCGCCGCCAGCGAGATATGGGCGTCCCCATGCCGTCGCTGGGCGAGGTGGCGGATCTGCTGGCGCAGCTTGCCAGCGCGCTTGACTACGCGCACAAGCAAGGGATCGTGCACCGCGATATCAAGCCGAGCAATGTCATGTTTGACGAGCACGGCAACGCCTACGTGGTGGACTTCGGCATCGCCAAGTTGATCGAAGCGACCGAATCGCTCACCGGGACCGGCGTCTCGATGGGCACGCCCGCCTATATGGCGCCTGAGCAGTGGAAAGGCGATCCCATCAGCCCGGCGACGGACCAGTACGCGCTCGGCGTGATGACCTATGCGCTCTGCACCGGGCACCCCCCCTTCGAGGGTCCGACGCCCTACGCGCTGATGCACAAGCACCTCAACGAGAAGCCGATCCCGCCGCACTTCCAGCGCACTGACCTGCCGCAGACCGCAGCGCTCGTGCTGGAGCGCGCGCTCGCGAAAGCGCCCGAGGAACGTTACCCGGCGGTGGGCGGCTTCTCCGAAGCGTTTCGCGGGGCGATTGAAGGCGCCACGGGCGAGCAGACCGGCTTCTTCACCGTGCCGGTTTCGCCACAGGCCACGCCCATCGGCCCACTGACGCCGCCGAGCAGCAGCGCAGGACGCGCCCTGCCCGCGACCGTCCGTCGCATCAAGCCAATGTGGGCGTTGGCCATCGCGCTGGGCGTGCTGGCGCTGTTAATCGCGATTGCGGTGATCGTCCTGGTGCTCGACGACGACGCGCCGCCTGCCACCAACCTCGCGGGGGAACAGACCAACAACGCGCTGAGCGCTGTCGCCCTGGGCGAAACGCGCATCGCGTTGGACGGGCTTGCGCTCCAGCAGACGCAAGCAGCGCTCGAGGTGCTGGCCGTGCAAGAAACACAGTCCGCACTCAACGCCACGCACACCGCCGAAGCGCCGCCGATTACGCCGCAGACGGAAGGTGAAGCGCTGCTGCTGACTGCGACCGCGCTCAGCCTGCTCGAACCGGGCGAAGACGTCGCTACTGAGCCGCCGACCGCCACCGCAACACCGCTGCCCTCCTCAACACCGATCGCGGTACTCTCGCCGGTGCCATCGAGCACGCCGACGCGCGATCCGGGCGCAACGCTCGACGTGGCGCTCATCGCGCCGCCAACGCCCCATACCGTCATCATTCCAGCGGGCTGCCGTGGCGCTGGAATCGAGCCGCCCAGTCTGACAACCGAGGACGAAGTGGTGATCGCGTGGAGCTGGTCTGCCTCGCGCTACGCGCTGCTGCAAGACCACATCGAGCGGGCGCGGTATGAGATCGAGCTGGATCAGCGCCCGCTGCTTGATTGGCGCGACTATATTGGACAACCGATGCGGCGGGGGCAGTTGTGGACGATCGCCTGGCGCTACCCTGCCGGGCAGCTTGCCACGGGCGAGCACATCATCAGCTACCGCCTGCAGTGGACCGAACCGGTCTATGACGGGTCGCGGCTTTATGGCCCTTCCACCGACAACCCAGAAGAAGAGGGAAGCTGCGTCTTTTACGTGGTCGAGCCGTAACCCACCGCCGCGATCAGCCTGCCGCTTGCTGTGCGATCGTCTTGAGCTGGTGCGCGCCGGTGAAGTACGCGCGATACGTCAGGTACGCCGCGATCAAGCCAGTGAAGGTCACCGCCCCGACCAACATATACATCACGATCAACTGAAGCTGCACCGCTTCCAACGGCGACGCGCCCGCGAGGATCATGCCGGTCATCGCGCCTGGCAGCTTGATCAGTCCGGTCGTCTTGGTCGTGTCAATGTGCGGGATCATCGCGCTGCGCAGCGCCCGCCGGAACTGTTGGTGAGACGCCTGGCGGCTGGTCGCGCCGAGCGCCAGCCGGGACTCGATCAGCCCGCGCTGGTCCACCAGGTCCACCGCCATGCGGTCCATCACCTGCGAGGCGACGGTCATCGCGTTTCCGATGATCATCCCGCCGATGGGGATAATCGCCTGAGGTGTGTAATCAAACACGCCGCCCACCACCAGCACGGCGAGCGTCAGCACCGAGCCGAGGCTGATCGAGAGAAACGCGATCAGGCTGGCGGCGGGTGTGCCGCGCCCGCGCCGCCCGGAAGTCCGCGCCGCGATGGTGATCATGACCGCCAGCAGCAGCGTGGTCCACCAGATGCTCTCCTGGTCGAAGATCAGCTCCAGGATGTAGCCGATCGCGATCAACTGCACAAAGCTGCGCACCGCCGCAATGCCGAGGTCTTTCTCCAGGTCAGCGCGCTGCCAGCGAGAGATCAGCGCCGCGATCAGCACCAGTCCCAGCGCCAGTCCGATCCGTGGCAGGTCATCCAGGTTGCTCAGAATCGTGTCGATCTCGTTAAAAATATCGTTGAGCATCTTACGCCTCTCCCGCCGGGGCAGTCTCGCGCGCGCCTTCGCCAGCAGGCGCCGCATCCCCTTCCAGGCCGTTCAGATCGCCCTGCTCGAACGCCAGCGCGCGCTCGTCCCCGTTCACCGGGTCGAGCATCCGGTCCACGCTGTCAATCCGCACCACGCGTCCTTGATCGAGCAGCAGCGCCCGGTCGCCGACGCGTCGCGCCTGCTCGACTGCATGCGACACCCAGATCAGCGTGAGACCAAGCCGCTCCCGCAGGCTGAGTAGCGTCTCTTCCACCGCACGCGTGGCGATGGGGTCAAGGGCAGAGGTAGGCTCGTCGAGTAGAAGCACTTCGGAGTCGTTCGCGAGGGCGCGGGCGATCGTAACGCGCTGCGCCTGCCCGCCGGAAAGCTCATTCGCGGGCCGCCCGGCGAGCGCCGGTTCGAGCGTTACCATCTCCAGCAGCGCCGCGATGCGCTCAGGTGAAAGCGTTTCGCCGCGCAGCGCGGGCCCATACGCTACATTCTCCGCGACCGTTCCGGGGAACATCTGCGGCTGTTGAAAAACCATCCCCACCCGGCGGCGCAGCGCGGTCACCGGCAGCGTATTGATATCCTCGCCCCGCAAGAAAACCGTGCCGGGCGCAGGCTCCTCCAACCGGTTGAGGCAGCGCAACAGCGAGCTTTTGCCGCTGCCGCTGGGGCCAATCAGCACCAGCGTCTCGTTAGCGTCTGCCGCAAACGAGATATCATGCAAGACTTCGCGCCCGCCGCGTGACAGCGACAGGCGCCGCGTTTCGATCACCGTCATGCCGTACTCCTCCCCAAGAGATCGGCCATACACCTCGATTATAGCGCCGGGCGCCCCCACCCGCAGACGGATCAGGCGCCGGGGCGCTTGCCGACCGTTGCCATATAGATCACGAACTGCGACGCGTCATCCAACTCCAGCACGCCGTTGAGCGCGTCGTCATTGAACGCGCCAATCGCGCACGTCCCGCACCGGATGCTCCATGCCGCCAGATAGAGGTTCTGGCAAACGTGTCCGGCGTCGAGGTGCATGTAGCGATAGCCGCGCTCGCCATAGCGCCAGGTGGTGCGCTCTGCCACCGCCACCCAGATGAACATCACCGCCGCCATCTCGATCTGCGACTGGCTGCCACTAGCACGCAGAATGCGCCCGGCCAGGCTCGGCTCGTTAGTGCGGAGCGCGACCAGGCTATGCTGGCTGGCAACATAGCGATACAGGCCCGGCTCCAGCTCCTCAACACGCTGGATGAGCAGCAGCGTTTCGAAGGGGTGGCGCGCGCCCGCCGAGGGAACTGTTCGCAATGTCCGGTCGGGCAAGGCCATCGGCTTAACCCCCTGCGTGCACCACAACAGATACGACAGATCGGCCAGCGTCATCGGCTCCTGCGTATAGCGGCGGACGGTCGCGCGCTGCTCGATCAGATCCAGCAGCGTAGCGTCGACCGGCTCGACGGCGTGCGGATCAGGAAGCGCGATCAGCGGTTTCGCGGTGTCGTACGGCAGTTCCAGCGGCGGCTGCGGCGCGCCCAACGCCTGCGG
>CAZVCM010000013.1:0-28557 GCA_964626105.1 uncultured Thermoflexus sp.
GCGCTGGAAGATGTACGAGCAGATGGCGCAGTTTGACGTCTAGGAACAGCGGTTAGCCGTTAGCGGTTAGCCTCAAGCGAAAAAGCAGCGCCCCGGTCGTGTTGGCCGGGGCGTTGATGTTCTGGTCGCTGATCCAATGCTTGCAAACCGTCGTCTGAGCCGCATCAGATGTCTGGTGTAGGGGCGGAGCAAGCTCCGCCCGTTCTGCTTATTCTCACGGGCGATGCAAGCATCTCCCCTTACACGTATAAAGAACGCCCCGGTCGTGTTGGCCGGGGCGCTTTCGTGCCGCATGATCAGGTCCGGCGGGCTACTGCCCTTCGGGGCGGACGGTGAACAGCTCGCCCGCGCTGCGTCCGAAGACCTCCGGGAAGTAGAAGGCATAGGCGTGGCTCGGCACCGTCTGGAACGCGCCGGGCACGGTCGCGCGGACCTGGTAGGTGTAGACGTACGTTCCGCGCGGCAGCCAGTCGGCGTAGAGGTTCACCTGCTCGTCGCGCATCTCCGTGTGGTCGAAGTACCACCAACCCCACCACCACGCCGGGTCATAGGTCGGGCGCAGGTCTGGCGGCTGGAGCGCGCCGCTGGTCGTCAGTAACGACGTGTCAACTGCTTCCGTTCCGGCAGGGATCGGGTCTTCCAGCACGAAGTAGTTGATGTCCTGGTGCGCCGTGATCGTCACGCGGACGGTGATCACCTCGCCCGCCTGCGCGGATGTGACCGGCTCGCCGGGCTGCTCGACGCTGAAGTACTCGCGCTCGACGCTGATTCCCCGGCTGACCGGCTCGGCTTCGGCGGCGGGCAGGCGCAGTTGCAGGTGCGCCGCGTAGTACAGCACGCCTTCCCCTTCGCCGCGCGCCAGCGTCAGGCGGTTGATCTCGTCCAGCAGCAGATCGCCTACTTCCACGCGGAGCGTGATGCTCTCGCGCACGTCGTCCGGCGTGATCGCGCCTTCGTCCAGCCCTGCGCCGTTGAGCGCGACCGCGTAGTCATAGTTGGCGTTGAGTTCTCCGGTAGCAACCATCCAGTCGGTCAGCGCCATGACGGACCAGGCGGTTTCCTGCGTGGTCGCCCAGTGATCGCCTTCGCGCGCGACCATCAGCCAGCGCACGACGTTCGGCAGGATGTCCAGTTCCGGCGCGGCGCGGGTCAGCGCGGATAGCGCGATCGCGGTGGTGCGCGTGTCGGTGGACCAGTTCCACCAGTCGCGCTCGGCTTCTTCCCAGTGCGCGCCGGTCGCGGAGAGGATCGCGCCGGTTTGCAGGTCGCTGATCAGGCCCGCGATCTGCGGGGCGGATGGGTCGATCTCCAGGTACGCCATCAGCAAGAAGGCGCGCGCCCAGTGGTCCATCTCCAGCCGCTGCGCGTGGAGCGCGTCAAGCTCGGCGCTAACGTTCATCTCACCGCGCGCCAGCACATAGGCGTAGAACGCCTGACGGTTCAGCCGCCAAGTCGCGGTGTCGATGCCGGGCCGCACGAAGTCCGCGCGGACGTGGTTCAGCGCCCGGTCGATCACATCCCGCCCGAAGTCGAATCCGGCGGCGCGCGCCTCGATCAGCCCCAGCGCGGCGTAGGCGGTGACGTACGGATTGCTCTCCATGTGCCCGAACCAGCCCCAGCAGCCATCGGCGTTCTGCTCACGGATCAGGATCTCGACCGCCGCGTCCAGCGTGGTCTTCAAGTTCGCTTCCAATTCGGCATCTTCAACGCCCAGGTCGCGCAGCGCCCGCCACGTCATGATGTTCGGCAGGAAGCGGCTGACGGTCTGCTCGATGCACTGGTGCTCGAAGTTCCGCAGATAGTCGAGCGCATCGATCGTGGTCGCCGCCAGCGACGGCTCGACCTTGATGGTTAGCTCGCCCTGGCTGGTGTCGACGCGCGGTGGCAGGCTGATCGCCTCGGTGCGCGCGCCTTCCTGGCGTAGCACGCCGCCCGTTCCGACCGTGTCCGGCGCGGTGTAGCGATAGACCGGGATTGTGCCGTTTGGTCCGGTGGCGAGCGTCGGCTTGACCGCGTCCTGCGCGCCGTCCTGCCCGATGGCGTAGAAGGTCAGGTCTACGGCGGGCACGTCGAGCACGGTGACGTTCCACTCGACGCGCGCCCGCTCGCCAGACGGAATGACGACGGTCTGCGTGACGTCGCTCTCGACCGTTACGCCGCTCGATTCGAGCGTGGCCTCGACCGTTTGCGCGCTGGCGGTGTTGTTGTTGATCACGCTGGCGAGCGTGACGCGGTCCCCCACCACGAAGAAGCGCGGCGTGACCGGGCGCGTCAGCAGCGGGAGCGTGCTCATCACGTCTGCCGACGCCGTGCCGACCTCGGTTTCCGTAGTGATACCACGAGCGTCGACGTGCCAGGTCGTCAGGTTATCGGGCAGCGTCAGCGTGACTGAGGCACGCCCCTCGGCGTCGGTCGTGACACGCGGCGCCCACAGTGGCGTCTGCTGGAAGTCCTGCCGCACGCTGACTTCCCCTGGGCCGCCCTCATCAGCCGCACCATCCATTTCCATGGCGGCCTCTCCCATCACCATGTCGGCGGTCGCGGTCGGCATCGGAGCACCTGGAGCCATAGCGGCGAGCGTGCGCATTTCTTGCTGCTCAAGGATTTCGTCGGCCTGCGCGTCGAGCAGGGCTTGCAGCGCGACGGTCGTATAGACGCGGTTCGACTGCTGGCCGTAGAACGCTTCTTCCGGCGAAACGCTGTTTGGCCCCATGAGCGCGAGAATCGCCTGATCCGTCACGCCGAGGCCAACTTCTGCCTCGACCGGCTCGCCGTCCGGCCCGACCGTCTGCACGTCGAGCGTGACGGTATCGCCGGGGCGGGCAAGCTCCGCCGAGGGGGTGACGGTCACTTCCAGCCGCTTGTGCACCGGCTCGACGGCCAGGTTGATCGTCCCGGTGCGATAGGCGGGGTTCGGGGTCTCGTCGTCCACGCCCTTGACCAGCGTCACCGAGACGCTGACGTTCGGCGCGTGCTGCTCGGTCAGCGGCAGGTCGATCAGCAGCGTCGAGCCTTCGACGCGCTGCACTTCGAGCGACTGGATACCCGCGCGCTCGACCGCGATCAGCGCGTAGCTGGTGCCGCTGAACGGGACGGGCGCCAGGATTTGTGCGGTTTCGCCGGGCAGGTAGCTGTCCTTGTCCGCGACAAGGTCGATCGTGTTGCTAGGGCGTCCCCACCACACGGGCCGGTCGCCCAGCACCCACAGGCGGAGGGTGCTGCTGTTGGCGCGCTCGCGCTCGTCGCGCACCAGCGCGCGGACCCGGTACATGCCCGCTTGAGGCGGCGTGAACGTGTATTGCGCGGTGCCATCCTCACCGGTCGTCACGCGATCGGTCGCTACCTCGATCTCGGTCTGCTGCCAGTCGTATTGTCCGAAACCCTCACCGGAGGGAACGCGCTCCCAGCGAAGCTCGGTGACGGTCATGTCGATGCGCTGGCCCGCGACCGGCGCGCTGTCCGGCGTGACCGCGATCAGATCGACCGTGAGCGGCTGTTCCGCCTGCCCGAAGTAGCGGTCGGTGCGCTGGCCGACGTAGACCTCGGCGGGATGCGCCAGCAGCGTCGTGCGCCCGGCGATGTACTGGCCGGATTCGTCCACCACCTCGCCCTCGACCGTGATCGTCATCGGGCGGATAGCTGGCGCGCGCGTGTTGCTCGTCTCTGCGACGACGCGCCCGGCGGAGTCGGTCTGCGTGCTGGCGCTGCCGAGATCGACGCGCCCGTAGAAATCCTGCGTGTCGTCGGTGAAGGTGTAGCGGCCCGGCCCGGTGTACTCGAACCACGCAGGCTCGCCCCAGATGTACCACGTCATATTTGCGTTGCTGACCGGCCCGCCGAAGTAGTACGAGGCCGTGATCGCCGCGCTGAGCGGATCGCCCTGGATCAGCGTCTCGGCGTCGGGCGAGACTTCGACGCGATATTCCGGCACGCGGAACTCCGCCAGCGTGAACGCGATCTGCGCCAGATACTCGCCCTGATAGCGAACCTCGATCCACCCGTCACCTAGCTCGGCGTCATCCGGCAGATCGATCTCGCCGTTAAACGTCCCGAACGGGCTAAGCGGCAACTGGCCCTCGAATAGCTGCGTCGCGCCATAGCCGGTCATCACGCGCACGTCGACCTGCTCGCCGCGCGGCAGGGTGTACGTCATGTCGTCCTTGTGACGCAGCGCGCCGCGATAGTAGAGCGTTTCGCCGGGTCGATAGATCGGGCGGTCGGTGTAGAGGTAACCCGCGAGGTCGCTGGGCTGCCCGCTGCTCCACGCAGACCAGACGCCATACACGCTTTCGCTTTCGGCGATCGCGTAGACGATCCGGTCGGTCTCAAGCCCCTCATCCGTGGCGCGCAGCAGGCCGTTCGCATCCGTCGCGCCGGTCGCCAGGGCTTGCCCGTTCTCGGCGTAGAGCGTGACGCTCACGCCTTCGAGCGGCTCTCCGCTGACCAGATCGGTCACCCACACGACGACCTCGTCCGGCGCGCGCTTGAGCGTCAGGTTCGCGCTGACTACGCCGAGATTCAGCCACTGCGCATAGTCTCGCCCGCGTACCTGCGCGCGTAAGGAGTACACGCCGTTCGGCAGGCGACCGCCCGCCTCGCTTTTCAGCAGCACCTCATCCGCGCCATAGAGCAGCGGCGCGGCGTCGAGCGTCTCGCTCCAGCGACGCACCAGATAGTCGTCACGCGCCAGCGGGCTGTTATCGTCCAGATAGCCGGTGAACACCGTGCCGATTTGCTCGGTCGGCACGCGATAGAGCGCGAACTGGACCTCGGGACGCCCCTCAACGGCGAGCGCGATGCGCGTGTCCTCGCGGTACGCGCTGGTGAGCGACAGTCGCTCGCCCGCGTAGGGCAGCCGCGCCCACGGCTCGATCTTGCCGGTCTTGAAGCTGAGCGTGTAGTCGGTTGGGATCGCGTTCCCGTAGATGTCTTGCGCGCCCGCGCGGAAGACGATCGTGTAAGCGGTTTCGGGCTGCGTGGCGAAGTCCAGATACAGGCTCCGGTTGCCGTGGACGACCGGCTCCCATTCCAGGCCTGATGGCTCGGCAATCTCCACTTTGCCCTCGAACGTGTCGGTGTCCATCGGTGTTGAGAACTCAAAGCTCACGCCGCCGCCGGGGCGGACGTCACGCTCGCCGTTGCGGGGCGAGGTGGACGCGATGCGCGGGTAAGGCACGGTGCTGAAGCTGTACGTCAGCCCTTCGCGCAGCCCCGCCTCGCCGGACGCCGCCCGCGCCGAGGGCGCCAGCTCTAGCGCATAGCTCGCTTCCTGCTGCAAGCGATCGTCCGGCGTGAAGGTCAGCGTGCGCGCATCGTCGGACCACGAGAAGCGCCCCGCGACCGGCTCGCCGCCGGTGGTCAGGCGGAAGGCGGCTTCAGTGCTGGCGCGGTCCATCGGCTGGCTGAAGGTGACGGTTACCGGCTTATCCAACTCGACCTCAGTCTGGCCCTGGTACGGCGACACGCTGAGCACTTCGGGCGCCAGCGTGCTGAACTCCCAGGTATAGTCGTCTTCGAGCGTCGCGCCGGTGACATCCGTCAGCCCGGCGGGGACGCGCGCGGTGTAGGTCGTGGCGCCGGCGAGCGGCTTGCTCGGCGTGAAGACGTAGATCGAGGTGTTGACCCACTCCCCGCTGCCCTCAACCGGCGGCTCGATCACCAGCGGATCGGGCAGGCTGTCAAGCTGGTCGGTCGCCACCAGCGGCACAACCGGGCGGTTGAACGAAACGGTGATCGTCGCGTCCGCCGCCACACCCGCCGCGTCCGGCGCGGGGATGACGGTGCCGACTTCCAGCCGCCCGATCGTCTGCACGAAGAAATCGTACGGGTCTTCGAGCGCAAACCCGTTCGCGGTTTGCGCCTCGGTCCCGATCGTGATCGGGATGCGCGTCGCGCGCGGCCAGCCGCCTTGCGGAATGAACCGGACGCTCTGATCGTCATCCGTCCAGGTGAACTCGCCGGACACGCCGGTTTCGACGGTCCACGCGGCTTCCACGCTGGCGCGGTCCATCGGCTGGTCGAACGTCACAGTGACCGGCTGATCGCCGGGCACTTCCTCACCTGGATACGGCGCCACGTCAATCACGTGCGGGGGCAGCTCGGCTTCGCCGTCCTGGGCGAGCGCTCCACCCACCCACGCCAGCAACGCGGCAACACAGAGCGTGCCGCTGCTTAAAAAGAAGATCACGATGCGGTTCATCACAGGTATCTCCCTGGCTCGCGCACAGTCTAAAGAAGTGACTAGCTCTTAGCGGTTCGCGGAAACCACGTCAGGCGCACCCGATGGTTCGCTGCAAATGGCACAACCGCTGTCTATACCCAAGACGCTGGCCCGGCGCATTTGGTTCCCCACGCGCATCGGCTACCTGTCGATTATGCTCCAAAGCGCGGGCTGCCGCGATTCCGCCACGAAAGACGGATGCCAAACCGCCGAGGATGCGCGATAATGGGGCATAATGACCGGCAGACCGAAAGGACCAGGCCGTGATTCAGGCTGAACAACGCATCGCGGAAGGTATCCTCTTTACCGATTTTTACCAGCTCACTATGGCGCAGCTTTACTTTCGCTATGGGCTGCATGAGAAGCACGTCCAGTTTGACCACTTTTTCCGCAGCTATCCGGATTATGGCGCGCACAAGGCGGGCTATTGCATCAGCGCCGGGCTGGAATGGCTGCTGGATTGGATGCGCGAGGCGCATTTTACAGTTGATGACATCGAATATTTGCGCGGGCAGACCGGGCGCAGCGGCGCGCGCCTCTTTGACGAGGATTTTCTGGCGTGGCTGCGCGCTAATGGCAGCTTTGGCGGCCTGACGCTGCACGCCATCCCCGAAGGGCGCGTGGTGCACCCCAACGTGCCGCTGACGGTTGTCCAGGGGCCGATGGTCATGGCGCAGGTGCTTGAGACCGCGCTGCTCAACTTCATCAACTATCAGACGCTGATCGCGACCAAAGCCGCCCGGATGCGCCAGATCGGGCACGGGCAGCTTCTGCTGGAGTTTGGCGTGCGGCGGGCGCAGTCGACCGGCGCCAACGCGGGGGCGCGCGCTGCGCTGATCGGCGGCGCGGACTACACCTCAAACGTCGGCATCTCCCGCGTGCTGGGCTACCCGCCGCAAGGCACGCACGCGCATAGCATGGTGCAGGTCTTTATGGCGTTGGGCATGGGCGAGCTGGAAGCGTTCCGCGCCTATGCCGACGTGTACCCCGACGACACGCTGCTGCTCGTGGATACGATCGACACGCTGGAGAGCGGCATCCCGAACGCGATCACCGTCTTCGAGGAGCTGCGCCGCAAGGGGCATGAACCGGTCGGCGTTCGGCTGGACTCAGGCGACCTGGCCTATCTCAGCATCCAGGCCGCCAAGATGCTGAACGACGCGGGCTTCCCGGACGTGCGCATTGTGCTGTCCAACAACCTCGATGAGCTGGTCATCTGGCAGGTTATCACGCAGGTGCGCGACGAAGCGCCGCGCTGGGGCGTGGACCCCGCACACCTGATCGGTCGGCTGGCGTACGGCGTCGGCACGCGGCTGATCACGTCCTGGGGCGAGCCTGCGCTGGGCGGCGTGTACAAGCTGGTGGCGGTGTGCGACGATGGGACCTGGCTGCCCGCGATCAAAATCTCGGAGTCGACGGACAAGACGCCCAACCCCGGCCACAAGCTCGCCTGGCGCGTGTATGACCGGCACGGGCACGCCACCGCCGACCTGCTGACCACCGAGGACGAGGACCCGCGCAAAGGCGGGACGCTGCTGTTATGCCACCCATCCGATCACACCAAGTCACGCACGCTGGAGCGCGATGCGATCACAGAGATCGAGCCGCTGCTGGTCGAGATTCTGCGCGATGGGAAACTGGTGTACGATCTGCCGTCCATCGAGGCGATGCGCGAGCGGCGCGAGCAAGACGTGGCGCGGCTCGATCCCGGCGTCAAGCGTCTGATCAACCCGCACATTTATCACGTGTCGCTATCGGATGCGCTCTGGCGCGTGAAGCAGGATTTGATTCGCAATTTTCAGGGAGCAAAGTGAGTTTTGGAGACGCAAGCAAACACCGACATCTTTCCTATTCTGATCCTCAACGGGCGGCCTGCCGCCGGAAAAAGCGAGTTGATCGCTTACCTCAACGCGCTGCAGCCTGACGCGCGCCGCGAGCGCTTTCGCATCGGCGAGTTGAAGGAAGTGGATGACTTTCCGATGCTGTGGACGTGGTTCGAGGAAGACGACATCTTGCAACGGCGCTTCAACCTGCCGCGCTTGCACAGCGACGACCAGGGCTTCTTCCTCTATCCGGAGCTGTGGCATCTGCTGATCGTGCGCCTGAGCAACGATTACGCCAAGCTGCTGCGCGACCAGCCGGACCTGCACCAGACGCACACGGTGTTGATCGAGTTTTCTCGCGGGACGGAGCATGGCGGCTATCGCGCGGCGTACCCGCACCTCAGCGATGCGGTCCTGGATGACGGCGCGATCCTGTACATCGACGTGCCTTATGAAGAATCGCTGCGCAAGAACCGGCGGCGCTTCAACCCCGAAAAGCCGGACAGCATCCTCGAACACGGCTTGCCGGATTGGAAGCTGGAGCGCATGTACCGCGCCGTGGACTTTCACGAGCTTGCCGCCGGGCATGACGACGCGATCCCGATCCGGGACCGGCGCGTGCCGTACGCGATCTTCGACAACCGCGACGATCTGACGACCACGCTGGGCCCGGCCTTCGAGTCGCGGCTGGAAACAACGCTCGACACGCTGTGGCAGCGACGAGCGGCGGCAAAGCAGCGGTGAAATCAGGCCGAGAAGCAGGTGCCAAGCAGCTATAAGCAGCAGAGCTCTCTTGACTGTTTTTACGCTGCTTGTTCGCCGATCTTAAGCTGTGCTTCGCTGTTCTTTAGCTTTTTTGGTTGCGCGACATTGGGGCCTCGGCTACACTGTGGGCAGAGAATAATCCTCTCTGTAACGCTTCTTGCATTGGCTAAGTCTGACGAGGAGAAGGCCGACCCATGAAAAAATTCTTCGCGGTTGTACTCGTAGTTGCGCTCGCGCTGAGCGCGCTGCCCGGCGCGCAGAGCGCTCTGGCGCAGGGAGACCTGGGCAGCCCTGAGAACCCGATCGAGGTGTACTTCGTCCCGTCGGGCGAAGCAGCGACCATTGTCGAAGGTGGTCAGGTGCTGTCGGATGCGCTCAACGCTGCGACCGGCCTGACGTTTGAGGTCTTCGTGCCGACATCCTACGCCGCGACCATCGAGGCGATGTGCGCCGCGCCTGATCGCACGCTGGGCTTCATCCCGGCGGCCGGGTACGTGATCGCCAACAACCGCTGCGGCGTCGAAGTGGCGGCGGCAGCGGTGCGCAACGGTTGGCCCGTGTACTGGGCGGAATACGTTGTCCGCCGCGATAGCGACATCTACACCTTTGGCGACCTGGACGGCAAGACCTGGGGCTATGGCGACCCCGGCTCGACTTCCGGCTATATCGTCCCGTCGGTGGAGTTCTCTGAGGCCGGGATTACCCCGGGCGCGGAAGTGCAGACCGGCGGCCACAACCAGACAGTCCTCGCCGTCTACAACGGCGAAGTGGACTTCGGCACCGTGTACTTCAGCCCGCCGTTGATGCCCGAAGGGCACGCGCAGTGGAGCACCAAAGACCTGCCCGAGCCGTACGACCTGACGGTAGACGAGAGCTTTGTCAACGAAGAGGGCCACATCTATGTGGGCGACGTCCGCATCCTGGACGCGCGCCAGACCGCCTATGAGACGGCTCCGGACATTATCGAGCAGGTTCGCATCCTGGCGCTGACAACCGCCATCCCGAACGACACGCTGAGCTTCGGGCCAGAGTTCCCGCAGGAACTGCGCGATCAGATCGTGCAGGCGCTGATCGACTTCTCCGCCGACACTGAGGCGTGGAACGCTTCGGCTCTGGGCGCGTCGTACAACTGGACCGGCATGGAGCCGATTGGCGACGAGGCGTATGACGTCGTCCGCAACCAGATCGACTTCCTCGGCCAGACTGAAGAGGATATCCTGGGGAACTAAACGGTTTCCCGGCGAGCAACAACCGACGACGGGCAGAGGGGCGAGCCTCTCTGCCCGCTTCGTCAATGTGGAGTGCTACATGCTACGAATTGAACACCTGACCAAAATTTACGATAACGGCGTGCACGCGCTGAAAGACGTCAGTTTCGACGTGCCGGATGGCCAGTTTCTGGTCATCATCGGGCTGAGTGGCTCTGGCAAATCGACCCTGCTGCGGTGCATTAACCGCCTGATTGAGCCAACGGATGGGCGAATTCTTTGGGACGACCTCGACATCACCTCTGCGACCGATGAAGAATTGCGCGTGATCCGGCGGCGCATCGGCATGATCTTCCAGCATTTCAACCTTGTACGCCGCTCCCAGGTGATCACCAATGTGCTCGCCGGGCGTCTTGGCTATACCAATCCTGGGTGGAGCCTGCTCAACCACTTCACGCGCGAAGACAAGCACAAGGCGCTGGAGAAGCTGGGGCGCGTGGGCATTCAAGACAAAGCGTATATTCGCGCGGACCAGTTGTCCGGCGGTCAGCAGCAGCGCGTCGGGATCGCCCGCGCCCTGATGCAAGAGCCGGAGCTGATGCTCGCGGATGAGCCGGTCGCCAGCCTTGACCCGGCGACCTCGCACTCGGTGATGAAATATCTGGAACTACTAAATAAGGAAGACGGCATCACAATTCTTTGCAGCCTGCACTTCCTGAGCCTGGCGCGCACCTACGCCGACCGGATCATCGCGCTCAAAGACGGGCGCATAGAATTCGACGGCGATCCGGACGAGATCGACGATCAGCGCTTCCGCGATATCTACGGGGAAGACGCCGTTCGCGTGGAAGTCCGATGAGGAGGACGGGATGACGAACGATAATATGACTCCGGAGTCCTCTCGCGGGCCGCTGCGCCGCCTGCTGATCGTGCTGCTGATTGTTGTTGGGGTGGCGATCTACGCCTACGGCTGGAATGCAACCGACATCAGCCTCGACGAAGTGCAAGACCCGGTTCGCCAGGCGTCGGTGTCGCGCGCGCTGCGCGAGTTGCTTTCGCCGGACCTGTTCGCGCGCGATCGCACACAACAGCATTATGCGACGCCGTTTACTGTTGGCTGCTCTGAGGGGGAGTCAGCAGGCGCGCGCCGCGATGACCTCGAAGACGACGCGTACATCATCATCACCCCGGGCTGCGCCGATCAGGACGAAATCGTCAACATCGAAGGTTACCATCTGCCCGCCAACGCGATCGCGGGGGTTTACATTCGTCGCGACAACGGCCAGACGCTGCCGTTCAAGCTGGTGCGTGCGGATGGCACCGTGTCCGAAGAATCCACGTTCGACGTCGACAACAGCGGCTATTTCAATATCCAGGTGAAAGTCCCACGCGGGCGGGGCATCAGCAACCAAACGCTGCCGCTGGAAGTCCAGACCATCTCGCCAACCGGCTGGCCGCGCCTGAGCCAGACGACGAATACAGTCATCGAGAAGATGGTCGAGACGATCTTCCTCGCGCTGATGGCGACGACGCTTGCCGTGCCGATCTCCATCGCGATCAGTTTCCTGGCAGCGCGCAACCTGATGCGCCAGGTGCATCTACCGCTTGGGAACGTGCTGGTCGGCGTGGTGCTACTGCCGGTTGGAGCGGCGCTTGGCTATTTGCTGGTCGGGCCGCTAGGCCGCGTGGCGGTGAACTGGGGCAAGGACCTCTGGCTGGGCTTGATCAGCCCTGTGGTGATGGTTGCGGCGTTCGGCGCAGTCGCGCGCATGTCGGATCGCCTGCAACTCAATGGGACGGGCAACCGCATCCGCTCGCTGCTGATGAACCTGCTGCTGTTCATGGCGATCATCTTCGTGCTGGGCGCGCTCGGCGGGCTGCTGGTCTGGCTGGGCGGGCAGTTCACCGGCAACGTCACGCGCTATTTCGGGAACTTCGTCGGCACGATTGGCGAGCTGATCGACCTGACGATCGAATGGTTCGCCGCGCTGGGCGGGGCAGTGATTGTTGCCTCGGTAGGCGCAACATGGTCTGCTGTGGCGTTGCGTGCGGTGCGGGCGCCGCTCTCGAACGTGCTGGGCGGCGTGCTCGGCGCGTTGAGCGGGGCGATCTTGCTCGGTTCGACGGCATTCATCGGCACGCAAGCAGTGCTGCTCGGCCTGCTGACCGCGATCGTCGCGGCGGTGTTGGGCGGGCAGGCGACCGTCCTCGCTTACGAGCGTCTGTTCCGGCGGCCCTCAGTGGCGCTGCGCCGGCGGCGGCGCGAGGATGTCAGCGCGGAACAGGCTGCGCGCTCGACGCTGTTTATCATCGGCGCGATACTGACCTTCCTGGTGGCGGCGTACGTGCTGGACCTGCTGCGCGCGATCGTGGATGAACGTCCGCCCTCGGCGCGCATGATGGACCTCGGCTTGTTCCAAATCCGCGTGTACATCGCGCAAGCTGCGCTGATGGGCGCGGTGCTTGGTGGGCTGGCTGGCGGGCTGGCGGGCGCGCATACCTCGTTCCCGCTCGGCATGGCGGTCTACAACACGACACGCACGATCCTCAACGCGCTGCGCTCCATCGAGCCGCTGATCATGGGTATCGTGTTCGTGATCTGGGTCGGTGTCGGGCCGTTCGCGGGCGTGCTGGCGCTGACGCTGCACTCGATCGCGGCGCTCGGCAAGCTTTACTCGGAACAGGTCGAGAATATCGACGCCGGACCGATCGAAGCGATCCAATCGACCGGCGCGAATCGGCTGCAGACCATCGTCTACGCCGTGTGGCCGCAGATTGTGCCGCCCTACATCGCGTTTACGATGTACCGCTGGGACATCAACGTCCGCATGTCGACCATCATCGGCTTCGTGGGCGGTGGTGGTATCGGCTTCCTGCTGCAACAGCAGATCAACCTGCTGCGCTATAACCAGGCCGGTGTCGCGGTGCTGGCGATTGCCATCGTCGTCTCAGTGCTGGACTATGCCAGCGCGGCGATTCGCGAGCGGCTGGTCTAAATAATAAGTATGCGTAGGTCGAGTGACTGAGGAGCGCGCCATGCACTCGTCTGATCTGACGGTGGGGTGCGCGCCTGTCACCCGGCCAACGTTTGACACCCCCCTCGCGGCCCGGACGGGGAGATGGCGGGCGTGATTGTGCGGCTTGGGCTGGCGCTCGTGGTCGCAAGCGCGATCTGGCTGGCGCTGAGCGCAACGATCGTGCTGTGGCCTGCCGCGACGCTCGGCCTGGTGATCGTGACGGCGACGCTGGCGCACAGCGAGTTGCCATCTCCGCGCGAGGTGCTGCGCGTTACGCGCCGCCATCTTGTTGCAGCTTACATTTGGGGCGTGGTGAACGGCGCGATCTTCGGTCTGGTGATCGCGCTCAACCGTTACGAGCCGTTGGCCGAACGCGTGCCTTCTGGCGTGAAGACTTTGCTGCAAGCCGCCGCGATAGTCTGGCTCGTGTTGCAGCTCTACGCGCTGCCGCTGCTGCTGGTGCAGCGCGACGGGCGGATGCTCAGCGCGTGGCGTAGCGCGGTGCTGATGGCGCTCGCTGCGCCGTTGTTCACGGCGCTGGTGGGGCTGCTGGTCGCGCTGATCACTGGCGCGACGCGAACGTGGCCGCTGCCGATGGCGCTGCTCGCGCCGGGTGCGCTGGCGATGCTCGGCAGCGTCATTGTCAAGACACGTCTTGCCGCCTACGGATACAGCGGCGATCCTCCCGCCGCGTAAGCCCCTCCTTAAAACCGCAACCGCCCGGAGCAGGTGGCTCCAGGCGGCGCGGTGTATGCCTGTTATGTCTCGGCTTGCGATGCGGAGCCGTGTTACGGGCGCGCCGCCAACCGGACCTCTATTTCCTGCGGCGCGCCATCGCGCCACACGCTGAGCGTCACGATGTCACCGGGCAGCGTCGTGTCTTCGAGCGTCACGATCAGATCGCTCATCTGCATGACCGGCGTGCCGTTAATCGCGGTGATGATGTCCCCACCGACTGGCATCTGCCCCAGCGCTGTTTCGATGGCGCGATCCGTGCCGCGCAGGCCCGCGACCTCCGCCGGGCTGCCGGGCGTCACTGTCGTGACCATCACGCCCTGGACCGTGTCCGGCAGGTCTATCGCGTCCCGCTGCGCGGGTGCGAGCGTCATCCCCGAGATGCCGAGCCAGCTATGCTCGTAGCGGCCCAACTCGATCAGGTACGGCGCGATGCGGCGCACGGTGTTCGACGGGATGGCGAACCCGACGCCCGACGCGCTGCCGCTGCCGCTGAGGATCGCGGTGTTGACGCCGATCACGTTCCCGGCCATGTCAAAGAGCGGGCCGCCGCTGTTGCCAGGGTTGATCGCCGCGTCCGTCTGGATCAGCTCCGGCATGCTATAGCGCGATTCGTTCTGCAGGCTGCGGTCCACGCCGCTGACGATGCCAGTTGTCAGCGTAAACGCCTGCTGTGACCCGAACGGGCTGCCGATCGCCATCACGCTCTGGCCGATAAAGACCTCTTCGGAGTCGGCGAAGGTCACCGGTTGTAGCGTCTTGACCGACGGATCGATCTTGATCACCGCCACGTCTGCGTCTGGATCGCGCCCGACAAGCTCGGCTTCGGCCTGCGTGCCGTCCGCGAACTCGACCAGAATCACATTCGCGCTCTCGATGACGTGGTTGTTGGTCACGATATGCCCGGCCTCGTCGATGACGAAGCCGCTGCCCGTGCCTGCCCCAGCGCGCGCGGCGACGGAGATGCTAACCACCGAGTCGATGACGTTGTTGTACGCATCTGCCAGTTGTTCCTCGTGCGCGGCAGGCTGGTACGACGCGCCCGCAGGCAGCGTGTCCAGCTCGACGTGCGTCTGACCGCTTTGCGCGCTCACCCAGCCGGTGCTGGCTGCGCCCAGCAAAGCGCCGAACACCATACCCAGCACGACCACGATGGCGAGTGCGAGCGGTGTGAATTTGTGTGTCATGCTTCTCACCCAGTCTTATGACTACTCTGCTTGCGATGTGCTGCTATTTGACCCAGATTTTGTAAACAAGGTGTTGCCTCAGGATAAGAAAAATACTAGAACGTGCCTCGCCTGCGCTGCTTGCGATAGGGTCGCCATACGGTATAATCTGTAAGCTTTTTCCGGGGCTGGATGCGGCGTGTGCCGCGCGGACAGGTGGTGGTATGGAAATCACGTGGTATGGGCATAGCTGTTTTCGCATTACCGAGCGGGGCCGCGCCTCGGTCGTGACCGATCCCTTTGGCGAGCAGCTTGGCTATGAAGTGCCCCGGCTGAAGACCGACATCGTCTCGATCAGCCATCGCGCGCCCGGACATGACGCGCTGGACACGCTGCGCGAGACAAAGTATGTGATTGACGGGCCGGGCGAGTACGAGATCGGCGGCGTCTTTGTGATCGGCGTGCAGACGTACGATCCCGAGACGTCCGATCCGCGCCAGAACGTCGTGTATGTTTTCGATTTCGACTCACTGACCGTCGCGCATCTGGGCGATCTGGACCATGTTCCGCCCCAGTCGCTGATTGACCAGCTCGGCCACGTCAACGTGGCGTTGGTGCCGGTCGGCGGCGGCAGCGGCCTGAGTTCCGGTCAGGCGGCGGAAGTGGTCAGCTTGTTGGAACCGGCGATTGTGATCCCGATGCATTACCAGACACCGCACCTGACTGGCGTGCAGTTGGATACCGTCGATCGCTTCTTGAAGGAAATGGGCGTCAACGGTATCGAGCCGTTGCCGTTTCTGCGCGTGTCGGCGGGCGGGCTGCCAGAGCAGACTCAGGTTGTGGTGCTGGATTACGAACACTAATCAGCCAGGGTGGTGCGCGCTGTCCTGGGCGTGCGATCCCACGGGGAGAAGCCGGAACGCGTTATGTTCAAATTGTTGCTGAGCTGGGATATCAAGCCGGGCCGGGACCAGGAGTATTTCGAGTTTATCGTGCGGGAGTTTGCCCCAGGCATCACGAAGCTGGGCCTCTAGCCGTCCGAAGCATGGTTTGCCGTGTATGGGGACTGCCCGCAGATCCTGATGGAAGGCATCACCGAAGACCTGGACACGATGCGCGCGCTGCTGGCGAGCGATACGTGGGAGCAGTTGTACGAAAAGCTGATGACGTATGTCGATGGCTATCAGCAGAAGATCGTCCGCGCGAACGCGGGGTTTCAGATCTAGCGGATCCGCAAAGTGACGCAAAAAGGGCGCCCCGTTCAGGAGCGCCTTTTCATTTGTTTGCTGTGGCCCGCCACGCGGCGGGGAATGACTAGTCGCTGGACTTGGTGTCTGGTTTAGCGGATGTCGCACCGGACTCACTGCTCGACGGGGCGTCACTCTTCGCGCTTTTCTTGTCGCCGGTGTCACTCTCCGACTTGGCGGGCGGCACGGCGAGGTTGTTGCGCCCGCGGCTGTCCGTCGAATACCAGCCGGAACCCTTGAACACGATCCCGACCGGCTGCGGAACGCGATGCGTGTGGCCGCCACACTCCGGGCAGACCGCAATCGGAGCATCCGAGAACTTCTGGCGTGCATCGAAGCGAACGCCACATTCTTCGCATTCGTATGTGTAGACCGGCATAGAACCTCACCTCGGACTGTTACTCTAATCCCTAATTATACGCCGAGAACGGCGCTCGAACAAGCCCGATCGCTTAGAAATCTGTCAGATTGGGCGGGCGATGCGCATGCAGGGATTCCCGGTTTGCGCCATACTTAGGGCGCGCGCTGGAGCCGAGAAGGAGCGTTGTTGATGCGGCTGGGTGCAGAACGCAGCGATGTCGTGCTGGGGATTGATGTCGGAACACAGAGCGCCAAGTGCGTTGTGCTGGACGCCAGCGGTCAGGTGCGCGGCGTTGGCCAGCAGGGCTACGGGCTGCTGACGCCGCGCCCGCAGTGGATCGAGCAAGATCCGCAGGCGTGGTGGAACGCCGTGATCGCGGCTGTGCGGGATGCGCTGCGCGCCGCGAACACGATGGCCGGGCGCGTGCGCGGTATCGGCCTGACCGGGCAGATGCACGGCGCGGTGATCCTCGGCGCGGACCTGACGCCGCTGCGTCCCGCGATCATCTGGATGGACCGGCGCAGCGCGAATCTATGCGAGATCGTGCAGGATCGCCTTTCGCATGAGGACGTGGTGCGGCTAGCGGGCAATCGCCTGTCGCCGGGGTTTGCGGGCGCGTCGCTGGCGTGGCTGCGTGAAGCCGAACCGGCCACGCTCGAACAGGCGCGTGCCGTCGTGCAGCCGAAAGATTACCTCGCGCTGCGCCTGACTGGCACGCTCAGCAGCGACCCGTCCGATGCGTCCGCTACGTGGCTGTACGACATCCGCGAGCGGCGTTGGTCCGACGAGCTGGCGGGCGCGTGCGGCGTTTCAACCGAGATTCTGCCGCCCGTGTCGGAGTCGGCGGATGTGGTCGGCACGCTGCGCCCGGCGGCGGCGGACGCGCTTGGCCTGCGCGCTGATATTCCGGTGGTGGCCGGGGCAGGGGATCAGGCGGCGCTGCTGCTCGGCGCAGGCGTGGTTGAAGCCGGGCGCGGCTCGATCACGCTGGGCACAGGCGGGCAGATCACGGTCGTTTCCAGCCGCCCGCAGGTTGATCCGGCGCTGCGGCTGAACACCTTCTGTCACGCCGTGCCGAATCGCTGGTACACAATGGGTGCAATTCTCAACGGAGGCATCGCGCTGCGCTGGTGGCGGGATGTGATCGACCCGGATGATCCGCTGGCGTACAACGACCTGCTGGCGCGTGCGAGCCAGGTCTCTCCTGGCGCTGAGGGGCTGTACTTTCTGCCGTATCTCGAGGGCGAGCGCACGCCGCACATGGACCCCAACGCGACCGGCGCGTTTGTCGGGCTGACCACGCGCCATACCCAGGCGCACATGACGCGCGCTGTGCTGGAAGGCGTCGCGTATGCGTTCCGGGATTGCTTGCAGGCGCTTCAGGCGGCAGGGCCTGTGCCGGACCATTTCCTGATCGGTGGTGGTGGGGCGCAAGGGGCGCTGTGGCGGCATATTCTGGCGAACGTGCTGGGCGTCTCCCTGCAATCGATCGAAGGCAGCGAGCACACCGCCGTCGGCGCGGCGATGCTCGGTGGCCTGGGCGCGAACCTGTTCTTTGACCTCTCGGAAGCGGTGGCGCGGGTGGTGCGCTATGGCTCGACCGAGATGCCGGAGTTCGGCGCGCAGGCAACCTACGCCGAGCTACACGCCGGGTTCCAGGCGCTTTATCCGGCGCTGCGCGCGGTCCGCTGAGCGCGCCACCGCAGCCAGAGCATCCACAGCGCGCACGCGGCGAAGACCACGAAGACCGGCTCCAGCGGGAAGAGATAGCGCGGCGTCACCATCAGGACGAGGTGAACCAGCGTCAGATAAGCGATGAATCCGGCTAGCGGTAGCGTCAACGGCCAGCGCCGCCGCGTCAGCCAGATGCCCAGCGCGCCGAAGACCAGCGCCACGCCATGAAACAGATAGAGCGCCAGCTTTGCCGCGAACCAATCTCCGCGCACGAGGCGTGCCAGCCCGTCCAGCGAGCGCTCCTCGTCGATCCAGGCGCGCGCCAGTTCTTTGAGGCTCTCGCCGGGGAACAGCACCGTGCCATGCGGCTGCAAATACGCGCCACCCAGTTCTGAGACGCGCCGCCACGCATAGCCGAGCGGGTCTGCTGTGATGGCGCGCAACGTGCCCTCGACCAGCGCCGGATCGCGATCGGTCAGGTTCGGATCGCTGTCAGCGTGTTCGGGCACGTCTTCGAGCAGTTGCGCGTCCAGCCCTTCGGGGCCGCTCCACCCGCGCGCGCCCATATACGCGAAGGACGTGATCCCCTGCGCGCCGATCACGAACTCGTTAAAGCGAATCAGGTTGTAAGCGGTGTAGCTCAGCACCACGCCCGCGTAGACCGCCAGCAGGATCGCGGCGTGCCGCACCGCGCGCCGCTTGCCGAGCCACGCCAGGAAGATCGCCAGCGCGAGCGGATAAAGCAGGAACACCGCCCGAGTGAGCGTCGCCAGCCCGAAGATCGCGCCGGTCACCGCCAGCGTTCCCGCCGAGACAGTTTCTCCCACGCGCGCCCGCGCCACGACCGCCAGAAAGAGCGCCAGCCCGCCCGTCACTAGCGCGAGATAGAGCGTTTCGGTCAGCACCTGGGCTTGTTCCAGCACAAACACGGGCGAGATCGTCATAATCGCAGCGGCGAACAGCCCGGCGCGGGCGTTCTCGCTCAGGCGCCGCGCCATGAGGTACGCGAAATACACGGTCGCCGTGCTGAGCAGCGCGTGCGCGATGCGGATCGCGTAGATCGCCGCCGCGCTGTCTTTGCCGAACACTCGCTGCCAGAAACCCGCGAACACCAGATAGCCCGGCCCAGACGGCACCACCACCGGCACCTCGCCCGCGATGAAGCGATAGCCGGTGTCCAGATACCACCAGGTGTCGCCGCCGCGATCGGTGTAGGGCGCATGTGGATCGAGGCTTAGCCCGTAGGCAAGCCGCAGCCCTAGCGCCACGAGCAGCAGCGCGATCAGCGTGCGTCGGGTGGAAGCGCCGGTGTCCGTCATGGCTGGCTTGTCTCGGGCGCGTCGTGCACGAAGCGGTAAAGCTCGACCTGCGTGCCAGTGACCTTGGCGGCGCGGACAAAGCGCGGATCGGTGTCCTCGCCATTGTAGAGCGGATCGAGCGACGGGCGCGCGGGCGGCATCATGACATAGTCAGCGCCGTAGCGTTGGGCGACTTCCAGCACCGTCGCGCGATCTTCCATCGGGATCATGACTGAACGCAGCCCCAGAAAGCGCAGCATGAACTGATCTTGCGCCATCAGGATGATCTCGCCGTCGCCGTTCGTGTCCGGCAGCGCCAGCGCGGCGTCGCGCACGCGCTCCATCTCGCGCAGATACGTGGTGTTGAAGCGGATATCGGCGCGGGTGAGCTCAACAGCGTTCGCCGCCATGAAGCCGAGCGCCAGCGCGACAGCTACCCGGCGATACGCGAGGCGCGGGATTGCCTGCTCGAAGGCGTACGCGCCGACCGGCAGCAGCAGCGGCGCCAGCGACAGATAGCCCTTCTTGAAGCTGCCCCCCTGGCTGCCGTAGGGGGAAAGCACGCCGTAGAAGACGAACATACCGCCGAGCAGAATCAGAGTTGGCGCCAGGATGAGCAGCCGGTCGGTGTCGCGGCGTGCCAGCAGTAGAAGCAGTCCGCCGCTGATCGCGACCGGCAGGACGATGTCCAGCGTGGTAAACATGAGCTTCACGCTGGCGGCAAGCTCGAAGACCCGCTTACCGATGATCTCACGCCATGTCTGGCTGGCGCGCAGCGTGTCCCAGCTTAACTCGCGCCCATACGCATAATGATCGCGGAAATCCGTGAGAAAGAACGCCCGGTTGAGATTCGGTGTCAGCGGCGTGCCCGTTTCCGCAATATTGCGCGCAAGCCAGGGCGCTGCAACCGCGCCCGCCACCAGCAGGACCACCAGCGCCGCCACATAGCGCTGCCGCGGGAATGTGTGCGCGCTGAACCGGGCTGCCAGCCCGTAGACGGCCAGCGTCACCAACAGCATTGGGATCAGTAGCAGGTTATCGCCGCGCGTCAGGTACGCCAGCCCGGCGAACAGCCCGCTTCCTACGAACGTGAGCCACCTGCCGCCGCGCAGCCCGGCGACCAGCAACGTGATCGCCAGCGTCACGAACAAGGCGTTCGGGATCAGCGTATCCGTCCGCGCAGAGTTCATCACATACTCTGGCAGCACGGCAGCAAACGCAGCCGCGTAGAGCGCGCATTCCTTCGCACAACCGAACCGCCGCGCGGCGAAGTAGACCGCCGCAGGCAGCGCCGCGCCGAGCACAATAAACGGGACCAACGCGCCCTGTACCGATTCGCCGAAGAGCGCCATGCCCGCTGCCGCTAGCACGCCCGCCAGCGGTTGCCAGAAATCATCGGGATGGTTGATCGTCTCCGGCGGGTTGTAGTAGTGCCAGAGGTAGTCGGTCTCGAAGCCGCGACCCGCGATCAGTTGGCGCCCCAGGTTGTAATAGTGGTTCGGGTCCGCGACGCCGGGATGCTCGGCGAACAGCGCCAGCGCAGCGCGCAGCAATAGGGCGCCCAGACAGATCGCGATCAGCCAGCGCCCCGCTCGGTTGGTCATAGCGTGCTCCAGTGCGTGGTCAAACTCGCGGCGATTGTATTGTCCCTCGACAGCCCCGTCAAACTCGGATAATCTCTGAATGTAGGACACATTGATCTCCCACCGAAAGGGCGCGCATGATCATCCGGGAACCGCTGGTTCAGGCGACCTATTATTATCTGCACGAGGCGCCGGGCGAGGCGTCGACGCGGCACGAGGACCGTTACCGGCTCTTTGTGGAAGACGCGCAGCGGATGCTTGGCGCGGTCGCGGGCTGGCTGGCGATGCCTGCGCCGGACCTGCCCCATCTCGCGCCGGTCGAGCACGCGCCACGAACGCTCTATCCACTGATGTCCCCTGCGGAATTGCGCGGCCACACCAACGCCGCCGCGTGGCTGCAAGCGTACGCGCTGCGCAATATGCTGCTGCTCCGCGTGGTGCTGGCGCGGCCCGGCGATCACGAGCACACCATCTGGCGGACGCTTGACGAATCGCTCGGCCACGAGCCGACAACCCCTAATTGGCTGGCAACCGCGCGCTATTGGTGCGGGATGGCGCCGCGCCTGCCCGAAGACCTGGACGCGCAGTTCCCACAGACGATGCGGCTGGAGTTCGGCCTGTTCTCGCCGGGTGAGGCGGACGCGCACCTGCTGCTCTATCCGGACGCGCGCAGCGAAACCCGCGCCCGCCACTTCCTTAGCGTGAATGTGCCCCGGCTGGACTGGTATCCGGTCGAGGCGCGCCATACCCTGGTGCGCTATCACGACCACGTCGCGCGCGCCGGGCGCGCCCCGCAAGCCGCGCTCGATCGCGTTGCGCAGACGATCCAGGGCTGGACCGAGCCGGACGCGCGCAATCGCCTGCGCTCGCTCGACCCGCTGCACGAAGAGATCATGGCGCTTGAGGCGTCGTATCACGAGACGTTGCGCGACCTCGATATGACTCGCGCCACGGCCACGACCCTTAACCGGCTGACCGCGGAGTACCGGCTCGCGCTGATGGAGTGCGGTCTGTGGGACGCAGCGCCCGCGGTCTGGGAAGGGCGTGTCGCGGCGTTTGGCGCGCAGGTGGAGCAGGTCGACGCCGAGGTGATCACGGTCGAGGCCACGCTGCGCCGTATCGAGTTGATGATGCAGACCGTGCAGACGCGCGTCTTGCTACTACAAAGCGAGCGCGAGCGCGTGCTGGCGTATTTGCTGGCGGCGATTGGCGTGGCGCTGGTCGTGCTATTGATCGCGGACACCGACCCGGTGCTGATGCTGGTGCGGGTCGTGCTGCTTGCCCTGGTCGCGGGCGGGATCGCTTTTGCGTGGCGCCGCTGGCAGGGCAAACAGGCCCCTTAGCCCGGAGATTCGCTCGCGTCGTGCGCGCCGATCACTGCGCTTAGCTCGATGTTGGGGCTGCCGAGCAGCGCAGGCAGCTCGACACCATGATCCGCGAGGTCTAGTGTGGAGGCGGCGACTGCGTTGAGCGTCGCGCCGGTGAGCTGTGCATCGACGTGCATCGGGTGCGGCTGCACGACATTGTGCAGTTGCAGATCGCCGGTCAGCATGAACGCGACCGGCTCCTCGGTCACGGGCACGCGACCATCGGATGACGCAACGTAGAACGCCAGCGGATAGTCGCCGCTGTCCAGCGCGCCGCGCAGCGCCCGATCGAAGACGCTATTCCCCGTTTCCAGCCCATCGACATCGATTTGCAGGCTGACATGCACCTGCAACATCTCCTCGACCGGCTCCAGCGTGATCGTGCCGCTTTGCACCGGAAACACCCCGTTCAGCGCGACGCCCGCGACCTGCGCCGTGAAGTCGACGCGGGACGCGGCAGGGTCAACCGTGAACGCACGCGCGGGCAGGGCCTGGGGCGCGAGCGTGGCGGGCGTGACGTCCGGCTCGGTGTCGCGCCGGTCGCCTGGATCGAGCAGATCGCCCAAATCTACCAGCACAACGGCGACAACAGAGGCCAGCGCCAGAATCAACAGCGCCAACGCTACCCGGCGGGCGGACCAATACATCAGCGACCTCTTTTGGGGCGGGGCGCGTGGATCGCGGCCAGTGAGGTGGCGTCTCGCGCTTGACGATCGCGATCGGCTTGTTCAAGCTGGGTCAACGTGCCGCGCGGCGCGAACAGCGCCAGCAGCATCGCGCCCGAGACCACGACGGCTGCCAGCACAAAAGCCGGGTGCAGCGCGTCTGCCAGCACTGTTTGGAACGACTCGCTGATGGCTTCCGGTATCTCTACCGCGCTGGATCGATCCAGCAGCGTGACCGGGTCGAGATCCTCACCACCGGGCAACGATGCCAGCCCCGCGCTGAAGCGCGACGCCATCACCGCGCCGAGCACGCTGACGCCGACCGTCCCGCCGATCTGGAAGATGAATTGCAGGCTGGACGTGGCGACGCCGAGCCGCCCGCGCGGGACGCGATTCTGCACTGAGACAAGGTAGCTCGTCAGGATCATGCCCATCCCGAAACCCATCAGCGAGAGCGCGCCCGCGGCGACCAGTTGGCTGCTGTTCTCGTCGAGCAGCGTTAGCAGCCCGGCGCCGGTTAAGATGCTCACCGTGCCGGTGATGACCAGCCGCGAAGGCCCGTGACGCAGCAGCAAATGCCCGGCCATGACGCTGCCCACACTCCAGATGACGCTCATGGGGGTGAGCGTGGCTCCGGCGCGGGTGGCGCTCGTTCCCAGCGCGCCCTGCACAAACAGCGGAATGTAGGAAACGACGCCGAACAGCGCGAACCCGGCCAGGAACTCGTGCCCCATCGCGATGGCAAACAGCCGGTCGCCAAACATATCGAGCGGGATCAGCGGGTTGGGGGAGTGGCGCTCGACCCACACGAACGCGGCGAGCGCGACAACCGCGAACGCCAGCAGCCCGATCACGCTCGGATCGGACCAGGGCACCGCCTCGCCGATCTGCAGCAGCGCGTAGAGCAAGCTCAGCACGCTGGCGATCAGCAGCGCCGCGCCGGTGTAATCGACTTTGCCCGGCTCGCGCTCGTCCAGCGGCTCCCGCAGCACCAGCGCGATCATCGTCACAGCCAGCAAGCCGAACGGCACGTTGACGTAAAAGACCCAGCGCCACGAGACATGATCGACCAGGAAGCCGCCGACAAGCGGCCCGATCACGCTTGACACGCCCCACACGCTTGAGAAAAGCCCCTGCATCCGCGCGCGCTGTTGGAGCGAGAAGATGTCACCGATGATGGTGAACGTCACCGGGCCGACCGCTCCTGCGCCTGTCCCCTGAAGCGCCCGGAACAGGATCAACTGCGTCATGTTCTGCGCTTGCCCGCTGAGCGCCGACCCGGCCAGGAACAGCGTCACGCCCAGGTAGTAGATCGGCTTGCGCCCATAGAGATCTGACAGCCGCCCGAAGATCGGGATGGTCGCCGTCGAGGTCAGCATGTAGATCGAGAAAACCCAGCTATAGACCTCTAGCCCGCCCAACTGCGCGACAATGGTCGGCATGGCAGTGCTGACGACGGTGCCTTCCAGCGCGGCGAGGAAAAGGCCCATCATCAGGCCGAAAGTGATCACCAATTGGCGGCGGGTAATGCGTTGCATGACAGCAGCGAGTCCTCTTGGACGAATCATCCTCTGGATGATGAACGCACGCGGCGAAACTGGGCGCGCCGGGTCGCCGGTTTGGGGCTATAATCAAACCGCCAGGCCGGGCGCCGCCCTATTAAACCACTCCCGCGCCGGATTGTCGATGACTCAAGAGAGCTAGAAGCAGCGAAGAACAGCAGAAGCGTAGCTAAAAACAGCAGAATACAATGATCTGTAGCGCCGTACAGGCAACAGGCTTTGCTGCTTTGTAGCTGTATTTAGCTGCTTTTCGCACCTTTTCGCTTACGTGAAAGAGTATTCGCCGAATGACGGTCGTTTTTGATACCTCTACCACCCCACGCGTCAATCCGCAGAAGAAAAATATCCTGATTCGCCGCTTGGCGCGCGCGCCGTGGTGGCTGCTCGGGATGGGTGTTCTCGTCGTTTTGTTTGTGCTGTCGGTCCGCACGACACACCCGTATCCGGTGATCTGGGGCGCGGTTCGCCAGGGCATCTGGACGACCATCTGGGTGTCGGTCATCGCGTACGCGCTGGCGCTGACGCTTGGTTTGATCATCGCGTTGCTGCGGCGCTCGTCGAACCCGATCATCTACCAGGTGTCAACCTTCTACGTCGAAGCGGTGCGTGGCATTCCGACGCTGGTGCTGGTGTATTGGATGGCGCTGGCGTTCATCCCGGAAGTGATTCGCTTCGGCAACGACCTGGGCGCGTCGCTCCAACACTTGACGATCAGCTTCATCATCACCGATGACCTGATTTACGATCTGACCTTCCAATCCCTCGGGCGGCGTATGGCAGAGTTCGAAACGCGCGAATTTGGCAACAACTACCGCGCGATCATCGCATTGGCGATCTCGTACAGCGCGTTTCTGTCGGAAGTCTTCCGCGCCGGAATCGACAGCGTGAGCGTCGGTCAGCGTGAAGCGGCGCGCAGCCTCGGCATGACGCACTGGCAGGTGATGCGCCTGATCGTGCTGCCCCAGGCCATCCGCGTGATCCTGCCGCCGCTGGGCAATGACTTCATCGCTATGCTCAAGGAAAGCTCGCTGGTGTCGGTGCTGGGCGTGCAGGACATCACCCGGCGCGGGCAGACCTATGCTTCGAGCACATTCACGTTTTTCCAGGCGTACAACATCGTTGCGCTGACCTATCTCGTTCTGACCATCACGCTTTCGCTGGTGGTCAAGGGGATGGAATCGTACCTTGACCGCGGACAACGACGCACCGAGTAAGCAAGGAGGCCGCGATGTTCGATTTTTCGGATCGTGTGGCGCTGGTGACCGGCGCGAGTGGAAATCTGGGCCGCGCTGTGGCGCAGGCATTCTATGACGCGGGCGCGCGGGTGGTGCTGGCAGATCGCCGCGCCGACGATCTGCCCGCGCTGAGTGAGGACCGTGATCGCGTGATGGCGCACGCGGTTGACCTGATGCAGCTTGAGTCTGCGCAGGCGCTGGTGCGCGCCGTGATGGATCGCTTTGGACGGATTGACGCGGTGGCGAACACCGTCGGCGGCTTTCGCTCGATGCCGGTGGACGGTGACGGCGCGCTCGAACTGTGGGACTTTGTGCTGAATCTCAACGCTCGCACAGCGCTGATTCTGTCGCAGGCGGTTGTGCCAGTGATGCGCCAGCAAGGGCGCGGCGCGATCGTACACACCTCGGCGCGAGCGGCGCTCAGTGGCGGCAAGAACATCGCCGCCTACAGCGCCAGCAAGAGCGCCGTCATCCGCCTGACCGAGAGCCTCGCCGCCGAGCTGAAGGACGCGAACATCAACGTAAACTGCATCTTACCCGGCACGATTGACACGCCCGAAAACCGCGCCGACCGCCCCAACGCCGATTTCAGCAAGTGGGTGGCGCCCGAAGCGATCGCGCGCGTATTCCTGTTCCTCTGCTCGGACGAGGCGCAGGCGATCCAGGGCGCGGCGATCCCGGTCTACGGGCGGAGTTGAGCGAGCAGCGTTTAGCAAGAACCAGAACAAGCCGGAGCGACCCAGGAGTGATTGTCGTAGGGCGTAGCTTGCTGCGCCCGTTCCATTGCGCGTGCGCACGCTGCTCTTGGCTAACCGCTGCTCCCGCGGGCGCGCCCGGTGGAGCATGCTACACTAGAGGACGATGGACTGCGCCGGCTACACCGCCCGCAGGGGATTCTACGGACGATGACTGAGTCGCTGCGCGTTCAGACGCTTGGCCTGTTCCGCGTCTGGGTAGACGGGGAGCCGCTGCCGAACGTTGTCTGGAAGCGTGAAAAAGCCCAACGCCTGTTCCAGTTTCTGATCACGATCAAGCTCAACGACAGCCACCAGGTGATGCCCAAAGAGCGGATCGTCGCTGAGCTGTGGCCGACGCTGGATGAGGCGCGCGCCGACCGCGACTTTAAGGTCGCGCTCAACGCGCTGAACGACGCGCTGCAGCCAAACCGCTCGGCGCGCTCGCTCTCAACGTACATCAGCCGCTCCGGGCTGGCGTACGGGCTGGATCCTGACGCCGACGTGACGATTGACGCGGCAGAGTTCCGCGACGGGCTGAAGCGTGCTGCGCGTCTCGAAGCAGAAGACACGGACGCCGCGCTCGACGCCTACCGGCAGGCGATTGACCTGTACGGCGGCGACTATCTCCCCGATGCCTTGTATGAAGATTGGTCCAGCCTGGAGCGCGAGCGGCTGCACATGCTGTACCTCTCCGGCGCGATGCGGCTGGCGACGCTGCTGCTGTGGCGCGGCGGCTATCAGGAAGCGATCCATCTAGCGCAGTCGGTGCTAACCCTCGACCGCTATTGGGAAGAAGCGTACCGGATCATGATGCTAAGCCACGCGCTGCGCGGGAATCGCCCGCTGGCGCTGCGGACCTACCAGCAAGCGTGCGACGCGCTGCGTGACGGATTGGAACTGGAGCCAATGGCCGACACGCGCGCGCTGGCCGAGGCGATTACGCGGGGTGATTCGCTCGACGCGCTGATGCCCCGCTAGAGTGTGTGCAACCGGCGTGCAACCGCGACAGGATATACCGAGAGTGAGAGCCAGAAGACTTCGGAGCGCAGCATGAATCAGGACGTGGTCTCGTTCGTCTTACGCTTCATCCGCGAAGAGAGCGGCGGGCAGCCCGCGCGCTGGCGCGGCGTGATCAAGCACGTGCAGAGCGATCACACCGCCGACTTCGCGCATTTCAACGACGCGCTTGCCTTTATGCAAGAGCATGTCAACGAGACGATCCGGCAGTCCTTTGCGGGGGATGAGCCGCTTTCGCCGGAACGCATCTTCGCTGAGACGGCCAAGCTGTGGGGCGAAATGGCGCCGCGCTACACCGACATCATGCTGCAATCGATGGAGATCATGCTGGAGCAGGGGCGGCGTATGGGTGAGACGATGGCCGACAGCATGGCACGCAGCGCAGCCTCCGCGCCGCAGACCGCGCCGGACCAGCAGGCGCAGTTGATTAGCATCATCGAGCGGCTGACGGACCAGGTCGAAGCGCTTAGCGCGAAGGTCGAGCATCTTGAGGATCGCTTGCGCGATGAGTGACCAACGCCCCGCCACGCCGCTGCGCCAGAGCGTCGAGGCGTGGGAGCGTGAGGTGGCCGCCGCCTGGGACGAGGTTTCGCGCTCGCCGGAGTTTCTGACACGCGTCGGGCAGCAACTGAGCGCGACGCTCCGCTCGCAGCAGCACATCTCGCGCACGCTGCAATCCGCGCTATGGAACATAGCCGCCGCGCAACAGCAGCGCGCCCACGAGCGCCTCTTGCTCGATCAATTGCGCCAGCGGCTGGACGATCTCACCGCCCGGCTGGATCGCCTGGAGCGACGGCTAGACGATGGATGACCTGCTTGCGCGCTGGGCGCAGCTTTGGGGCGCCCGAGGGGGGGGGTTGCGCTTCATGAGCTGAGG
>CAZVCM010000013.1:28567-28934 GCA_964626105.1 uncultured Thermoflexus sp.
GCAGCTATTCCGCCGCCAAGGACACGATCCACGCCACCGGGCGCGCGCTGGTCGCGCAGACGCCCGCCCGCCCGATCTACGCTGAAGGCTGCCTGCGCCTGCTGCACTACGCCCCGCAGACCGCTACTCAGCGCCCGATTCCCGTGCTGTGTGTCCCCTCGTTGATCAACCGGTTTTATGTGATGGATCTCGCGCCAGAGCGCTCTCTGGTGAGCGCGCTGTTGGAGCGCGGGCTGAACGTCTTCATGCTGGACTGGGGCACGGCCACCAGCGCCGACCGCTCGCGATCGCTGGACGAGTACATCACCGGGTTGCTGGGGCGCTGCGTCGAAGTTGTCCGCCGCGAGACCGGGGCAGATGCGGTCGC
>CAZVCM010000014.1:0-28897 GCA_964626105.1 uncultured Thermoflexus sp.
TCCGATTCGTAGGTGATGCGTCACGGTGGCAGTCCGAAGTGCACCGGATGATCCGCCGGGCCGGAGAGGAATTCTGTAATCCAGCCGCCATAGGCTTCCCACGTCTGGTCGATAGTGAAATAGGCAGGCATGCCCCAGGCGTCGCCTAGCGCCTGGCCATACAACCCGCCCAAGATTTTGTTCTTCAGCTCAGACACGTTCAGACTCCTTCTGTGGTGGAGCAGCGCCGGGCAAGCGCCCGCCAGCCGCCGATGCAGACAGGGCGGCTCGGCGCCGCCCTGCGTTCAGACCCAGTGACTTACTCGTTCCGGCGTCAGGCAGGTTGCGCCTCGCGCCGCCGGTGGCCGGTGAGCAGATAGTAGCCGCCCAGCGCCAGCCAGATCACAACCGCTGCGACCAGCCCTGCGCCGAAACCGATCGCCAGCGCAGACTCTTGCAACGAAGTGGTGTACAGCGCCAGATAGAACAGGATGCCCAGGTAAATCCACAGCGACGCGATCGCGACCGCGGCCATCGGAATGACACGCTCGCCGATCCGCTCGACGTTGAGCATCGGCGGCAGGTTTAGCACGATCAGCAGCAGCGACACGCCGCCGATGATCGCCCCTAGCGGGTACGCCGTCTCCGGACCTTTGAAACCGTCCGGCGCGGAGAACATGCTGATGCTGATGATTACACCGAACACCGCCAGCATCGCCATGAACATATGCAGCACGCTCAGGCGGCGGATCGCGCGCCAGAATGCCACGTCGAACCCGGTGCCCTCAGCCGAGCGCAGCGTCCGCACGCGAACCGCAAGCTGCGATTGCAGCGCGTAGATGACCAGCGCCATGACAGTCGCCATGTAGGGCAACATCTGCGGAAGCTGCGACGGGATCTCCAGCGAGCCCACGCGCGTCGAGATGGCGTCGAAGAAACCGAACACCAACGATGCGAGGCCGGTCCCGACCGGGTGGCCGCCGCCGAGATAGGGCGTCGCCAGCGCGATGAAGCCGCGCCCGGACGTCATGTCGCGCTGGAAGAACGACAGGTAGCCCATGCTCATGTGCACGCCGCCCAACCCGGCCAGCACGCCGCTCAACATCAACGCCAGATAGCGCACGCGCGTCACGCGGATGCCGACCGACGCGGCAGCTTCTGGGTTCTCGCCGACCGCGCGCAGATGGATGCCGGTCGGCATGCGATAGAGGAAGTACCACACCACGATCACGGCGATAAACGCGATCCATGTCATCACGCTCTGGTTGTCGAAGATGCGGAAGAAGAAGGACACGACCGGGATATCGCCTAGAAAGTCCGGCAGTTGGATAAAGGGCATCCGCATACTGCGCAGGTTGCCCTGGGTGTTGCCACGGTCGCCGGTCAGCTCGTACATGATCGCAACCGTTGCCGCCGAGCCGAGGATGTTCAGCGCGATACCGGCCAGGATGATATCCGCCTTAAATCGCAGATGGAACACCGCCAGCAGCAGCGCCATCAGCACGCCGAGCACGACGCCCATCAGCAGCCCGAACCAGGGGCCGATCACTTGCGCGGTGCTTTCGCCAAACCACTCGAACGCGTACGAACTGAAGACGACGCCCGTAAACGCCGAGACCAACATCGTCCCTTCCAGGCCGATGTTGATCACCCCGGCGCGGTCCGAGATCAGCGCGCCGAGCGACGGTAGCAGGATCGGCGTTGTCACGCGCAGGATCGACGCGAGAAAAGCAGCGCTGAAAATCCCCTGGAGTACATTTTGAACAAGATTGGTATCAAACATGAGCGTGCTCCTAAGCGGGCGGCTGCGGCGGTGTCGCCATCAGTTGGTCGGATGGCTGGATATCCGAGATATCCTGGTCGCGGCTGCGCGCGCGGCGCTTGCGGTAGAACGAAACGAGCGCCTCAGCAGTGATCAGCAGGATCACCACCGCCTGGATGATGCGGACGACTTCGGAGCTGACGTTCGCGTCGCGCTCCATGAACTGCGCGCCGGTGCGCAGGTACGAATAGAGCAGGCCGGTGAACGGCACGACAAGCGGGCTGTTGCGCGCCAGCAGCGCGACAACCACCCCCTCAAACGCCATACCGAGTGAGATATTCAAAATCAGCTTGCGATGGATACCCATCGCCAGGTGCGCCCCGGCCAGCCCGGCTACCGCGCCGCTGATTGCCATCGTCAGCATGATCGTGCGCTTGGTGTTCACGCCGCCATAATCCGCGAATTTGATGTTCGCGCCGATCATGCGGATCTCATAACCGATCGGCGTGCGCTGGATCAGTAGCCACGTGAACAGCACGATCCCGATGAGTACAAGGACCGCGATCGTGACCTGATCACCGCCAACGTCGATGATCGGGGCCAGCAAGCCATTGCCAGGGATCCAGTCCGAGGCGGTATATCCGGCGTCAGGCGGCTGAAGCTCGAAGGTCAGCACCATCTCGTAGAAGCGCATCGCGATCGTGTTGAGCATCAGGGTCGAGACTAACTCATTCGCGCCGAGATACGCTTTCAGCGCGCCAGGCAGCAGCCCCCAGAGGAAGCCCGCGGTCGCTGCCGAGAACAGCGCCAGCGGCACGAGGATCGTCATCGGCAGGTTGCCGAAGCTCAGCCCGATGATGCCCGAAACCAGCGCGCCGAAGTAAAGCTGCCCCTCGGCGCCCAGGCTGAACTGCTCTGCGCGGAAGACGATCGCGATCGCCAGCCCCAGCATGATCAGCGTGATCGCGTCCTTGATCCATGTCACCCAGCGGTTGAGGCGGCTGAGCGGGCCGAGCAAGAACGCTTCATACGCCTTGTTGGTCGCTTTGACTGTCTCATCAAGCTTGGTCCCGAAGCTGATTTGCTCAGGCCGCACGCGTACGGTGTAAATCCCGTCTTCCGGCAGGGAGACGCCCTGCATCGCGGCGTCTGTCTCGCGTTGAAGAATCCCGCTGAACTCGTCTAGCTGCTCGGGGGTGGCGCTGTCCGCTTCGGCCAGCACGTCGCCATTCGGGCCGATGAGCTCCGCTTCGAGGTCAACCTGGATGTTGGAGCGGTAAGCGTAGGCCAGCACCGAGACTTCATCCCCGGCCTGCCCGGGGAAGCGATACGCGGCTTCGGTGATTGGCTCGTCGACGTTCGGCGCGTTGAAGGTTGCGCCAACGGGCTGGTTGTAGCTGGTGTCGATTGGCGACTCCGCTTCGGTATCCAGCCGCACGTTGAACTCGCCCACCTGCACGTCCGCATCCGGCTCGGGCCGGACCACGATCGTATATATGCCATCGGCGGGCAGTTCGAGGTTTTCGAGGATCGCGTCGCCTTCACTTTCAAGCTGGCGGCGATATTCCTCGCGCTGCTCGTCGGACGCGTCGAGGTTCTCGGCGACGGTCTCACCGCCTGGCCCCAGCAGCGTCAGTTGCAGGTCGAGCGGCGATTCTTCCTCGTCGGCGAATGCCATGATCGTCACGGTGTCGCCCGCTTGCCCGAAGAAGCGATACGACGCTTCCGTCAGCGGATCGTCGTCATCCGGTTCGGTGAGCTCGGCAGATGGGCGGTCACCGTAATGAATGTCAACCAGCGGCTCGCTGTCGGCCACGATCTGCACGCGAAACTCACCCGACGCGAAGCGGTTGGCAGCGTCGAGATTGAAGAACGCCGTCATCAGATAGCCGAACACCAGGGCGATGCCGACCGTCATGATGACGCGCAGCGCGTCCCAACGCAGCTCGTAGATCAACAGCATTACGGAGAAGCCGATCAGCCCGTTAACCAGCAGAATCGCGCCGTAGTCGGGCGCAGCTTCGATAGCGGCACGGATCTCGTCCGCGCCCATGCCTGCCGAGACGCCGAACACACGCGCGCTGATAGCGAGCGCGACCAGCAGCCCAAAAACCACGCTGAGAACCAGCAGCATCCCGGAGCGGGAAGCAAAGTGTCGTCGCGGATTCATTGGTGCTGCTCCAATTCTTCCGGGGTTTGCCGCTGAGCGCCCAGCATGTACAGGCCGAGCTGTTCTTCGGTCAGGTCCGGCGTGTTGCGGAAAATGCCCACGATCTGCCCGTTATACATCACCATGATTCGATCCGAGAGCTTCATGACCTCTTGCAGGTCTGCCGACACCAGCAGGATCGCCAGGCCGTTGGTGCGCTGATCGACCAACTGCTGGTGAATGTACTCAATCGCGCCGATGTCCACGCCGCGTGTTGGCTGCGCGGCGATCAGCAGGCGCGGCGACGACGAAAGCTCGCGCGCGACGACAACCTTCTGCATGTTGCCACCAGACAGCGACCCCACCGGTAGCTCTCCGCTGGGCGCCAGGATGGCGAACTGCTTGATCAGGTCCTGGCCGCTGACGCGAATCCGGTCGAGGTTAAGCAGCCCTGTTTTGGTGAATGGCTCCCGATAGTAGCGATCGACGATCAGGTTGTCGTTGATGGTCGCGGTCATCGCGACGCCGTTCGTCAGCCGGTCTTCGGGGATATGCGCGCAGCGCGCCTCGCGGACGCGGCGCGGCCCGGCGCCAAGCACGGGCACGTCATCCACGCGCGCCTCGCCGCTGGTCGCGTTCAGCAGGCCGGTCAGCACTTCGACGAGCTCAGTCTGCCCGTTGCCTTCCACCCCGGCGATCCCCAGAATCTCGGATTCGTAGACATTGAATGAGGCGTTGTCGAGCAGCGTGCGCCCGTTCTCGTTGATGTACGTCAGGTTTTTAGCTTCGAGCACGGGCTTGCCGCGCTCGACCGGCGGCCGATCGACCACCATGAAGACCTCGCGCCCGACCATCATCCGCGCCAGCTCCGCCTCGTTTGTCTCCGGTGTGTTGACAGTCCCGACGGTGCGGGCGTCACGCATGACGGTCACGCGGTCCGAGATCTCCATGACTTCGCGCAGCTTGTGGGTGATGAAGATCACCGTCTTGCCGTCGTTAACGAGGTTGCGCACAGCGTCGAAGAGGTCGTCGGTTTCGCGCGGCGTCAGGACGGCGGTCGGCTCGTCGAGAATCAGAATCTCTGCCCCGCGATAAAGCGCCTTCAGAATCTCGACGCGCTGGCGCATCCCGACGGGGACGGTATCGACTCGCGCGGTTGGATCGACGTACAGGCCGTACTGCCTGGAGAGTTCTTCGGTATCTTTGATCGCTTGCGGAACGTCGATGCTCAGCCCGCGCGCCTTCGTGGTCTCGCGCCCCAGCACGATGTTCTGCGCGATGGTAAACGAGTTCACCAGCATAAAGTTCTGGTGAACCATCCCAATCCCGTGGTCGATTGCGTCTTGCGGGCTGTTGATCGTGATGGGCTGTCCGCGCAACCTGATCTCGCCCGACGTGGGATGCTCCAAGCCATAGAGCACCTTCATCAGCGTGCTCTTGCCAGCGCCGTTTTCGCCGACCAGCGCGTGAATCTCGCCTTGTGCTACGGCGAGGTTCACGTGGTCGTTAGCCAGCACCCCGTTTGGATAGACTTTGACGATGTCATTTGCTTCAATAAGGGCCATACAAACACTTCCCACTGGTGAAACGGACAATCCCGCTGAGGCAGGCCGATTGAAAGTGCGTCAGTTGGGACGTTCGGGGCGTCGAGAGTAGAGGGCGCATGAATTCGCACACGGTGCGTCGTCCGAATGAATGATGTAGACCGGCGTAAGATAACTGTCAGATCAAAAATCGGAAGTCACGGCGATTGTCTAACCAATAAGGCTATTCTTCCGCCATACAATCAGGGGTGAGCACCGGCTCACCCCTGAAGTGCGTTGCGTTAATTACTATTCCGGCAGGTACTCTGAGACGTCGAAATCGGTCTCGGGCATCTCGTCGCACGACATGCCGACGCTGGCCGGGTTCTCTTCGTCCAGCACGCTGATGATCGTGATCTCGCCGTCGTCCACGGCGTCAGCCACCGCGTCAACCAGGTCGAGGATCCACTCAGGCGTGTTGTCTTCGTAGATGTCGTTCTCGGCCAGGCCAACGCCACCCTCGGCGATACCGAGCACTTCGGCCTCACCGTACGGCAGCTCGCCCTGGAGATGCAGGTCCACCGCGCGATAGAGCGAGTTGTCGACGTTCTTCAACATGCTGGTCAGGATGCGCTGCGCCTGATCCGGGTTTGTTTCCACCAGGATCATCGCCTGGTCAGAGTCCACACCGATCGCATACTTGCCTTGCTCTTCGGCGGCTTCAAAGACACCCGCACCGGTGCCGCCCGCGATCTGGAAGACGATGTCAGCACGCTGCTCGTACATCGCCAGCGCGATTTCCTTACCGGCAGCCGGGTCGAACCAGTCACCCGCGTACTGCACCAGGGTCTGGTTGTCGGGGTTCACAAGGCACGCGCCCTGCTCGTAGCCGACGATGAAGTCGTTGATGACCGGGATATCCTGGCCACCGATGGCGCCAATGACGTGATCTTCGTTAGCGCCTTCGAGCTCGCTGCGGGTGATCGCGCCTGCGAACACGCCCGCCAGGAACGAGCCTTCGTTCTGCGCGTAGGTCACCGAGTAGACGTTCGTGCAGCCCTCGATGCAGAGTTCGGGGTTATCGTACTGTACCGCATCGTCGTACATGACAAAGTATTTGTCAGGGTAGAGATGCACGCGCTGGGCCAGGAACTCGCCCATTTGGTACGTGCCAACAATCAGCAGATCGTAGGCATCCGTGTTGGCCATCGTGTCGGCCAGGCCGCTTTCCCAGTTGGCAGGGTCAACACCAAGCTCGATCGTGTTGACTTCTACGTTATAACCCTCGTCGATCAGCCGATCCATGCCGCGCTGCGCTGAGTCGAAGAACGATTTGTCGCCCAACGTGCCGTTGACCACGTTAACGATCTTGAGAGGTTCGTCCTGCGCCGTTGCGGCGGGGATACCGATTAGAGTGGTTACCGTCAGAGCGATTAGAAGGGCAACGGACATAAACTTCGAACGAGACATAGGTTTCTCCTAAAGTGGGCACTATTCTAGCCGCAAAGTACCAATGACTATAACCTGCCCGCAAGGCACAGTCAAGGAAAAGCAAAGACATTACATTCGCCAAGTTATATCGTAATTCTTCGCCTATCCAAAACGTTTTCCATCCCGCGCTGTGCACTTGCTCAGGCTGTCGCTCAAGTGGTATAGTAGCCGCCTTGTAGGGCAGGCTCAACAGACTTATTAGCTTTCCATTGCAGACTGCTGCCAAGTGTCGGTAGAAATAAAAGCGAAAGGCGAGGTCCGTGCGACTGATCATTGATACCGATGCCGGAGTTGATGACGCTCAGGCGCTGATGCTGGCGCTGGCCTATCCGGGTGCGCGCATTGAGGCGATCACGACGGTTACCGGCAATGTTCATGTGGACAAAGTGATCCACAATGTCTTTACGGTGCTGGATGTCATGGGCGTGCGCGTCCCCGTCTATCGCGGGGCCGATCACCCGCTGGTTCCTGGCTTTTGGGAGCCAGAGGAGCGCGTGCACGGCGCGGACGGGCTGGGCGGCTATCGCGGGGACCGTCGCTCCAATGGGCATGTGCAGTCGGCGCCGGCGGCGCTGGCGCTCTTGCAGCAGGTGAACGACGCGCCCGGCGAGATCACGGTTGTGGCGCTCGGCCCCCTGACCAATTTGGCGCTCGCCTGCCGGTTGGACCCGTCCTTTCCGCAGAAGGTGAAGGCATTGGTGTTCATGGGCGGGACGATCTCCGCATTGGGAAACACGCGCAACCTCACCGCCGAGTTCAACGCGTTCTGCGACCCTGAAGCGGTGCGGATCGTGCTCGACGCGTTCCCCGAAAGCACGATGCTTTCGTGGGAGACCACGCTCAAGCACAGTTTTAGCTGGGAGCAGTATGATTCGCTCAGCCAGCTAGGGACCGATCTCGCCTCTTTCTTCGGCGCGATCACCGGTCCCACCATCGCGTTCCTGCGCCAGTTCCCCCAGGTGCCGGGGTATCTATTGCCCGATCCGCTGGCGATGGCGATCGCGCTCGATCCAGGGCTGATCACCGCCAGCGAGCACCTCTTTGTGACGATGGAACTGCAAGGTGCGCTAACACGCGGCCAGACCGTGATCGACTATATGGGCACCAGCGGCTGCGATCCGAATGTCCATGTTGTGACCGGCGTGGATACGAGGGGCGTTTACGAGCAGTTCTATCGCGTCTTGTCCTGAGCGCGGCTTGCATTGGTGTTCTCGCGCCCTGAGAGCGTCAGATGTGCATGGATTGGGCGGATATTCGCTGTTGTTTGTCGGGGCGTAGCTTGCTGCGCCCGTTTTGTACAGCGTATTCTGGGGGTGGAGCACGCTCTGCCTCTACGTCAGATGCCGGATAGCCTCTTGATAGGGAGCGCCGCGTGACTTCCTCGACCGACTGGACAGCCTGGCAAGACATGATCGCGGCGCTGGCTGCGATCCCCGGTATCGCGGGGCACGAAGACGCGATCGCACGTTTTTTGGCAGACCGTCTCGCGCCGCTGGCTGAGTCGGTGACGATCGACGCGCTGGCGAACGTTACAGCCCGCTTCGGCCCAGCCGAGGGGGCGCCGCGTGTCGCGGTCGTCGCGCATAGCGACACAGTCGGCTTCCTCGTCAAGCGCGTGGACCCCGCCGGGTTTCTTCAGGTGGTGCCTGTCGGCGGCGTGAACGTCAAGGCGCTGCCCGGCGCGGCGGTGCGCGTGGGCGATCGGCCCGGCGTGATCAGCGTGCGCGCGCAGCACCTGGCGCGGGCGGGCGACGAGGCCGCGTCGCTCGACGATCTGGCGATTGAGATCGATCCGGCGCTGGCGGAATCGATAGCCGTTGCCGAGCCGGTCACTTACGCGCCACAGAAGGTTGCGCTGAGCGAGACGCTGCTCGCCAGTCCCTATCTCGACAATCGCGCCGGGTGTGCGGCGCTGCTCGAAGTGGCCGCGCGCCTGCACACCGATCCACCTCCCTGCGCCGTGTACCTGATCGCCAGCGCGCAAGAGGAAACGACCTGCGCGGGCGCAACTCACGCGCTGGCAGAGGTGCGGCCCGATCTGGCGCTGTTCGTCGATGGCACCGTTAGCTACGACACGCCAGAGACGCAGAGCAGGGGCGCGGTGCGGCTGGGCGGCGGGCCGGTGCTGACTTCATTTCTGTACACCGGCGGGCTGAACGGCTGGCACGCGCATCCCGGTTTGCGCGCGCACCTGGCGCAGATCGCCGCGCAAAAAGGGCTGCCGGTTCAGCATGACGCGGTGCGCGGGTTGATGTCCGACGCGCGTGTGGCGCTGCCGCTGGCGATTCCTAGTGCCATCATCGGCCTGCCAATGCGCGGCAAGCACGCGCCCCTGGAAACGATTGATCTGCGCGATGTGGCGGCGGCGGTCGAACTGCTGCTGGCGAGCCTGCGCTCTCCCTGGCCTGCGCTCACCCGAGGATAAGCGGATGCCTTACGAGTTGTTACGCCGCGCTGTGCCGGGTCTTCCGGCGGCGCTGGAGAACCTGTCTGCGCTGCAAAGTGACGATGCGCTGTGGCCGCTGCTCTGCCGCTTGCTGGACGCGCACGCGCCCTCGGGCGGGGCCAACCTGCCGGGCGGTGTGGGCGAGGAGATCGGCGCGTTGGCGGATGCGCTCGGCCTGAGCGCGCGCTGGATTCCAGAGCTGGGCGCAACCGGCAACGCGGCGATCGCGCTGGGCGCGGACGGCCCGGCGGACGTGGTCGCGGTCGCGCACATGGACCGGCCCTCGTTTCGCGTCGCCTCGCCGAAGAGTGGCGCGCTGTTCCCCATCTGCGCGAATCGCTTCCCCGAGGGTGAGTATCGTGTCGGTGCGAAGGCGCTGCGCTTTGTCGAGGGGCGTCTGGCGATTGGCGCGCGCGGGACGATTGTCTCGCGGCGCGAGGACGGGGGCGACAGCGTCATGTTCGAGGCAACAGAGGGAGCGCTTGCCGGGGATGATACGGTCGTCATGGCGGCGGAGCCTGCGCGCGGCGCGGATGGCAGCGTCACCGGGACGGGGCTGGACAATGCGCTCGGCGTGATGACCGCGCTGCTCGCATCGGCGGCGCTGGCACGCGTTGAGAGCGCGCTGGTGGATCGCGGTCGGCGGCTGGTGGTGGTGTTCAGCGACCAGGAAGAAGGCCCGCCCGAGGCGTTTTTTGGGCACGGTGCGGCGCGGCTGTCGTATGCGCTGCCCCCGCCACGCGGCGTTGTTATTGTGGATGCGCACAGCGCCGGGGCGCCCGGCGGACCGCAACTGGGCGGTGGCGTATCGCATGGGAGCGTGTCTGGTTGGGGGCGTGGCTCGGTTGTGCCGCCGAATTATCTGGCGCTGGCCCGCGATCTGGCGGCGGGGGTGAACCGCGCCCGACCGGGGACGGTCCAGTTCAATACCGGCTATCTCTCGCGCAGTGACGATCTGGCGCTGGGCCGCTGGGCGAAGGTTATGGCGCTGGCCGGGCCGCCGATGCGCCACGCGCACACCGGGCACGAGACTGCGCGGCTGGCGGATGTGCGCGCGGGCGCGGTGTGGCTGGTGTGGTTCCTCGCTGCGGCGCTGGCGCTCGCGCCGGAGCTTGGCGCGCGTTACGCGCTGCGGGTGTAGCCCCGGTTGGCAGGTCGCGCCGCGCTTCCCGATAATCTGCGAAAATCAGCCGGGGAATCGGCTTCACCGGCGAGTGACAACACAGGTGCGACGTGACCGGGGCACAGCGGCGCTACGGCGACCAATCGGCGATCCAGAATCTGCTGAATCGGGGGCTTGCGCGCTACGAGCAGCACGACTACGAGCGCGCCATTCAGTGTTTCAGCGCCGCGATCTCCCTCGCCCCTCACGAGCCCGATGCGTATTTCCACCGCGCGAACGCCTATCGCCACGACAACCATCTCGACGCAGCCATCGCCGACTATGGCGCGGCGATCCGGCGCGATCCGAGCTTTGCGCGGGCATATTACAACCGCGCGATGACGCGCAAGCTGATCAGCGATTTCGCGGGTGCGATCGACGACCTCGAAGCGTACCTGGACGTGTGTAGCGGGTTGTGCGAAGAGGATCGCGCCGAAGTTGAGCAGAGCCTGCGCGATCTGCGGCGGATGTTGCGGCGCGGCGATCACAGCCCGTGAGCGTCCGACCTCACCGGGCATCGATCAGGTAGGCGTCCGCCCACCAGTACGCGTACAGTTTGCGCATCTCCACCTGATCGAAGCCTGCGGCGTGTAGCCCTTCTGCCCATGCGCCGATCGGCCCTTCATAGTTGGTCCGCGTCGCGCTGCGGTCGAAATAGCCGAACATCACCGGCATCAAAAAACCCTGGGCGACCAGCCCACCATCGTTCGTGTATTCGGCTAATCCATCATGGTAGCGTTCGACGATGTGCCGCACGCGCGCCGGTTCGTAGAGCGCGGTGAACTCTGGCACGTCGAACTCCGCGATCAGCACGCGCGCGCCGTGCCCGCGCATCCACGAGAACACGCGCGGGCGATCGGCGGGCGGCACGGATTGCAGGCTCCACGTCGCCTGGATCACGTCCCAGTTAGCGCCGTTCGCTTTCATAAATTGCTGGATGGTCGTCGGGTGAGCGCGGTAGGGCACGTGCCACGTATCAAGCTGGCGTGTGGTCTGCGCCAGCATCGCTTCGGACGGCTCGATCAGATCTAGCTGCGTGATGTTTTGCGTCAGCGCTTGCAGCAGCGCCAGCCCATCGCCAACGCCGATATCGAGCAGCTTGAGCGACTCGTATTCTTCGTAGACATTATGCAAAGCCTGGCTGGCCTGGGCATAGAGTTCGACATTGCTCCCACCGCGCGTGAACGCCGCGAACGCTTCGCCGTCAACGTACACCGCCGCTTTGCCTTCCGTCAGGACGCGCGCCAGATAGTGCGCGGCTTGCTGGTAGAGGGTGCTGGCTGGTTGCTCCCCGGCAGCGGCGCGGGCCGACGCAGCAGCCTGGGCGAAGTCCTCTTCGCCGTAGGCCAGCAGTGCGAGGTAGAAGTGATCGAGCGCGTCCGTACGTGGGGCGTCGCGCACGCCAGCATACCCGGCGTCACGATAGAGATCCCAGAGCGATTCAAGCGCCATGAGCGGGCATCCTTCGTCTGCCTTGTGATGGATTATGGATCGCGGCGCTGTTCTCGCCGGAGACGCAGCACACTCAACCCAGTGTGGACGCTGCCGGTAGCTGGCTGGCCAGCGTCAGCACACGCTGTCGTGCCGTCTCGTGATCCGGTAGTGATCTTAACAGATCATCCATCTCTACGAGGAAATCGCTCGCCAGATGGCCGTTGCGCGAACTCACCAGTTGCACGATATCCGGGTGAGCGGTAGGTTGCTGATCCTCGTTCGCAGTCGAGAGTTCTTCGTGCAGCTTTTCGCCGGGGCGCACGCCGGTGAAGTTGATCGGGATGTCGATATACGGGCGCAATCCGCGCAGGCGGATCATGCGCTCTGCCAGTTCGACGATCCGGACGACCTGCCCCATCTGGAGCATGAACAGATCATCGCCTTTTGTGAGGCAGGCGGCGTGGATCACCAGGTTGACTGCTTCCGGGATCGTCATGAAATAGCGCGTCATCTCGGCGTCGGTCACGGTCACCGGGCCGCCTGACTTGATCTGCCGCTCGAAGGTTGGTACGACGCTGCCCCGGCTGCCTAACACGTTGCCGAAGCGGACTGACGTGAACAACGTCTTGCTGCCGCGCTGCGCGAAGGCGTGCATCATCAGCTCGCAGATGCGCTTGCTGGCGCCCATGACGCTGCTCGGATTGACGGCTTTGTCCGTCGAGATCAGTACAAAACGCTCGGCGCCATATTCATGCGCCAGCGCCGCCACCAGCCGCGTCCCGCCGAGGTTGACGCGCACTGACTCTGACGGGTAAATCTCCAGCATCGGGACGTGCTTGTACGCTGCGGAGTGAAAGATGAGTTGTGGCGTGTGTTCTTCAAAGAGCGCGCGCATCCGGTTTTCGTCGGTGATATCCACCAGAACCGGCAAGATACTGCTTTCATTGCACTCGCCGCTGCACAGTTCGGTCACAAGGTCGTGCAGGCCGCTCTCATTATTGTCAGCCATCAACAGCTCGACCGGCGCGTAGTTGAGTATCTGGCGGCACAACTCAGAGCCGATCGACCCTGCAGCGCCGGTGACCAGCACGATCTTCTTGCGTACCGGGCTGACGTCTACGCTCTCATGCCAGCCGACAGCCTTGCGCCCGAGCAGGTCCTCGGGCTGTACCTCGCGCAGCAGAGGCGCAGATGTAGAGCCGTGGAATTGCGCGAGCACGTTGGGGACCGTGTTGATGCGCGCGGACGTTTGCTCGCAATACGACAGGACGTTGGTGAAATTTTCTCCGCTGATATTGTGGACGGCGACCACAATCAGCTCGACATTGTATTGCTCGACCAGCTTGGGGATGTCTTTCCGCCCGCCAAGAACGCGACAGCCCTCGACGAACATGCCCTCTTTTCGCGGGTCGTCATCCACGAACCCGACAACTTCATACTGATCGCGTGAGTTAGACGGGCGGTGCTTCAGACGCAGCGCCGTGATGCTCCCCGCTTCTCCGGCGCCCACGATCAGCACACGAGTCTGATTGGGGCGGTCGGGAAATTCCTGTCGCCAGATTGCGCGCCAGCGCCATTCCAAACCACTGATCAGGCGCGAGCGATAGCGCACTGCCACAAAGCCGGTCAGCGCAATGAACTGCCCGACTACCACAATGCTCAGCGGGATCGGGCGGGGACGCAACACAAAATCGATTGGTACGACAATAATGGTGGCGACGGCCACGGCTTGAATGATGACCGATACGTCGTGTCCGCTGGTTCGCCACCAGATGCGATGGTACGCCCCGAAGGCATAGAGCGCCAAGAAATTCGTCACCAGCGCGAAAACGAGGAAGCTCATTGCCTCCGGATCGATTTCGTAGATGAACGAAGCTGTGCGGACAGAGTAGGTGATCGCGTAAGCGCTTGCAAGAATAAGCGCATCGGCAAGCGCTAAGGGGCCTGCTTTCTTGGCGCCCCGTGCGTAACGCCGTAGAAAAGCAGCAAGACGCGTCTGGCTGAGCATTCCTCCCCCTAATTGTGTTAAAAATCGGCCCTATAAAATCCCGCCCGCTATCTTTATAGTGTACTCTTGATTTCGATGAGAAGTGCGTGTGGTTTATGAATTTTTTGCGAAAGATCGTTTTATTTTTCGATTAAGACGATTGAGACAGCAGAACGACTGACTGCTTATGGAAGAATTGGCTCACTGCCGGGCGGCTGTGGGTGACGGTACGGACTGAGCTACCGTGATCAGTCCGCGAAGACCACTTCGATGGACTGATCCATCTGCAAGTTAAAACGGAATTCGAGAATCGGTTGCTCAAGCTGGTAGCTGTTCGTTGGCGCTGGCGACACGCTGATCGTCTCGGCGCCGGGTGGAAGCCGGAGCTGCACGTCGACCTGCTCGGCGATGGTTCCGGGCTGTTTCTGCACTTGCAGCTCATAGCGGCGGTAGCGCCCGATCGATTGAATGATCTCAGGGGTCTGGTAGTGATATTGGACGCGCAGACTGTCGTCGTAGTTGACCTGAAGCTCCGACACGAAGATCGTATGATTGGCGGACGAGGCGGCAGTCGGTGTCATGCGCGTGTTCTCGCTGTCCAAAAGCACGCTCTGCGCCGGAGTGAAAACTTGCAGGATGGTGTGGTAGTTGATGTCGTTATAGTGGTCGGGGCGGACCGCCGGGTCTTGTTCGGCGACGCGCGCCGGAAAATCGTAGCTGACCGTGACCGAGCTGTTAAGCGTTCCATCTGGCTGCACGGTTACATCGTAAGTAGTCTGCCGCAGCACCGAGCGGCTGGACTTGCTGCCGAGGTTCGCATCAGCCACCATCAGATAGTCGCGCCCCTGGCCGGATGCCTGCTTGCCAGACCATCCCAGTCCGGCGATAGCCTCATTCAGCCGCTCATCCGTGAAGTACAGCATGATGTGCTTTTCGCGCAGCGCTTGAAGCACCTCGCGGCGGAGATCGGCGTTGCGCTCTGGATCGACGCGCTGCCAGTCCGCCAGAATCTGCCGGTAGAGCGCGGCGACAAACCGCTTGTGCGCGTTGTCATCGCCTTCCGCGCGGATCTCGTACACCGCGTCGCGGAAATTCTCCACAGTGATCACATCGCCATAGCCCGGGACGGTCACACTGCCCAGGCCGCGCAGCACATACTCAAAACCGACCAGGTCGATCCCGATCACACCGTTGACCGGCGAGGAGGGGTTCCCCCCGTTGTCGTAGTACCAGGCCGCCATGGCTGCGGTCGATGGGAAATCAGCGTGCCAACTGCTGTCCCACGCGGCGTAGATCGGCCGGGCGTACTGAATCCACCACGGCGGAATCTGGATCGCATCCGCCATGCTTTCTGGCGGTGGATTCGGGCTGTTGGCGGTTGTCGGATTGTAGTTGTAGCCGGCGATGCGCCCATTGCGCACGGTCATCCAGCCATAGGTGCTGATATAGCCGCCTGAGGGCCGCAGTTCGTCGCTGTTGGCTGAAAGCACGAGGTAGGATTGTGGCGTATCGAGCCCCAACGCAACGGTGAGCAGTTCTGGCGAATCAAGTAGCAGGTCGTTGATTTCGCGCACTTGCTCCTGATGATCGATCAGCCCGCCCACGGCAACCACCAGATCGGGCGAGGCTTTGTCGAGATCCAGCTCCGCAAGCAGCGTTTCGGCGCGGCGTAGATGGCTGTCCGCGCTGAGAAACGCACCGCGTCCCAGTTCCAGCAGCTCGACCACGCGCGCCGCGGACGAAAATTGCGGGTTGACCGCTTCGTCCTGCTCGCCTTCGGTCAAGAAGGATAGCATCGGCTCCATGCCGTTGAGCATGCTGCGGGCAGCTTGTGTAAGCTCGCGTGCGGCATCGAGCGTGTCAAAGGTCAGGGCGATCTCGGCGCTGAGGAACTCAAACGGGCGCAGGAAGCTGGTTTGCCGGCGCGCGCCGCCGAGGCGCTGATCGAGCTCGCCGATGCTGGCTTGCAGCCGCTCAAAATCAGCAAGCGTAAGTTCGATCCCCGGTGTGTTATTGATGCGCGCCATCACGCGGCTGAGGCCGCTCCAGGCGTCTTCCACCTGAGAGCGCGCGTTGAAGACGAGCACCAGGCTCCCCATTATGACCACGGCCAATACACTGACCGCGACAATCAACACGAGCCGGTAATTGATGCGGCGGAGCCTGCGGCGCAACTTGCGCCAGGGAGACGAGTGGCTCCGGCGACGGCGCCGCTCGTGACGCTCTTGCGGCTTCACCAGGTCCGGCAGGGATGGGGAATCGAGGTCATGCATGGTGGCTCTACGCTCTCAACCGGCGATTAGGGACGATCAGTGCTCTCGGGTATCGGTGGGCGTCTTGTCTTGCGAATAGTAGTAGTAATAGTAGCCGCCGCCATAGTCGTAACCCTGCTCGCGGCCGCTGACGGCGTTGAGGACGACGCCTTTTACTTCCACGCCGATCTGATCCATCTGTTCTTTCACCCGCACGGCTGCGCCGCGCCGCGTCTCGCCCGCTTCAATGACGAGGACGATCGGCGTCTTGATCGCGGCGGCCAGCACGGCGCTGTCAGCTACAACGAGGCTTGGTGGCGTATCAAACAGCACGATATCGACGTTTTTAGATGAATGAAAGATTTCGAACCAGTGCTGCATGGCGACTGAGCCGAGCACTTCTGTCGGGTTCAGTGGCACAAACCCGCTCGTAATCACGCGCAACCCAGGGATTTCGGTATCCTGCAAGCACTCCAGCAAATTCTGCGGCATCCCGCCGCGCGAAACTTCGCTGGTGATCTCGTTCGGATCGGCAGACAGCAGGGTTGAGAGGCCGACATTGTTCGACAGACTGAAAACTTCGTGCATGCGCGGGCGGCGCAGGTCCGCATCGACCAGGAGCACGCGCAGCCCTGCCATCGCCATCGTAACGGCCAGATTCGCGGCTGTGACGCTTTTGCCCTCGGACGGGCCAGCGCTCGTAATCACATAGGCGCCTTTGGCCCAACTCCCATTGCTCGAGAAAAGCAGGTTTGTGCGCAGCGTGCGATACTGCTCCGAGACAGGCGAGCCAGGGTCGTGGTAAGTGATCAGGCGCTGCGAGTAGGGATCGCGCGGCTTGCCGAAGCGTTGGATGACGGCTAGCGTTGGCAGGCCGAGCATCTGCGTCGCCTCGTCAGCGGTTCGCACCGTGTCATCCAGATACTCGATCAGCAGCGCAATTCCTGCCGCCAGCGCGCCGCCGACGATCGCGCCCAGCAGCGTGGTCGAGATGAGATTGTTGCCGGTCGGAGATGTCGGAATGCGCGCCTCTTCGACGACGGTTAGCGAGTTTGTGCGGCGCTGCAACCCGGCGATGGTATCGGAATACTGCGCGATGTTTCCTGAAATGCTCACAATCCGATCGGCGACGGTGTTGCGCTGCGTGCGCAGGTCCGCGATCGTGTTCGCGCCCTGCGCCAGCGCGATCTGGCGATCCAGATCGGTGAGTTCTTCGCGCGCTTGCTGAAGCTCGGCGGTCAACTGCGCGATCTCCTCGTTGGCAAGGTCGATCTGCGCTTGCTGTTCTGGCGTAAGGTTTGATGGGCTGTTGAGGATTAACTGCTGCGCGACCTCGTTCGCCATTTCAGCCGCGAGCACCGGGTCGGTGTAGGTCACGGTAAGCCGCAGCAGAGAAGTGCCCTCGATCACCTGGGCAGACAGGGAATCCGCCAGCGTGTCTGACGAAAATGGAAACTCGCGCGCCTCGACCGCCTGCTCCAGAACGGAGCGGCTGCGCGAGAGCACTGCGTACGTTTGTGCGAGCTGCGCGCCAGTGTTCAGCTCGCCAAGCTGCGGGTTTGGCGTGTCGAGCGAGCTGCCGACTTGAATCGTCACCGAAGCGGTATAGCTATCAGGCTGGCGGCTGCGGATCAGGAAGGCGGCGCCGCCTGCCAGGAATGCACCCAAGAACAGCAGCCAGAACCATTTCCTGAAGAGGCGGATGTAAGCGACAAGCTCCATAATATTCCTGTTCCGTAGCGCAGCGCATATACCGTCAGCTGGTTGGCTGCCTTGGGTTTGTGGAGTACAAACCTTGAACCAGTGGTTTGGAGGCGCCCGAAAACCTGACACGCTAGCAGCGTGGATTAGTTTGTAGCAGTTCGCATTAACAAGAGGTGACGGCGGCTTCCCCAGTGCGCGCCCCTAATGAGGAGCGAACCCCCATTAAACCGGAATTGTACTACGCCGCACACAGAACGCAACTCACTAGTATGTTTTTTCTCCGGGTTTGCCGAATATTTCAGATTTTTTTCAGATTCAATATTCTGCGTTCTTACAAATAATGGTGTATGATACGCGTGTGCGTAATCCTCTGTTTACACACTATAATCGCCAGACCACTCGCCGCTTTGCGTTGGTACCATTGCCTCCTTACGTCATAGGAGGGGGAATTAAGGAGATACTCTCATGCGCCTCCGATGTTCACTTACTATCCTTTTTGTTTTGGTTGTATCCCCGTTCTTTTCTGTAACGTCGGTGGACGCGCAGGACGGCGGCCAGGAGCTTTGCCCGCAATTTGTGCCAGATGTGATCAGCGAACTCGGCACGAACTGCGCCAACCATCTGGTGGGCGAGGTGTGCTATGGATATGAGCTTGTCGAAGCGATGCCTGTTCCTGGCTTGACGTTTCCGGACGGCTCTTTCGACGAGGCGGGCGATCGCCTGCCGGTAACCGATGTCGCGCTGGTGAGCACATCAGGGCTGGACGTGGATGCCGACCCGCCGACCTGGGGCTTCGCGCTGATCAAGATCAACGCGTACACCGGTATGAACGAAGAAACAGGCGAGCCGGAAACCGCGGAGCTTCTGTACATTGTGCCCGGTGGCGTAACGATTGAAGCCGTGAATGAACCGCAGTACGACGACAACGGGACACTCCTGCTCGGTGAGGTGGATGGCGTAGAATACCTTGCGCCGCTGCAAGAAGTGTTCATCCGGAATCTGTACGAAGCGCCGATGTGCGCGGACGCGATTCCTTCCTTCCTGATCGTGCAAGGTCCGCCCGGCGAAGCGATCGACATTGTCGTGAACGGGGCGGTGATTCGCGTGGAAGGCACGATCGTGCTCGAGATTTTGCCAGATGCTGACCTGGAGACGGGCGAGTTTCTGCGCGTGACCACGCTGTTTGGGATGGTAACGCTCAATCCCGATACGCCGAGCGCGCTGCTGGTCCCGCCGGGGTTCTTCTCTCAGCTTAACCTGGCCGACGCCGAAGACATCGGCCTGGACAACATCGAGAATGATCAACCGGTTGAGGGCGTCGATTGGTCCGCGCCGCAGCAGTTGACGCAGAATGGCCTCGACCGCATGGCTCTGCTGGAGACGTTCCCAGACAATATCGTGGAACTGATCGACGTGCCGGTGCTGATCGTGGCGTCCGGGGCGGGCGGCCCGCAGCCGCAGTTTGTGTTCGAGAATCCGCAGGCGCTGGCGCTGGCGCAAGAAGCGTGCGCCGCGACGCCACCGCTGCTGCCTGAAGCGATCTGCGATTTTCTCTTCTAAGCCGCGTATCGTAACGCGCCGACCTTTTTAACGAGATTTGCAGGCCGGTATTCGTCAGGGATACCGGCCTGTTTTTGTGCTGCCGGGTTATGACAGGCTCGCTGGCCGAGTATTGCCTGCAAGCTGGCCAGCATCCGGCAATTCAGTTACTTTATATACGCGAAACAAACAGAACGTATTGAAAGGAGTGCCAATGGAGACTGGGGGAGTCATTCAACTCTTTCTCGCTCTGGGGGTTATTATTGCAGCCGCCCAGTTCGCTGGCGCAGCCGCGCGCAGGCTCGGCCAGCCACGCGTCTTTGGAGAGTTGCTCGCCGGGGTTGTTCTCGGCCCGACAGCTCTGAACATGCTGCAATGGGGAACCTTCAGCGATCCTGACGCGCTCTATCATACGATCCACGAGTTAGCTGAATTGGGCGTGCTGTTCCTGATGTTTAGCGTTGGCCTCGAGGTGCACCTGCACGAGCTGCTCTCGGTAGGGAAGGTTGCTGTATGGGGCGGCTTATTGGGCGCCGTGTTTCCATTGGTGCTGGCCTTTCCGGTGATGCTGCCGTTTGGCTATGATACCGAGGCTGCGATCTTTGTTGGCGTGGTGCTGGCGGCAACGTCGGTCAGTATCTCCGCGCAGACGCTGCTGGAGTTGGGTCTCTTAAGCACGAGAGAAGGGATCGGGCTGCTGGCGGCGGCGGTTGTGGACGATGTGCTGGCGATCCTGTTTCTCTCGATTGTGATCGCGGTGCTCGGCGGCAGCGGCGGGGGTTCGGCGGGCGATATCGTCTGGATTCTGGTGCGCATAATACTCTATATCGTCGGCGCGATGGCGGTCGCCTGGTTCGTCCTGCCGCGCTTGTTCGACTGGTTCGACCGGCTGCCGGAACTGACCAATAACGTGGCTGCCTTTGCGCTGGTCATGGCGCTGGTTTTCGGGTGGTCTGCCGAGGCGCTGGGTGGTGTGGCGACCATCACGGGCTCGTTCATTGCTGGGCTGGGCCTCAGCCAGACATCCGAGCGCACGAAGAACGAGATTGTTGAGGCGGTGCGCCGCGTGTCGTACTCGTTCCTGGTGCCGGTCTTCTTCGTCAGTGTGGGGCTGCAAACGGACCTCACTGCGATTGAGAGCCGCCTGCTGCCTCTGGCGGGGGTGATGCTGATCGCTGCGGTCGTCGCAAAGGTCGCCGGGAGCGGGCTTGGCGCGTACATCGGTGGGTTTAACCGGGGCGAATCGGTACGTCTGGGAATCTGCATGATCTCGCGCGGCGAGGTGGGGCTGATCATCGCGTCGCTCGGGTTGACAAGCGGGCTGCTGAGCAATGAGTTGTTCCAGCCGGTCTTTCTCGTGATTCTGCTGACCACGGTGCTGACGCCGCCGCTCGTTCGCTACGCATTTCGGACCAAGATGGCCGAGCAAGAGATTTTGGTCGCGGCTGAACAGGTGCAGTCGCACAGCGATTAGAAGGAGCCAACCGCATGGCGAAACTGGTATTATTGATCACGCCGAAGCTTGAGAAGGGTCTCCAGGTCGCCTTCGCCTGGGAAGAAGCGGGCGCGCCGGGGGTTACGCTGATCGATACGCACGGCCTGCACAGCCTGCGCCAGAAAGGGAAAGCGCTCGAGCTGCCGCTGATTGTGTCGCTGGCGAGCGCCATGCGCCAGATGGAAGAGTCGAATCAGACGCTACTCTCGGTGGTGCCCGATGAACTGGTCGATACGCTCCTGGACAAGGCCGGTGAAATCCTGGGTGATCTGAACGGCCCGAACTCTGGTGTGGCGTTCGTGCTGCCGGTTGACCGGATCATCGGTATGCGCCCGCCCCGCCCCAAAAAGCCCTGAGCGCGCTGCGAATGGGCGATCGCGGGTGCCTGACAATGAGGAATACGCTGTGACGGCTGGTGCGCAGACCCTGACCGATCGCTCATCCGTGCTGGCGCTGATTCCGGCCTACAACGAGGCGGAGCGCATTGTCGCGGTCATCGAAGCGACACGCGCCTATCTGCCGGTGCTGGTTGTGGACGATGGCTCGTCGGATGACACGGCGCAAGTCGCTGAGGTGGCGGGTGCGACGGTCGTGCGGCAGATTCCCAACCAGGGCAAGGGCGCCGCGCTGCGCGCCGGGTTCCGTTGGGCGTTGGAGCGCGGCTACGATGCGGTCGTCATGCTCGACGCCGACGGGCAGCACGATCCCGCTGAGATCCCGCTGTTTCTGGAGAGCTACCGCGAGCGTGGCTCTGATCTGGTGATCGGGCAGCGGGATTTCAGCCAGATGCCCTTCCCGCGCAACTTCTCGAACCGGCTGGGGACGTGGCTCTTTTCGTGGGCGCTGGGGCAGCACGCGCCCGACAACCAGTCGGGCTATCGCCTGCTCAGCCGCCGCTTGATCGAAGCCACGCTAGAGAGCCGCGAGCAGGGGTTCGAGTTCGAGGTTGAGATGATCGTCACCTGCGTGCTGGAAGGCTTTCGCCTCGATTGGGTGCCGATCAAAACCATCTACGCCGGTGAGACGAGCCATATCCGCCCGCTACCGCACATCCGCCACTTCATGCGGATCATCGGGACCACGCGCCAGCGGGTGCGCGCAGCGCAGCGAGATGGAGCCGGGCGGCGTTGGCCGCTGTGGGCGCTCCCCGCGCTGCTGGCGCCGGTCGTCGCGCTGATCGCGGTTGCGGTGATCGCCGCCACCCGCGACAACGAGACCGTGCCTCCTGATGTCCCGGCGATGCAGTTTCCTAGTCCCCCGCCGGTGACCTACATTCCGCCGACGCCGCTGCCGACCTCCACGGCTCCGCCCAGCCTGGTCGGAGCGCCCGCGCCAGACCTCACGCTGACGCTGCTGGACGGTGAGCAGGTCCGCCTGGATACGCCGGGCAGCGTGGTGACGTTCCTCAATTTCTGGGCGACGTGGTGCGTCCCGTGCGAGGCGGAGATGCCGCTCTTGCAAGAGACGCACGATGCCTACCGTGACGAAGGCGTGCAAGTGATCGCGGTGACCGACCCGAACGCCGGGCAGACCGAGAACGACGTCCGCGCGTTTCTGTCTGCGCGCGATCTGACGCTGCCGGTGGCGCTCGAAACCGATCAGGCGCTGTTTTCCGCGTTCAACGTCGCGGGGATCCCCGTGACATACATCCTCGACGCCAATGGGATTGTGCGCGCGCAGCATGTCGGCGAGCTGCACGACCACGATATCGAGCACTACCTCGAAGACCTGCTCCCTTAATTCTTCGCGTGGCGACGATCCCGGCTTGACACTCGCTGCTCTGCCCATTAGAATCCCGTATTGAAAAACCTTTTCATTTATGCGGATCGTAAAGCTGAATTTGGATGGGCGATGAGCGATCGATATGAGGCGCTGGCGGACCAGTTCCGCGCGCACGGATACAAACTGACGCAGCCGCGCGCGGCGATTTTTCACACGCTGGCCGGGGCGGCTAAGCCGCTCTCTCCGGCGGAGATTCAAGAGCGCGGGCAGAAGCTCTGCCGCGATCTGGGACTGGTGACGGTCTATCGCACGCTGGAGCTGATGGAGTTGCTTGGCGTGGTGCGGGCGGTGCATCTGGCGGATGGCTGTCATGGCTTCGCGCTCGCCAGCCCCGGCCACACGCATCACGTCGTCTGCGAGCGCTGTCACGCGGTGGTTGAGATCGTCGGCTGCGATCTGGCTGATTTTCTCGACAGCGTGGCAGAGCGCACCGGCTACGCGATCACGGGCCACTGGCTGGAAGTCTCCGGCCTCTGCGCGGACTGTCAGGCGCAAGAACGCGCGCAGCGATCGCGCCATCCGTCGAAGTGAGTGTAGTGGTGAGGTGTAATGATGGCGGGATGGCCCTTTAAAGCGAACAACAATAAGACGCTAGCCAATGGCGGTATCGTCGCGGCCAACTGCCCGGACGATGCTCCGGTGCTGTCGGCGCTCGATCTCACAGCGAGCTACAACGGCTCGACGGCGTTGCAGCGCGTGTCGTTCGACATCTACCCTGGCGAGCGCGTCGGGATCATCGGGCCGAACGGCGCAGGCAAATCGACGCTATTCAAGGCGCTGGTGGGCTTGCTGTCGCATCAGGGTTCGATCTCGATTCAGGGCGCGTCGTGCCGCCAAAGCCACACGATGGTGGGCTACGTGCCACAGTATGAAGCGATTGACTGGAAGTTCCCGGTCAGCGTGTGGGACGTGGTGATGATGGGCCGCGCGCGCCAGATCGGCTACGTGCTGCCCCCACGCCGCCGGGATCGCGTTGCTGCGCGGCAGGCGTTAGAGCGTGTCGGGCTGTGGAACCTGCGCAAGCGGCAGATCGGAGAACTCTCTGGCGGGCAGCGGCGCCGCGTGTTCATCGCGCGGGCGCTGGCGCAGCAGGCGAGCGTGCTGTTGCTCGACGAGCCGTTCTCCGGCGTGGATGCGCAGGCTGAGGCCGAGATCTTCCAGGTGCTCGACGTGCTGCGCGAGGAACGGATCGCGGTTCTGCTGGCGACGCATAACCTGGCGCAAGCCGCGACACACTTTGACCGGCTGATGCTGATGAACCGGGGCCGCATGATCGCGTATGGCGAGCCGCAAGAGGTCTACACGCCGCAGAACCTGGCCGAGACCTTCGGCGACCGGATCGCGCTGTGGCACGATGGCGAGGGGTATGTGCTGGTCGCGGACAAACCATGCCATGATCATGATGTGCATGGCGAGCATGAAGCGCACGCGCATCACGTGGTGGCGGAAGCGCCCCACGACTGAACGGCGCGGCGCTCGACTGATGTGGATGATGACAGGGAGATTATGACGAAACCGCTTATTCTGATCACGAATGACGATGGCATCGAATCGCCGGGGCTGGCCGCGGTCGCAGCCGCGCTCGATGGGTTGGGCGATCTGCTGATCGTCGCGCCGACGCGCCAGCAGTCTGGCATGGGGCGCAGCATGCCCCCGTTTTATGACGGACGCATCTTTGAGACGGCGATTGGCACGGGCGAGATGTCCTGGGCTGCCTACCGGGCGAATGCTTCCCCGGCGCAGGCCGTGCAGTACGGCATTTTGGAGTTGGCGGATCGCATCCCCGCGCTGGCGGTGAGCGGGATCAACTACGGCGAGAATATCGGGACCGGCGTCACCGTGTCGGGCACGGTCGGCGCGGCGATGGAGGCGGCGGCGCACGGCATCCCCGCGCTGGCGATGTCTCTGCAGGTGCCGGACCCCGCGATGCATCTCAACAACGACGCCTCGGTCGATTTCAGCGTGGCGATGTACTTCACGCGCTATTTCGCCGAGCGCTGGCTGAAGACCAAGCGCCCACCCGAAGTGGATCTGCTGAAGATCGATATCCCCGCCGGGGCCACGCGCGAGACGCCCTGGCGGCTGACGCGGTTGGAGCGCAAGGCGTACATCCGCCCGCTGAAGCCGACACGCGTCCGGCTCGACGAGGAGTGGCAACTCTCGTATGAGGTCAACCGCGAAGTCAATCTGACGCCCGATAGCGACGCGTCGCTGCTGCGGCAGGGCGTGGTCTCAGTCACACCGCTGACAATCGACATGACCTCGCGCATTAAGCGCGAGACGCTCCGCGCGCTGCTGGACGGTGCGCCCCCAAAGCCGCAATCCTGAGCGCGGAGACAGCGAAACTGGAAAAGGACGGGCACGCGTGACGATGAACCTCTTGGCGTGGATCCTGGCGGCGGGGGTGTGGGACACTTTGCGCCAGGGTATGGCCGTGCTGGCGGCGAATTTCGAGACGCTGGTGCTGGAACCGTTGCGCTATCCTCTGCTGGCGCGCAGCATGGAAGCCGCGATTGTGGTTGGTATCGTCAGCGGCGTGATCGGGACGTATGTCGTCGTGCGCGGGATGGCGTTCTTCGGCGACGCACTGGCGCACGCGATCCTACCGGGCGTCGCGTTCATGTACCAGCGTGCCGGAGGGCGCACGGATGACCTGTTTTGGGGCGGGCTGCTGGCAGGCGTGGCGAGCGCGCTCGGCATCGGCTGGTTGACGCGGCACGAGCGTATCAAGGAAGACACCGCGATCGGGATCGTTTTCGCGGCGATGTTCGCGCTCGGGATCGCGATGATCTCGCGCATCGACAACTACGCGGGCGATCTGTCGCATATCCTGTTCGGACAAATTTTGGGCGTGTCGGCAAGTGACCTGCGCCTGATCGTGCTGTTCGGCGCGGGCGTGCTGGTGGTGGTCGCGCTATTCTACAAAGAGTTCCTGATCATTTCGTTCGATCCGGCGCTGGCGCGGACGCTGCGCTTGCCCGCCGAGACTTTCCGCTTGCTTTTGCTGGTGCTGATTGGCGTGACGATCGTCGTTTCGCTGCAAACGGTCGGCATCGCGCTGATGGTCGCGCTGCTGGTGACACCCGCTGCGACCGCCAACCTGATCACGCAGCGCTTGCCGTCGATGATGGCGATTTCGGCGCTGATCGGCGCGGCGTCCAGCATCATCGGCTTCTACGTCTCGTTTCACGCGGATGTAGCGACCGGCCCGGCGATTGTGCTGACGGCGACGGCGATCTTTGTGCTGGTTTTTGTTAATCAGCAGGCCGCGCAGTGGCTGCGGCTGGCGTTTCAGCGACCACCCGCCCCGGCTGCCCCGCTCACCACGCCGCACGATCACTAGCCGCGCTCGCAACTCCGCTGCCAGCTTGCGCGTATAGCGATTGAACACACAATACGCGTATCGCGTGGGCGGCTGCTGGTGGTGGCGGCTGTGGCAGAGGAGCGAGGGGCATGGATCTGGTTCGCGCACTGAAATTTCCGTTGGATGATGAAGATTGGCCGGTCAAGATCGCGATCGGCTCGCTGGTGACGCTGATCCCGGTCGTGGGCTGGATTGGCAGCTTGGGCTATCAGGTGTCTGTTGCGCGCAACGTGATTCGCGGGTCCGCGCGCCCGCTGCCCGGCTCGGATGATCTCGGGCAGATCTTCTCGGATGGTGTAATGGCCGGGATCGCTGCGCTGCTGTACGCGATCCCGATGATACCGTTTTGGTGCATGATGGCGCTGCTGTCCGGTATCGCGGACGGCTCCAGCGCAGGCGACTTTGCGCTGGCGTGCCTGTCGGTTGGCGCGGTGGTGCTGTCAATTGTTTACAGCATTCCGGCGGCGGCGATGTACTGGATCGGCGTGATGAATTATACTCAAACCGGCAACTTCTCAGAATTTACGCAGTTCGGCGCGCTGTTTCGCGAGGCGCGCGCGCACATCGGCACGCTGGTCATGCTGTTTCTGTACAATTTTCTGGTGGGTCTGATTTTGGCCGTGATTTCGCCGCTGGCCGTGATCACGTGTGTTGGAATTTTCGTCCTGGCGTTCTACAGCCAGATTGCATCGGGTCATCTGATCGGCCAGGCGGGGCGTGAGATCGTTCGCGGATATTAGCAGCTTTGGCGGGGGATGCGGCAGATGGTACGCGTGGGCGCGACACTCTTAATCTGGACGATGTTCACAGTCATTATCATTGCGTTGATGACCTCGGTGACTGGCGCCATTGCCAACGTCTCAGAAGCTGCGGCGTTTGGCATTGTCCTCGTCATCGCGCTGGCCGCGGCGATCAGCACAGCGGCAGTCTGGTCCGGTACGCACAGCGACGACGATGAGTCAATGGCGCGGTCACTCGCGAAGTCGAAGCGGCGCCGCTCTCGCCGGGCGGAAGACATCCTCGAATCGCTGGACGACGAGGAGATCTACGATCTCGAAGCGCTGCTGCTGGCGCGCGAGCAGGCACCACGCGGGCAGCGATCCGATCCGAGAGTGTAAGCGAGCGTCGTGTAATGGGCTCACCAATGGTGGCGCGCCAGCCAAAAGGATTGCTGCGCTGGTTGCTGCGCATGCCGATTTTGCTGTATCGGCTTCGATTGGGCTGGCTGCTCGGCAGTCGCTTCTTGCTCCTGCATCACATCGGTCGGAAGTCCGGGTTGCCCCGCCGGACGGTCGTCGAAGTGGTAGACCATGACAAGGCACGCGATGTCTATGCCGTCGCGTCCGGTTGGGGAACAAAGGCGGACTGGTACCGGAATGTGCTGGCCAATCCTGACGTGACGATCCGGGTGGGACGGCGCACGCTCGCGGTCCGCGCGGAGACGCTTCCGCCGGATGTGGCGGCGCAGGCATTGGCGCAGTACCGCGAGCGTTATCCCCGCGCGGCGCGTGAACTCAGCCGGGTGATTGGCGTGAACCTCGCAGGCGCGTCACGCGAAGAGCTTGAGCAGATCGTGTCCGAGTCGCTACCGCTGGTGGCGTTTCATCCACGGCACGCTGAAGCGCAGCGACTCTAGCCGCGCATCAACTCGTCGGTATCGAGCCAGATCGTCACCGGCCCATTGTTGTGAATCTCCACCGCCATGCGCGCGCCGAAGACACCCGTCTCGATGCGTGCCACGCCTGCTGTGCGCAACATTGCCGCGAAGCGCTCAATAAGCGGCTCTGCGATCTCGGGCGGCGCGGCGTGCGTGAAGCTCGGGCGGCGGCCCTTGCGCGCGTCTGCAAACAGCGTGAACTGTGAGATCACCAGGCAGCCCCCACCCACATCCAACAGCGAGCGGTTGAACTTGCCATCGTCGTCCTCGAACACGCGCAGCCCGGCGATCTTGCGCGCCAGCCACTGCGCCTCGGCCTCGCCGTCGCCGTGCCCCACGCCTACCAAAATTACGAAACCCTCGTCGATCGCGCCGACGATCTCCCCGTCGACGCGCACCGCGCCGCGCTCGACGCGTTGCAGCACCGCTCGCATAACTGACCTGTCCTCTGTGTACAAAAGTTGAAAACCACGCTCTAGTGTACCTCGACCGGCAGCCCGACGTACTCGCCGTATTGCTGCGCAGCGCTGGTCACTGCCGCTCGCGCGCGATCGCTTAAGGGAGCAAATGAGTTGAGCGTGATCGCGACCGCGCGCTTTTTGATCTTGCGCTGCCATGTTCCGGCGATGCGCCCGCCGACCATGATGGTTGGCGCGAACATCCCGCCGCGCTTGATGTGCGGCTCGTGTTCGGGAGCGAGCGCCGCGCGGCGATCCCGGTAGGCCAGCAGGTACTCGTCAAAACCTGGTAGCAGCGCCGCAACCTCTTTACTTTCTATGGGAGAGACCTCTGGCCGCCAATAACGCTGTCCGTCGACCGTCTCCTCGACGATCTCGCCCTGAATGCTCGCGATCGCCGCGCGCGCATCCGGTGTCGTCAGGCTCGACCACCACACGAAATCCTGCAATGTGGCCGGGCCGCGAGTGGTGAAGTAGCGACGCGCCAACTCAGCCAGCGCTTCCTCGCGTGCCAGCGCGCGCCCTGGCGGCAGCGTATCGAGCGCGAAGAATGTCCCGTATTGGCCGCGCTGGACGCCCTGCGCGATCAGCCCGTCAAGCGAGGCGCGCTGCAATAGATATACGCCGCGCTGTCCCTCGGTCGAGATGCCGTGTTCCTCAAGCAGCGCCAGCAGCGCCCGGCGGTCAAGCTCCACGCCGCCTTGCAGCGCCCC
>CAZVCM010000015.1:0-15805 GCA_964626105.1 uncultured Thermoflexus sp.
TTGCCAGCGCGCCGCCCCAATTGGAGACCGCGCCCGCGTCGCCAACGAACGTCCGCAGCGCCCTCGACACCGTAAAGGTATCGGGCCGGGTGAGATACAGCAGGTGGTTGAAGAAGTCATCCCACGTCCACAAGAAAGTGAACAGCGCCGTCGTCACCAGCGCGGGGAATGCGAGCGGAATGATAATGCGCGTGAATACCCCGAATTGGCCGCACCCGTCAATGATCGCCGCTTCCTCAAGTTCTTTCGGTAAGCTGCGTATGAACTGCACGAGCAGAAACACGAAGAAGGCATCTGTCGCGAAGAATTTTGGCACAAGGATCGGCAGGTACGAGCCCACCCAGCCAAACGTGTTAAACATGATATAGCGCGGCACGAGCGTGACGTGGCCGGGAAGCATCAGCGTCCCCATCATGATCGCGAACCATATCGTCCTGCCGAAGAATTTAAGCCGCGCAAAAGCGTACGCCGCCATCGTGCAGGAGATCAGGTTGCCGATGATGGCGACCGAAGACATAAAGAGCGAGTTCGCGAAAAACCGCCCGAAGGTCGTCCCCGCATACCCCTTCCATCCGGTGATATAGTTCTCGGTGGTCACGGCTTTCGGGATTAATCCTGGGTCGCTGAAAATCATGTTGTTCGGCTTGAACGAGCTGACAATCATCCAGGCAATGGGGTAGATCATCAAGATCCCAAGCGCGATGATAAAGATGTGTGTCAGCGAATGGCCGATAATTGTCTTGGCCTTCAAATTGTTGGCCTTCATGTTATTCGTCTTATTCGCCAGTTCCATATGACACCCACCATCTTGATGAGATAAAGACAATTGCCGTAATCGCGCCGATAATCAGCAGAAGCATCCAAGCCATCGCCGAGGCGTACCCCATTTCGTGATAGGTCCACCCCTGAATGTACATATGGAGTGTGTAGAACAACGTGGAGTTGAGCACACCGCCTCTGCCGCCACCGATGATATACGCCTGGGTGAACGCCTGAAATGCGCCGATCATCTGCATGACCAGATTGAACATGATGACCGGTGAGAGCAGCGGAATTGTGATCGCGAAGAACTTGCGTACCTTGGTCGCCCCGTCTACACTCGCCGCTTCGTAATACTCTTGCGGGATTTGCTTAAGCCCCGCGAGGAAGATGATCATCGACGAGCCGAACTGCCACACTGTCAGCAAGATGAGCGTCCAAAGCGAGTACTTCGGGTTGGTGATCCAGCCGGGAAGGTCGGCAAAGCCAATCGTGCCGAGCACGCCGTTCACCAGGCCATCTTTCTCGAATAGCTTTCGCCACAGCACCGCGATCGCTACCGAGCCGCCGAGGAGCGTGGGGATGTAGTACACCGCTCGATAAAACGACACCCCCCTCAGTTTCTGGTACATCAACATGGCAACGGCGAGGGCGAAGATCAGCTTGAGCGGGACGGAGACGAACACGTATTTAAACGTGACCGACAGTGACTTCATGTAGTACCGGTCGACGCGCATCACCTCGCCGCTGGACGCCGTGAACTCGGATATTCCGAACGCCGACCCAAACATTTTTTGGTAATTGCCCAGCCCGATCCACTGTGTCGCATCCGGTTTTGTGAAGTCATAATCCGTGAAGCTGAGCTGCAGCGAATACAGCATTGGATACAGGGTCAGGACAATGAAGCCGAGCAGCCATGGCGCAAGGAAGACATAGCCAACGGCGTTGCGCCTGGCAAACCTAACGATACCGGACATAAAGAAACTTCCTTTACTGTCTTCTTGCAGGCATTCGAATGCCGTCCGTGAGGCGATTGACTGGTTGTCAATATCTGTTGAAGTTCCGCTCGACGACGCGCATCAGAGCCAGCCGGATCGCATCACATTCGATTTCTGCTGCTCGGTCCGCTTGGTGAAAATTCCGTGACCGCTCACGAATTGTATTGTATGCATATTATAAGAGGTTCTCTTCTGTGTCAAGCAAAATGAAATCTGCCATATCGACAAATTTCTGGAATACTGCTATAGTGTTCGTGACCGTTTACGGACATTTCCATCGTGATATGGGGCCCACCATACAGACGGAGTGATTGCATGTCTACCAAGAAAGGTCGGCGACCAACAATCCAGGATGTTGCTCGCGAAGCCGGGGTATCCTATGGCACCGTATCACGCGTCTTGAACGATCATCCCGAGGTTGCCCTTGAGACGCGCGCCCGCGTGCAAACGGTGATCAAGAAGATGGGCTATCAGCGCAACCTGGGCGCGCAGATGCTCACCACCCACCAGTCCAATACCATCGAATTCATTGTCATGGATGTATATTTTGGGCTTGTGCTGCCTCAGATGGCGCAGTACCTCAACGCGGCGGGCTACTCCACCCTGTATTCAGAATGCACAAGGGAAAACTTCGCCGAGACGCTGGACACGGCTGCCGCGCGGCTGGTGGATGGGATCATCCTGTATGCCCCGAAGCTGCGGATCTCTGATGAGGAACTGCTGGCGCTCAGTCACGGCATCCCGATCGTGCGGCGTGACTATGTGATGGACTCCCGGCTCACCTGGGTGGGCTATAGCCAGGAACACGCTACGCGCCTCGTCGTACAACATCTGATCGATCAGGGCCACCAGCGGATCGCTGAGATCACAGGCTCGCTGGATTTCATCAATCCGCGCCTGCGCCACGATACCTGGCTCGCGCTGATGACATCGTACGACCTGGAACCCGGCCCAAGCTATGCGGGCAACTATTCTACCTTTGCCGACGCGATGAAAACCGGCTATGAGGGGGTGTGCGATTTTCTGCGGCGTGGCAAGACGTTTACAGCTATCATGACGGTGAACGATTACGCAGCACTTGGCGCGCTACGTGCGCTGCACGAGCACGGCCTGCGCGTGCCTGAGGATATTTCGATCGCCAGCTTTGACGACGACGCGATCGCAAGCTATCTGATCCCGCCGCTCACCACCGTACATTTTGACTTTGATATTCAGAACCGGCTGGCATCTCAGTTCCTGCTGGAACAGATCAACGACCGCAACTACAAGCATCACCAGCACGTCCTGATCCCTGAACTGGTCATCCGGCAGAGCACGCAGCCGCCCGCCTGAGGCGCGATCGCCGCGCCCGCACGAAATCGTGCTGTGAAAAGGAGTCTTGATGAGCAAAAAAACACGCTTTGCAGTGGTTGGCACAGGTGGCCGTGCGGGGATGTTCATCCAGGCGATGACGGACACGTACCGCGAGACGTGCGAGCTCACCGCGCTGTGCGATCTCAGCCAGACGCGCATGAATTGGCACAACCGACAGCTCCAGGCCCAAGCGGGCGCCGCGCCGGTGCCAACCTACCTTGCTCACGATTATGACCGCATGATCACCGACACACGCCCCGACGTGGTGATCGTCGCCACGATGGATGCCACGCATCACCTGTACATCAACCGGGCGATGGCGCTGGGGTGCGATGTCATCACCGAGAAGCCGATGACGACTGACGCGGAAAAGGCGCGGTCGATCTTCGACACCATCGAGCGCACCGGTAAGAAGCTGCGAGTGACCTTCAACTATCGCTACGCGCCCGCCTTCACAAAGCTGCGCGAGTTGGTGATGCAAGGTGTCGTCGGGCGGCCTTTGAACGTCGACCTGTCGTGGCTGCTAGACACCTATCACGGCGCGGATTACTTCCGCCGCTGGCATCGCGAAAAGCATAACTCCGGCGGGCTGCTGGTCCACAAGGCCACGCATCATTTCGATCTGGTCAACTGGTGGATCGGGTCCTATCCAGCAGAGGTGTTCGCGTTCGGTGACCTGCTGTTCTATGGCAAGCATAACGCGACGTCGCGGGGTGAGACGTATCCCTACGAGCGTTACACTGGCGTGCCCGAAGCGCGCGAGGACCCGTTCGCGCTGTTCCTCGACCGGGACGCGGCGCTGCGCGGGCTATACCTCGACGCGGAAGCGGACAACGACTACATCCGGGATCGTAACGTCTTCGGCGAGCCAATCACGATCGAAGACACGATGGCGGTCACGGTACGCTATCAAAGCGGCGCGATTTTGTCGTACAGCCTGGTCGCCTACAGCCCGTGGGAAGGGGTGAACGTCGCCATCACTGGCACAAAGGGGCGCGTCGAACTCAACGTGGTCGAGAACGTGAATCTCGTCTCCGGCCAGGGCGAGTCGCACAATCTCCAGGCGAGCAAGGGGCCGTTCAAGCACGCCTCGCTGCGCGTGTTCCCCATGTTCGGAGAGGGGTATGATGTCGAGCTGCCCCTGGGTAACATGGGCAGTCACGGCGGGGCGGACCCAATCATGCTGGAGCATCTGTTCGCGCCCAACCCGCCGCCCGACCCCTTCAATCGAGCCGCCTCGCACATTGATGGAGCCGCCTCGATCATGGTTGGGATCGCCGCCAACCGTGCGATGGAGACGAACCAGCCAGTACGCATCAACGACCTGTTTCCGCTGCCAGACCACGCTGAGCCGGCGATCAACCTCGCGCACTCTTAGGCGAGCGCGAGCGCGTCTTCACTTTCACGCAGCGGGATGAACTGCGGGCGCTCGTCAGGCGAACGGTTGGGGCGGTGAAGCGCCAGCCACAACTGCCCGTCAAAGGCGCGAAAGACCATGCAATGGCCGCCATCGTCGGCGTATAACGGCGCAGGGAGTTGCTGCCACGGTCCGGCAATATCGTCCGACGCGGAGCGTGCGAGGCCAACGGTATAGCCGCCATCGCCGAAGCTGGACCACAGCATGAGCAGCGCGCCGCTCGTCAGACGGTGCAGCCAGGGGCCATCGGTCACATAGCCGCGCCGCCCCTTCGAGTTGAGTTCATGCGCCCAGGGCGCTTCGGACGCGCGAAAGAGCACGCGGGGCGCGTCAACCACGGCGCTCAGGTCGTCACTCAGCCGCCGGGCGCAGATTTCGCCGTCACCGACCTGCACCCACTCATGGCAGAAGACGATCCAGGGCTGATCGCCAGCGTCGACGAACAGCGTGCCGTCGAGGCACTCCCAATCCGACGGCGTCACCGGGCCTTCGCTGATCGGTTCGAACGGGCCCTGCGGGCTGTCTGCAGCCAGGATTTGCGTCCCCCGGCGGGCGCCTTCCGCTTTGAAGCTGGCGAACAGATAATAGCGTCCGCGATAGGCGTGTACTTCCGGCGCCCAGAAATTCCGGTCTGCCCAGAAGCCTGCGGAGGGCCGGAACGCCGGGAACGGCCCTTCCCAGCGTTCTAGGTCGGGGCTGGTATAGTAGTCGAGGCCGGTTGCAGCCTGCGCCCAGACCTCAGGGCCGCGCGTGCCGTAAAGGTAGTAGCGCTGCTCAGCCGCAACCGGCAGCACAAAGGGGTCGCGAATGTGGATATCGGAAAGGGTCAGCATGGGCCGCTCCGGTGAACAAGTGAGAATCGTAGATCGCAAATAACATACGCTAGAAGGACAGTATAGCGAGTATTTGTAGCTTGACATTCGCTTAGCGACAGATTTGCGCCATCCTCGCGAGGTATGTTGTGAACATCTCCCATCTCAAGACAAATCGCATCACGAATCCTCTGGGCTTTGCCATCGACCAACCGGCGTTTTCCTGGATCGTCGAGGACACGCGTGACACGGTGCAGACCGCCGCGCAAGTCGTCGTGAGCCGCGACGCTCGCTTCGAGCAGATCGTCTTCGACAGCGGCAAAGTCGCAGGTGCAGGCATCGACAGCCTGGCCTTTCGCCCGCCGATCGAGCTTGCGCCGCGCACGCGCTATTACTGGAAGGTCCGCGTGTGGGGCGAGAGTGAAAGCGCTGAAAGCGAGCCTGCCTGGTTCGAGACTGCGAAGATGGACGAACCCTGGCAGGCGGAGTGGATTACGCCAGACTGGGACGACAACGCCATTCACCCGATCCTCTACCGGACGTTCGATCTCCCGGCGCGGACGGTTGCGGCGCGGGCGTACGTCTGCGGGCTGGGCCTGTATCACGCGGAACTGAACGGGCAGAAGATCGGGAGCGAGCACCTCACACCGTACTGCAACGCCTACGACCAGTGGATTCAGCACCAAACGTTCGACATCACCGACCAGCTTGTGACCGGCGAAAACCAGATCGCCGTCATGCTGGGCAACGGGTGGTACAAGGGCCGCTACGGCGCGGATCGCGGCGTCGTGGCGTTTTATGGCGACCGGTTCGCGCTGATCTGCGAGTTGCACATCAGGCTTGACGATGGAAGCGAGCTTGTGATCGGCACGGATTCCGCGTGGCGCGCCCAACCTGCGCCGGTCATCGCAAGCGACATCTTCGACGGCGAGATATACGACGCGCGAATCGGGAAGAACATCTCTGCCCCGGACAAAGCCACTGGCGTCAAGCCGATCGCACTTGATATGGATCGCCTGGAAGCGAGGCGGTCGCTGCCGGTCCGAATCAACGAAACCCTCACACCAGTCGCTGTGATCCACACTCCAGCGGGCGAGACGGTGCTCGACATGGGCCAGAACATGACCGGCTGGGTGCGGTTCAGAACCAGCGCGCCAGCAGGCACGCGCATCCATCTTCAGTTCGGCGAGGTGCTGCAAGAGGGCAACTTCTTCCGCGACAATCTGCGGACCGCGAAGGCGGAATACACATATATCGCTGATGGCAAAGAAGCGGTCGTCGAGCCGTATTTCACGTTCTACGGCTTCCGCTATGTCAAGGTCTCCGGCTGGCCGGACGCGCTCAGCGGGGACGACTTCACCGGCTGCGTGGTGTACTCGGAGATGGATCTCATTGGCGAGCTAGAAACCTCGCATGACAAGGTGAACCAGCTTGTCCGCAACGCGCTGTGGAGCCAGAAGGGGAACTTCCTCGACATCCCGACCGACTGCCCGCAGCGTGACGAGCGGCTCGGCTGGACGGGCGATCTGCAGGTGTTCTCTGGCACAGCGTGCTTCAACATGGACGCCGCCGCCTTCCTCTCCAAATACGCCTACGATCTGGCGAAAGAGCAAGCCAAGTTGGGCGGGATGGTCCCTCATATCGTCCCGATGGTGAACCTCGACAAAGGCGGCGCGACCGCCTGGGCGGATGTGGCGACGATCCTGCCGTGGACGCTCTACCAGTTCTATGGGGACGCCGACATTCTGCGCCAGCAGTTTGAAAGCATGCGCGCCTGGGTGGACTACATCAAAGATATTGACGAGGCAACCGGTGGTAAACGGCTATGGACGGAAGGCACTCACTTCGGAGACTGGCTGTCGCTGGACGCGCCGGATCCCACCTCGCGCCGGGGCGGTACGCCGCACGATTTCATTGCGTCTGCCTTCTACTGCTATTCGGCGCGGCTAGTGGCGCAAGCCGCTGCGGTGCTCGGCAAAACGGAGCACGCGGAAGCGTACGCGCGCCTGTCCGACGAAGTCAAAGCGGCGATTCAACAGGAGTACTTCACCGCGACCGGGCGGCTGGCCGTGCCGACTCAGACGGGCTACGTGCTGGCGCTGTTCATGGACCTAGCGCCGGACGCGCATCGCGAGCGCGTGCAGCGCGACTTTATCGCGCAGCTTGAGCAGGATGGCGGCCATCTGAAGACCGGGTTTGTGGGCACGCCGTACCTCTGCCGGGTGCTCTCCAACATCGGCGCCAACGAGCAAGCCTACGCGCTACTGCTGAATGAGGACTATCCTTCGTGGCTGTACGCCGTCAACCTCGGCGCGACGACCATCTGGGAGCGGTGGAACTCGCTCAACCCTGACGGCTCGATCAGCTCGACCGGCATGAACTCGCTCAACCATTACGCGTACGGCTCCATTGTGGAGTGGATGGTCCGCGATATGTGTGGATTGAACCCATCTGCCGGACCCGATGGCGTAACCGGCTTCCGCCACGCGCGCCTCGCGCCTAAGCCCGATCCGTCGCTCGAATGGGCACGCGCGCGCTACCGGTCGGCGGCGGGGCTGTACGAGAGCGGCTGGCGGCTCGACGAGTGCGGACAGCTCACGATCACGATCGCAATCCCGTTCAATGCCTCAGCGACGGTCGTGCTCCCCGGCGGGCAGAGAGATGATGTGACAATCAATGAAACGCCGCTACGTCAGGGCGTGCAGACAGGCGATAGCGTGGAATTGACGCTCGGCGCAGGGCGCTACACGATCGCGTATCCCTGGCGATCTTAGCGCGCTCGTTGACAGGCAATGCTACACTCTGGGGAGTCAATCGTCGCAGGTCATCTTCGAGAAAGGGCTTCGCAGTGGTGACAACAGTGGAACGTCCACACGAAAACGAGTATGCGCCATTCTATGCGGGTTACGTCGCGCTGGTGCCAGACGGCGACGTGTTCGAAACGCTCGCACGCCAGCCCGAAGCGCTACGAACCTTGCTCGCTCGGTTGTCAACCGAGCAGGCAGATTTTCGCCCTGGGCCCGAGGAATGGAGCATCAAGGAAGTTATCGGCCATATCAACGACACCGAGCGCGTATTTGCCTATCGCGCGCTGCGGTTTGCGCGGGGCGACGAGACGCCGCTCGCCGGGTTCGAGCAGGATGACTACGTCCGCGAGGCGCACTTTGGCGCTCGCCCCCTGCCCGACTTGATGGAAGAGTTCGACCTGCTCCGGCGCGCGAACGTGCTCGCCTTCCGCGACCTGTCGCGCGAGGCGAGTCTGCGCCAGGGCACAGCGAGTGGCTTCGCGGTGAGCGTCCGCGCGCTGCTGTACATGATGGCAGGCCATGTCGCTCATCACCTGGAGAGCTTGCGCCAGGACTATCTCGCCCGGCTGTAGCGTCTGAGCAGGCGCTTACCACCAGCGGAACCGCGAACGGCAAGGGTTCGGCGGCTCATCATACTGGTGACCGCCGGTGAAGCACGTCCCCCACGCGTCTTCACCGGCAAAGACGCCGGTTGCACGGATGGTCGGCGAGGTGGCGAAGATGTTGTTGGGGGTCGCGCTGTCGCCCACGTCAAACTCGGGTGAAGTCGAGGGGTAGTAGAGCGTGCCGATGCTACAATACTCCGCGATCAGGTGCACGCCGCGCTGGTTGGCAACGCTCGAATTGTTACACTCGGGAATCGAGGGATACATCGCATGTTTTCCACGGCTGACGTAGAGGATTGGCGAGCCACGAAAACAATGAATCTGGTCTGCGCCGTAGACTTTCGCATTGCCGTGCGCAAAGAGCTGCAGTTGGTCGATCGCCCAATGTCCCGCGTCATCTGAGGGTGCAAGGTACAACTCAAACATTTCCACGTCGCCGATGTGCGCATCAACATGCGCCTGCCCGAACAGCCAGCCCATGAACCGTAGCACGGATTTCGAGAGGACAACCGAATAGCTCTCGTCGCCAACAGTGAAGCGAGCGCCAAACGAAGTCGCGCCGTAATCCGTCGGATACGTTACCGCGCCGCGCCAGACATAACGCCCTGTCTCTTCGCGATCTGGCACTAACTGGTACGCAACTACGACCTCTTCTTCCAAATCAGCAGGCTCTCCAAACGAGAAAACGAGCGTCGGCGCAAACTCATCAATCAGACGCTGCCTCAGCTCCTCGGGCGAATCAGCGTCGATGAACTGCGCCGTGCAAGCCGTCTCGGAGATGCCGAGATAGTCGGTGCTTCGGCTGTCGAGCAGTAGCGAAAAGAGAGTGTAGATGAGGCTGTAAACCACAAACAGCCGGAAAGCGATAGCGCCTGCTTTCCGGAGTCGGCGTCTTATCGAGTGATCAGTCCGCGCAGCCATAGATCCGGGTTCCTGGCGCCTGGCCGCCACGTCACGTGCCGCCGTCAATCAGATATTGGACTGGAACAGCCCCCGCCAGGTAGGGCGCGGGCGCACTATCTGCAGGCCGTTCAGAACGACGCGGCGGAATCTCTAGCGTGCTGCAAGCGCCAATAAAGATTTTCGAGTGAAGGACGCTTTCGAGCAAATCGTGGCTGGGGCTCACAGCGGGTTGGACGTCTTGCTCACCAAACGAGTCTCAAGACACCGCCGTGCGGGCTGCAGCGTTGCGGCAGAACGCGCGGATGGCGGCGTCACTTCCTCGCGTCGAGGGTGTCGGCAGCGGGTGACATCGTCCGGGCGGTGTGATGCGCCAGCGCCCGGAGCAAACTGCGCAGCCAGCCGAGGAAGGTCGCCAGCCACGCCGCCAGCGCCACATACACAAAATAGCGCGGGATCACTTCGAGGAACGGCAGGTCCATCGCGCGAGACAATTGAAACGTGCTCGTCGTGTACATCCCCAGCGGGAAGACCATGCTCCAATACAGCGGGTGGTAGGTCAGCGGATAGCGGCGGTAGCCGTGCCTCCAGATGCCCATGATGACTAGCAGCGGAATCCACCACGTCCCGGTTGCCCAGAAGAACAGCGTGAACCCCTCCAGGAACGGCATCAGCCCTGGCAGAAATGTCGAGCGCTCTGCGTGAAGCATGAGGGTTGCCCCGGCCAGCGTCGTGATCGCGACCGCGCCCATGTTGATCCAGTATGGCGGCGTGAGCTCATCCGGCTTGAGCGCGAAGAACAGGAAGCGATAGAAGATCAGCGAGATAATCCAGATATAGAGCATGCAGCCGATCAGGTACATGCTCAGCGCAAAGAAGAGCGTCTTCTCTGGCTGCTCGCCAAACGTTGGCGCGATGAGCGTCGTCAGCAGCGAGACCGACTGCGTCGCCACGACCGCGACCAACCACGTGCCATGCATCCCGCGCGTCAGGTCCGGCTTGCCTTCCCGCAGCGTGACTGCGCTGATCACGGCGTAGATCAGCACCAGCCACGACACCAGGCAGATCGCCCACAGCACGCTCGCGGTGCTGCGATCCCCCGCCAGTACGATGAACTGGCTGCCGAGCACGCCAGACGCGGCCACGATCGTGAAGAAGGCCGGGCCTTTGACGTGATCGGTCAGGTCCGCCCGCAGCAGCGGCCAGTGCCAGAGAACGCGCGCGATCGTCAGCAGCCACAGCGCGAGATACGCCACGACGTTGAACCGGAACAGCCACCACGCGAGCGCGCGCATATCAAGCAGGTACGACGCGATCGACACGATGCCGGTCGCCATTACGAGCGCGAAATATCCGGGGAAAAGACTCCGCACGCCCTCTTTGATCGCTGCGAACATGATGGTTCCGCTCCGTTACATGGCGGCGCTGGCGCACAGCCCTCTCACGCCCGGCGCCGGTTCCAGATCACCACCTGATAGGGCCGCCACAGGTAGCCAATTGGCAGCGTCACCGCGTGGATCAGCCGGGTAAACGGCAGCAGCGCCAGAATGACGAACCCGCCTGCGAAGTGCAGCTTGATCAACCACGGCAGCGGCACGACGGGCGCGATCTGCGGGTTCAGGCGGACCAGCGACTCAAGCCACGGCGTCGCCGTTTGCAGGTACCACAGCGAGCCCCAGCGATACACAAACGCGACGAGAAAGCCCAGGAGCACCTGCACCAGCAGCGCCACCAGCAGCGCCCAATCGCCCACGCTAGTCACGGCGCGGATGCGCGGGTACGCCAGCCGCCGCCACATGAACAGCGCCATGCCGATGATGGACAGCAGCGCAAACGCCATGCCGGTGATCTCCAGCGCATAAAGCTGCAAACGGCTGCCGAGCAGCCGCGCCCACAGCCCCGGAAACGCGGTCGCGCCGAAGTGCGCAGCGAGAATCACCAGGATCGCGTAATGCCACGCGACCGAAGCCCACGACAAGACCCGGTTCTCAAGCAACTGCGACGACAGACTCGAATAGGTGAAGCGGTTGCTGCGATAGCGGACGACGGTCATCACCACCGCCAGCACCGCCGCCGTGTAGGGAAATGCGATAAAGAGCAGCTCGTCAATCATGGTACGCTCCGCTGCATGTTAGGAGAGGCGCACGGCATCCCGGATCGCCTGCAACGCATCGCGATACGGATTGCCGTCCAACTGGTCGATCATGCGCTGCAAGGCGGGCAGCAAACCCTCGGTGACGAGGTCCGCATCCGGCGCCAGCGCGAGATAGCGCAACACCACGCTGAGGTGATCGGGCAGTTCCGTCCCTGCGTCGCAGCCCGCTTCTCGAAAGCGCACGCTCAGGGCCGCGAGGAACGCGCCGCGCTTGTACGTCTCGCCGAATAACTGGAAGCCGATGTACGGGAAGCACACCGGTCGCAGTTCGAAGGTCGCTGTATACAACTCCTCGATCGTGTCAAGCGGAGTCACGCGCACGAACGCTTCAAAGCGCTGCATGGGCCGCGCCGCGCGCGGCCGCTGATCCTTCAGCGCCGCCACACACGCCTGCGCTTGCTGTGGGAGCGCCGGAGTCGGATACTGAACGACTTGCGCCATCAACCCAAACGCTGTGTCAATCGTGGAGACTGTCGCCATCACTGTCCTCGCTTGGCGTCGCGCCGGAAGCTGAACCCCGCCTCGGCCTTGTGGCTGAACGGGTCCTGCAGCGATTCGATGTTCTCTTCGCGCGCCAGCGGCGGGATGACAAACCGCTGCTCGAAGGTCGGCTTGGCGGTCAGCTCGTAGATGCTCTCCGCTTCCTCGGCGGTGATGCCAGCGGTTTTCAGCGCCTGCCGGGCGTTGTCGTCCAGCGCGCCGGTGGCGTTTTGCGCCTGACGGTAAACGCGCACCGCGATCAGCTTGCGGTACACCGCCGCGATCTCATCCTCGTTTCCAGCAGAGAACAGCCGCGCCATATAGCGCAGTGGCAGGCGCGCCTGCTCCAGCGTGCCGAAGTAGGTCTCCGGATCGGCGTTGCCGTGCGTCGCGTCAAGCCGCCCATCACTCGCAATCGCCTGGACCGGCAGCATCGGCGGAACGTAGAACAGCATCGGCAGCGTGCGGAACTCAGCGTGCAGCGGCAGCGCCAGCTCCCATTCCTTAACGAACCGGTACACGGGCGACGCCTGCGCCGCCTCGATTAGCGCCTCGGACACGCCGTTGGCCCGCGCGGATGCGATCACCGCCGGGTCGGACGGATCCATGATGATCGCGCGCTGCGCCCGCACCAGGTCGCGATCCTCGACCGCGACCGCCTCATCCATCCGGTCCGCGTCGTACAGCAGCACGCCCAGATAGCGGATGCGCCCCACGCAGGAGTGGAAGCAAGCCGGTGCCTGGCCGGTTTCCAGGCGGGGATAGCACAGGATACATTTCTCGGATTTGCCGGTCGACCAGTTGTAGTACACCTTCTTGTAGGGGCAGCCGGTGATGCACATTCGCCAGCCGCGGCACTTGTCCTGGTTCACCAGCACGATCCCGTCTTCGCCGCGCTTGTAGATCGCGCCTGAGGGGCATGCCGCCGCGCAGCCCGCGTTGATGCAATGGTTGCAGATGCGTGGCAGGTAGAAGAACACCAGCCGCTCCACCTCGAACATCATCTCGCGCTCTTTGTCGCTCATGCCCTCAAGGTTCGGGTCATTGGCGGCGTAGGTCGCCGAGCCGCTGAGGTCGTCGTCCCAGTTCGGGCCGCGCTGGATCTCGATTGGCTCGCCGGTGATCATCGACACCGGGCGCGCGGTCGGCTGGTCGTCTCCGGCGGGCGCGGTCGTCAGGTGATCGTACTCGTACGTCCACGGCTCGTAGTAATCGTCCATCGAGGGCAGGTGCGGGTTATAGAAGATGTTACCCAGCGTCCCCAGGCGCCCGTTCATCTTGAGCTTGAGATCGTTGCTGCCCGGCTTCTTCTCCCAGCCGCCGCGATACTTCTCTTGATCTTCCCATTGGGTGGGATAACCAGTCCCTGGCTTGGTCTCGACGTTGTTCCACCACATATATTCCGCGCCCTGGCGGTCGGTCCAGATGTTTTTGCACGCAACACTGCACGTGTGGCAGCCGATGCATTTGTCGAGATGAAACACCATCGAGACTTGCGCTCGGATATTCATGTCATGCCCTCTCTGGCGCTTACCAGCGCGGCTCGCCGTCGAGCTTGCGCACCAGCACGAACGTATCGCGGTTGACCCCGGTGGGCCCCCAGTAGTTGAAGCCATAGGTGAACTGGCCGTAGCCGCCGAACAGCAGGTTTGGTTTCAGGCGAGTGCGGGTCAGGCTGTTGTGGCCGCCCGCGCGCCGCCCGCCCCGCAGCGGTGATTTCGGGATGGACAGCGTGCGCTCGGTCGCGTGATAGATGAAGCATAGCCCGCGCGGGATGCGAGCTGTCACAATCGCCCGCGTAACCATCACACCGTGATCGTTGAAGGCCTCGACCCAGTCGTTATCGTCGATTCCAATCGCCAGCGCGTCGTCGACGTTCATCCAGATCGGGTCGACCCCGCGCGAGAGCGTCCGCATCCGCAGGTTGTCGGAGTAGGTGCTGTGGATCTGCCACTTGCCATGCGGCGTCAGATAATTCAGCATGATCGACCCTTCGATCGCTTCGGTGCGCAGAATGTCGCCATGCGCGTGCGGGTCGATCTTGGGCTTGTAGGTCGGCAAGTGCTCGCCAAACGCGATGTAGCCTTCGTGATCGAGATAGAAATGCTGGCGCCCGGTCAAAGTGCGCCACGGCACCAACCGCTCGACGTTGAGGCAGTAGGCCGAATAAGTCCGCCCCTCATTGACGATACCGGTCCAGGCCGGGCTAGTGAGCACTCGGCGCGGCTGGCGCGTCAAGTCCTCGAACGTCATGCGCACGCCGCGCGTTTTCTCCGCGAGGTCAGCGAGCGGCAGGCCCACCTTCTCCTCTTCGGCTTTGAACGCCCGGTAGGCGCTCTCGCCGTTGGTCTCGGGCGCCAGCCACAGAATCGCGTTGGCGGCCTCGTCCGCCTCGGCCAGCGAGGGATAGCGCGCGCTGTTCCAACTGATGGCCGGTCGGTCGCGGCACAGCTCGTCATAGAGGTCAGTGACCGGCCAGCGCACGCCGTGGATGCTCAGCCCGTTGTTGCGCACATTCGTGCCGAGCGAGATAAAGCGGTTGTACAGGTTGGCGTAGTCGCGCTCGACCACGGTGAAATTCGGCATCGTCTCGCCGGGAATTGGCGGGCACTCACCAGCGGCCCAGTCTTTGACTTCTAACTGGGCAAGCTCCGCCGGAGTGTCATGTTGTAGCGGCGCGGCGACGAGATCGCGCACTGGACGCGGGAAGTGCCGCGCCGACAGCTCGCTGATCTCGCGCGCCAGCGCCTTGAAGATGTCCCAGTCGCTGCGAGATTCCCAGCATGGCGGGACCACTTCAGAGAGTGGGTGAATGTACGAATGGAGATCGGTCGTGTTGAGATCGTCCTTCTCGTACCACGTCGCCGCCGGGAGCACGATATCGGAGTACAGCGCCGAGGTATCCATCCGGAAGTTGATATCCACCACCAGATCGAGCTTGCCTTCTGGCGCTTCGCCCGCGCCAGAGACGTCTTCCGCGATCGCGTTAGTGTGCGTGCCGAGGTAGTGCTTGAGGAAGTACTCATGCCCCTTGGCGCTGGATTGCAGCGCGTTGCCGCGCCAGATGAACCAGGTGCGCGGCCAGTTTTCGGGCGCATCCGGGTCATCGATCGCAAACTGAAGCGCCCCGCTCTGCAACTGCTCGACCACCCACTGCTTGATCGCGTCGGGCGTGGTCGCGCCTGCCGCTTCTGCTTCCTGCACCAGTTCGAGCGGGTTGCGGTTGAACTGCGGGAAGAACGGCAGCCAGCCCGCCCGCACCGCCCGGCGCTGCAAGTCCATCGTGTGGCCCTGCGTCAGCGGGTGATCAGCATCACCCACCGGCGCGAGATCCGCGAAGGCACCTTCATAGCGCCACTGGTCCGAGTGGACATAATGGAAGGATGGCGTGTTCTGCAGGCGAGGCGGCCCGCCCCAGTCCAGCGCCATCGCCACTGGCAACCAGGCGGCCATCGGCGCGAGCTTCTCCTGCCCGACGTAGTGGTTCAGCCCGCCGCCATTGCGCCCGACGCAGCCGGT
>CAZVCM010000015.1:15815-26448 GCA_964626105.1 uncultured Thermoflexus sp.
TGCGGCGCGATAGATCAGATTGTTGTGGTACCAGTGGTTGACGCCCGCGCCGATAATGATCGAGCACTGACCCTCGGAACGCTCGGCAGTGGCGGACCATTCCCGCGCGAACTGGATCACGGTCTGGCGGTCGATGCCCGTGAAACGCTCCTGCCAGGCGGGCGTGTAGGGCGCATCCTCATCATCGTAGTCGCCCGGATAGTCACCGGGCAGGCCGCGCCCCACGCCGAACTGCGCCATCAGCAGGTCGTAGATCGTGGCGACGGTTACGAGACCGTCGAGCGTCTCCACCGTGCGCACCGGCACGCCGCGCTGGAAGGTCCGGTCGAACGCGTACTCGGGGAAAGCGACCATTTCGACTGCGTCGTGCGCGTCGAGCAGAGTGAGCGCCGGGTCGAGGTCCGAGCCGTCGTGCCCATCTTTCAGGTCGAGGTTCCACTGCCCTTTGCGCTGCTGCCAGCGAAAGCCGAGCGTCCCTTGCGGCATCTTGATCGCGCCGGTCGCAGCGTCCACAACGAGGAACTTCGTCTCCGCGTTCTCCTCACCCTGGTACTGCGCAAGCTGGCTGGCGCGCAGCAGCCGTCCCGGGCGATAGCTCTCAGCGTGCTTGTCGAGCACGACCAGGAACGGGCTGTCGGTGTAGCGCTTGACATAGTCCAGGAAGTAAGGCGTGGGTTGGTCGGCGTGGAACTCCTTGAGGATGACATGGTTCGCCGCCATCCAGAACGCGCCATCCTGCCCGGCGTTGATCGGCACCCACCAGTCCGCGTGCTTGGCCGCCTGGTTGAAGTCTGGCGCGAAGATGACGTGCTTGGCCCCGTTGGCGCGCGCTTCGGAGAGAAAGTGTGCGTCCGGCGTGCGCGTCATGGCCGGGTTGGATCCCATCACGGCGACATATTTGCTGTGGAACCAGTCCGCGCTTTCCGCGACATCCGTCTGCTCGCCCCAGACTTCCGGCGAGGCGGGCGGCAGGTCGCAATACCAGTCATAGAAGCTCATCACCACGCCGCCTAGAAGCTGCAAGAAGCGGCTGCCCGCCGCGTATGATAGCATCGACATCGCGGGGATGGGCGAGAAGCCGATCACGCGGTCCGGCCCGTAAGTCTTCATGGTGTGCAGCGTCGAGGCAGTGACGATCTCCAGCGCTTCGTCCCAGCTTATCCGCCGGAAGCCCCCTTTGCCGCGCGCTTGCTGGTAGCTACGGCGGCGCTCCGGATCGGCCATGATACTCGCCCACGCCTCAACAGGATCAGCGTGCTGCGCCTTCGCCTTGCGCCACAGGTCCAGCAGCGCCCCGCGCCCATAGGGATATTTGACGCGGATCGGGCTGTAGAGGTACCACGAGAAGCTGATCCCCCGCTGGCAGCCGCGCGGCTCGTAGGGCGGCACGTCCGCGCCGAGCTTCGGGTAATCGGTCGCCTGCATCTCCCACGTCACGATGCCATCTTTGACGTAGACGTTCCACGAGCAGCCGCCGGTGCAGTTCACGCCGTGTGTGCTGCGCACGACCTTGTCGTGCTGCCACCGGTTGCGATAGAGTTCTTCCCAGCGGCGCGTCTCGGGATTGACGATCTCACTAACCCAGCCCATAGCGTGTCTACTCCGTCCTTGATGAAACGAACCGCCGGATAAGAGGGTGGCGGCGATGCTGCGGCAGGCGTCCCTGCCACACGAACAACCCGACCAGCAGCACGTCCAGCGCGCCGAATGCCAGCAGGAACAGCGCAACGTGGCGCACGCTCTGGCGCGGTGCCGCTTGCTCGGTGGACTGCGCGAAGAACGCCGCGAGATCGGCCTGCTCCTGCGGAGAAAGTGGCCGGTTCTGGTAGATCGGCACCATCGACGGAAACGCGATCGTGCCCAGCGCGCCGCGCAAGCCCGCTTCGCCGCCATAGCGCTGGATGACCTGCGTCAGGTCCGGGCCGAGCAACCCGCCACCGGGCACGCCGACCGCGGCAGTGTCATGGCATGCGATGCAGGCGGTTCCTCCGGTGCCAAACGCCTGCGCGCCGGTGTACAGCGCCTTGCCGCGCCCCGGATCGCCCGCGAGCGCCGCCTGGGCCGCCTGTTCGAGCACATGGGCAGGCTGCGCCACGCCCAGATACGCCAGCAAGGAGTCGATTTCGGACAGCGTCAGATGCTGGTTGGGCATAGGGATGTTGTTGTATTGCGCCAGCAGTTCACGCGCGATCGGATCGCCCTCGGCGATCATCACGTCCGGCTCGGCTAGCCAGTGTTCCAGCCAATCGGGATCGCGCCGGTCCGCCACGCCCTGCAGGTCCGGCCCGGAGAGGTCTCCCCCACCGATGGTGTGACACCCTGCGCAGTATTGCCGGAACAGCGCCTCGCCTTCGTCGGGCGACTGGCGCGGCGGGGAAGCGCCCGCCAAATGCGCCGAAGCCAGCACCAGAAATAGCCCCACCACGAAGAGGCATAGCGCCAACCAGCGGCGATAAACGATGATTACCAGCATCCATCTCATGGTTCAGGACTCGCTTTGTCTTGGTCTACGTGGCGCACCGGCAGGCTGCGAATCATGCTCAACAGGTCCGCGCTGCTCGCAGGCAGCGTGCGCGACGTATACACACGCACCGTATTCCCGGCAGAGAGGCCAATCTGTGCGACCGGTAAATCAGGAAACGCGTGCAGGAGATCGACCAGCAGCGCGCTCGCGCCGGGGTCGTCGGCATCCTGCCCCGCGACGAGAACGAGGTCCGGGGCGTGCTGCGGCAGGTCGGCGCTCCGAAAACCCTCAACCGGCAGCGGCCCGACCAGCACGACATCCTCTTTATCGCGCAGTAGCCGCGTCAGCCCTTCGCTGAGCAGAGGATGCGCGCTTAACAACAGTATGCGGTGCGTTTCCATAAGTCTTTGCCCTCTTGCCTGACTCAAGTGTAGGGGCTTCCGGCGCGGCATGGAACGTTCGCAGAACGCGGAGCAGCATGAAAAAAGAGCGACCGGCAGGCCGCTCTTGGGAGCGCAAGAACTAGTTCTTCGGGGAAGGAGGGGGCTACAGCAAGCCCTTATAGCGCGCGTATTTGGCGGCTTCGTAGCGATTGTTCACGTGCAACTTGCCGAGGATATTCCGCATGTGGCTTTTGATCGTGTACAGGCTGACGCCCAGCGTTTCCGCGATCTCTTTGTCGGTTGCGCCGGTAGCCACCTGCGTCAGAACCTCTTGCTCTCGAAAGGTTAGCGTCTCAATTGGCGCGGTGTCGTCCTGCGGCGCAACGCGGCTCAGCCGCCGGAACTCCTCGAGCATCTGGCCCGCCACGACCGGCGTAATCGCCGCCTCGCCTTGCATGGCTCCGCGCACAAGCTCTAGCACCGTCTCGGACCGCAAATCCTTCAGCAGATAGCCTTGCGCGCCGTTCCGGATCGCCTCAAACAACTTTTCCTCGTCATTGTGGACCGTCAGCACGACGATCACGGTCTCCGGCAGCGCCTCTTTGATGCGCAGGGTAGCTTCCAGGCCGTTGCCGCCGGGCATGCTGATGTCGATCAGGACCAGATCGGGCCGCAGCTCTTTGGCTTTGACCAACGCTTCCAGCCCGTCATCCGCCTCGCCCACAACCGTCATATCGGGCTGCGCGCTCATGATACTCGCCAGCCCTTCCCGAAACAGCACATGATCGTCGGCCAACAAAATACGAATTGGCTTCATTCGATTTCCTCCCCCACACCCCGTCACACGGGCGCGCGGTCATCTGACTACCACGCGAGTATCACCTCGGTGCCGCACCCGGGCGCGGACTCGATTAAAAGCTGCGCGCCAATCCGCGCGGCGCGCGCCCGCATGATGTTCAGGCCAAAGTGCCCTTCGCCGCCCGCGCTGCGCACATCGAACCCGCGCCCATCATCCCGCACGACGACGCGATGCAGCGCGTCCTGTCGCTCGTAGCAGACCGTGACCTGGGACGCGCTCGCATGGCGATGAGCGTTCTGCAATGCTTCCTGCACGATCCGCAGCAGTTGCGCGCTCTGATCGGGCGGCAGAACAATATCCGCGCCCTCAAGCCCCTCGGCGCCAATTGCGACACCGTTGTGCGTGGCAGCAAATGTCATGACCAACTCGGACAACTGCGCCTGAAGCGTGCGATCCGGGTCAGACGAGGCGCGCAGGCTCGCGATAGATTGCCGTACCTCGCCGCTGGCCCGGTCGACTGCGCCGCGAATCAACGCGATCTCATGCGTGACGCGCGGCGCCTCGGCTCCCGCGACATCGCCAGCGATCAACTCGTCCAGGCGATCGGCCCGAAGCTGAATATAACTCAGCGTCTGCGCCAGACCATCATGCATCTCGGCTGCGATACGCTGGCGCTCTTCGAGCGTGGCGGCGCGCTCGGCCTGCTCGTAGAGGCGCGCGTTTTCCAGCGCGATCGCCGTCGAGTTCGCCAGTTCGGTCAGCACGCGCACCTGATCTTGCGAGTACGTCGCAGGCCGGGCGCTGCTGACACACAACGCGCCAATGACGCGCTCGCCAATACGCAGCGACGCGGCGAGGTGGCTCTTGCGGAAGCGCTCGGCGATCGTTTCGCAGCCACCGACGTCACAGATGATTGCGTGCGGGTGCTGCAAAATTCGCTCGGCAGTGGTGTTGCGGGCCAGCGTGCAGCGCTGGCACACAGCGTTTGTCGGGCCGTTGAACGCATGCAGCCCAAGCGTTTGCCGGTTGTTTTCGAGCAGGCAGAGAAACGCCGCGTCGCTGTCGAGCAACTCGCGCGCCTTCGCCGTCACCGACTGCAGGACGTGCTCAAGCTCCAGCCGCGACGAAATCTCGCGGATAACCTCGGACAGCGCGGCCAGCTCGCGCGTGCGCTGCGCGACCCGCGTCTCCAGCCCGTCCGTCAGCGTGCGTAACTCGCCGCGCATCCCGTCGAGGCTCGCGCCCAGCATGACCAGCTCCGGCGGTCCGGTCGGCTGAACGGGGGTGCTCAGGTCGCCCTGCCCGATCCGCCCGGCAGCCTGCGTCAGCGCAGCCAGCGGCGCCAGGATATCGCGCCGGAGCCGGTACACACCGGCGGCGAGTAAGACGACAGCGCTGATAAAGAATGCCGCCTGCACCCAGGAAACGCGCGTGACTTTCTGCTCGGAGTCGGCTTCCACCAGGCGAACAATAGCGTCCGCCTGCTGCATAAGCGCGGGCGCAGAGGTATGGACCGCGCGGCGGGCGGTCTCAAACGCCGCGCTGCCCGGCGCCGCATCCTGCAGCGTAACAAGATGTAACTGGAACGACATCCACGAATCGCGCAGGGCCATCAAATCGGCTCGCGCACCATCCGCGCTGACCGGGCGAATCGTGACCGACTCCCCAGGCCGGTAGTACGTGTCTCCCCCGGCGAGGAGCGCCGCAAGCGTTTGATCGAATATCGCCTGGGATTCGGCCAGTTCCGCCCGCGCCGAGGCCGGATCTCGGCCCAGTTCGATCTGCAGGGCGTCACGGGTCATCTGCTGGATCAGCATTCGCTGGCGCCCCGCCAGGTTGATAACCAGCGCATCCTCGCGCTGATCCGTGACCACTCGGGCCGTCGCGGCGACAGAGACGGTCATCAGCAGCAGGAATGCCAGCAAGAGCAAGCCCAGCCGGTTCTGGAGTGACATGCGACCCTCGGAGATACTGGCAGGTATCCTCAGTATAGTTCTGAATAGATCGGGCAACAATAATCTACGTAAAATCAGCATTGATGTTAAAAAGCGGTGTGCTGGCTTTGGCTAGCGCGCCGGGCGCTGATCACTATAATGGTGGCAGCTTGCCGCCCATTTCGCACCGTCCTATCCTCGCGCCTCGGCTGTACGGTCCCCTCCCCCACGCGGCAGCCAATCGACTTCGCCTGGAAACACGTATCCAAACCGGGAGATCTACGATGAAGGCGACCTTCGTACTCGTCACGGCGCTCCTCTTCGCGCTGGCGATACAGCCGGGTTTCGCGCAGGAAGGCGTGCGCCAGATTCTGACGCCGGACAACGGCGGGGAACTCGTCGAGCTTGCCCGTTTAGGACGAGGCTCGACCGATCACGTGGCGTTTTCACCAGATGGGCAGACGCTGGCCGTTGCAGGGACGGTGGGCGTCTGGCTGTATTCGGCGGCGGACGTTGCTACACCAACCGAACCACCGCTCCTCGATACGCAGGGCATTGCGCTGGCGCTCGCGTTTTCGCCCGATGGCACCACGCTGGCGGTGACAACCAGCGCCGGACTGCAACTCTGGGATGTCGCTTCCCAAGCGCTGACCAGTACCACGCCATTGAAGCGCGGCTGTGAGGCATTGGCGTTCAGCCCGGACGGCGCGCGGCTGGCGCTGAATCTGGGATATGACGGCGTGCTGCTGTGGGATGTGGCGGCGAGCGCCGAAGCAGGCAGCCTCGCGGGTAACATGCAGGCGAATGGGGCCGTTGCATTTAGCCCGGACGGCTCGCTGGTCGCAGGCAGCACCACAGACTACGCCGTGCATCTGTGGCAGGTGTCGGACAGCAGCGAGGCGCACGCGCTGGCGGGGCACACCGGCTATGTCTACGATGTATCATTCAGCCCGGACGGCGCGACGCTGGCATCCGCCAGCTATGACAAATCTGTCCGCCTGTGGAACACAAGCGATGGCAGTGAGATTGCGACCCTGGCGGGCACAGAGACCGAGCCGCTGGCGCAAACCTATTCCGCTGCGTTCAGCCCGGATGGGAGCCTGCTCGTCAGCGGGCATGCGGACGGTCGCATCGCGGTGTGGGATGTCGCTGCCCAATCCCTTCGGGGCGTGATGCAATCATCAGCCGATGATATCGTCGACCTTGCCTTCAGCCCAGATAGCGCGGCGCTGGCCACCGCGGGCGCGCTCCACACCGTTGAGCTGTGGAATGTCGCGTCGAGCAGCCCCATCGCGGCCACGGTGGGGCACACCAATTATGTGAGCGCTGTAAGCTTCAGCCCAGACAGCGCGACGCTGGCCGTTGCTGACTGGGATAAGAACGTCTGGTTGTGGGACACGGCGCAGCGCCCGGAACTAAACTTCTCGACCTCAGTAGCAGAGGCCGGGTACACGGGTTTGCGGAACGATCACATGATGGGCTACTCGCCTGACGGCAGCGTGCTCGTCAGCGCGGACGGGTTCGATGTGCTGCTTTTCGAGGCGGCGACTGGCAACCCGCTCGGAAAATTGGACTGTAACGGGACGCTCGCCAGCATCGCGTTCAGCCCAGATAGCACGCTGGCGGCGGTCGCAACAAGCCAGGGCCTGTACGTGTTCGATCTGGCGTCTCAGGCGCAGTTAGCGTTCTTCCCCAGCAACGACTGGCTGAACGAGGTCGTGTTCAGCCCCGATCAGACCATGATCGCGACAGCAGGTAAAGATCACACCGCACGCGTGTATGGCGCGCCATAACCGAAAGAGCTGGCAGAGGGTGGCGCGACCGAACTCCGCAGCCGCGTCACCCTTTGCTGATCTCGGGCGGGCCACCTGATTCCGAAGCAAAGGAGCTTGGCTTTTCAGCGATTGTCCTCTGAAGTCCTGCGTTATATAATGTCAGAATAGTTGCACATTACTGCTCTCCATCATCTCCGCACACTCTGTAGCTTCTTTTTACCTTATGTATTGTTTCAATACTTCGCACCAGAATGAGAAAACTTCATGTCCTCTCTATTAAATCCTCTGAGACGAGTCCTGCTTATTGCGCTCATTGGTCTTTCGTTCGCGCCCCTATCTCTACCACACGCACAGGCTGCTACCTTTACCGTCACCAACTGCAACGATAGTGGTCAAGGAAGCCTGCGCCAAGCGATTTCTGATGCAAACACCAGTCCCGGCTCGGATACGATTGAGTTTAACGTCACATGCAGTCCGATCACACTGGTCTCATCGGGATTTCCGACCATCACCGACAACCTGACAATCCTCGGCCCCGGTGCTGGCAACCTCGCCATTGACGGCGCGGGGCAATACGGCGTGTTTGTTATCGAGTCTGGTGTAAGCGTGACTCTATCGGGGCTCACGATCCAGAATGCAGGGTCTACTGCGCAGTCGGCGGTCCGCAACATCGGCGGAAATCTGACCGTGCAGGCGTGCGTGTTCAAGGACAATGTCACGGCGTCCACCGGGGGAGCCATCCGCAATCAGGATAACAGTACGCTAACGATTGCAGATACGACCTTCTCAAACAATTCTGCCAGGGACGGCGCAGCTATCTACAATAGCGAAACGCTGAACATATCAAACAGCACGTTCTCGAATAACACGGCGGGTGAATACGGTGGGGCCATCAACCACCAAAGCGGCACAGTCACTATCACGAACAGCACCTTCACCGGTAACTCAACAGGATTCTTTGGCGGCGCTATTTCCACTCAGGGCACGCTGATCCTGATCCACAGCACGCTATCCACCAACACGTCAGACCACCGTGGTGGCGGTATCGATCAAATGGGCGGCACGATGACGGTCAGAAACTCAATCGTCGCCGGGAATACAGCAGCTATCTTCCCCGATATGCGCGTCGTCAACGCTGACGCGTCAGACAACGTCACCGGCACGAATCCCATGCTCGGTCCGTTGGCGGACAATGGCGGCCCCACGCAGACGATGATGCCCCTGCCCGGCAGCCCGGCAATTGATAGCGCCGCCTCCGCGGACTGCCAACCGGCAGATCAGCGCGGCGTGACACGCCCCCTTGACGGCGACATGGATGGCACGCCAGCATGTGATATTGGCGCGGTCGAAGCGCCAGGTCCGCTAACGCCGGTCCAGGTGCAATCGATCACGCGCGCCGACGCTAGCCCAACCAACGCGTCAGACGTCAGATTTACCGTGACGTTCGATGCGCCCGTGACAGGGGTTACCGCAAGCCACTTCACCCTGACCACCAGCGGCTTGACCGGCGCTTTGATCAGCGGTGTGTCCGGCCTTGCCACCACTTGGACCGTAACCGCAGCGACCGGAACAAGCGACGGCACCCTGCGCCTGGATATGATCTACGCAGCCGGCGTCAGCGGCCCAGGCGCAGCGCCGGTCGTGGGTGTGCCCTTCACCACCGGTGAGACATACACCATCGATAAGAGTGGGCCAACCGTCACGCTCAGCAGCGCCGCGCCAGACCCGACCAATACCGCGCCGATTCCGGTGGCGGTCACGTTCAGTGAGGCGGTCACCGGCTTCGAGGCGATCGATCTCGTTGTGAGCAACGGCACAGTGAGCAACTTCACCGGCAGTGGGACGAGTTTTACCTTCGACCTGACGCCAATCGCGGACGGGCTGGTCAGGGTAGACATCCTCGCCGGGGTTGCGCACGACGCTGTGGGCAACGCCAACGCCGCCGCAACCCAGCTAACCCGCACTTACGACAGCACGGCGCCAACCGTTGCGCTTAGCAGCACCGCACCCGATCCAACCAATACCGCGCCCATCCAGGTCACGGTCACATTCAGCGAAGCGGTCACCGGCTTTGAGGCAAGCGATCTCACAATCAGCAACGGCACGGTGACCAACTTCACCGGCAGCGGCGCGAGCTACGGCTTCGACGTGACGCCAATCGCGGGCGGGCTGGTCACGGTGAGCGTGCCCGCCGGGGTTGCGCAAGATGCGGCGGGCAATACCAACACCGCCGCAACCCAGCTAACCCGCACTTACGACAGCACGGCGCCAACGGTCACGGTCGAACAAGCGACGACCCAGGCCGACCCAACCAACGCCGCGCCGGTCGCCTTCACCGTCACCTTCAGCGAGGATGTGACCGGCTTTGAGGCGAGTGATGTGCTGCTCAGCGGCACCGCAGGCGCAACGACCGCCACCGTCAGCGGCGGCCCGGCTGTTTACACGGTCGAGGTCAGCGGCATGGCAGCGTTCGGCACCGTGATTGCGAACGTCAGAGCGAGCGCCGGAAGCGACGCGGCAGGCAACCTCAGCGTGGCATCCACCAGCGTGGATAACAGCGTGACTTACGTGGATACCATTGCGCCCGGCGTGCTGGTCGATCCGCTGGTGCTCGATCTGCTCGAAGGCGGCCCGGCGCAGACCTACACCGTGCGGCTCGCGTCGCATCCTTTGGTCGGGGAAAGCGTGACGGTGTCCGTCACCCCGTCGGATCCGGGCCTCAATGCGGACCCAACCGCGCTGGCCTTTGACAACAGCACCTGGAACACGCCACAGACGGTCACTGTGCGCGCGCTCGACAACGCTCTCGCGGAAGGGACCCGCACCGCTTCGATCGCGCACGCGGTCAGCAGCAGCGACCCCGCCACGCCGTACGGCGACGGCAGCCTGACTGTGCCCACGGTCTCGGTCACAATCCAAGATGACGACACGCCGGACATCGCCCTGGCGGAGACGGATGGCGGCACGACCGTCACATCCGGCGGCCCGGCGGACACCTACACCGTCGCGCTGTCGCTACTCCCTGCCGCCGGGGAAACGGTGACTGTCGCGCTCACGTTCGACGCCGCGCAATTAAGCGTAATACCCGCGACTCTCACCTTCGACGATGCTACCGGAACCACCCCGCAGACTGTCACGGTGGAAGCAGCGGGGAGCGTAAGTAGCGCAGTGACCAGCCCGATCCTTCACACCGCGCATAGCTCGACTGCCTCACCCTACGAGGGTGTGACGGCAACGCTGGTGGTGCATCTGGCGGCAGGGGCCGACCCGGCACCTAC
>CAZVCM010000015.1:26548-28700 GCA_964626105.1 uncultured Thermoflexus sp.
GCCCGCCGCGCCAACAGTAGCCGCGTCAACACCGATCCCGCTCCCGCTCTGCGCGGATTTTGATGGCTCGACCAACGCAGCAGTCCGGGCAGATGTGCCACCCGGGACAGTAGGTGACGGCAGCGTCTTCTGCCGCGTGATGGTTGAACATGGCGCGTTTCGTGAGGGGGGCTACGCAGCAGCGATTGGCGTCCCAGCGGCGCTTGAGCGCGGCGTACTACAGGCGGTGGATGTCTTCGGCCTGACGCATGGCGCCCAGCCTGTCACGCGCTTCGCCACCCCGATCCGCGTCTGCTTGCAAGGGAGCGGCGCGCTGCTCTACCTCGACGCGACGACGGCCCCGCGCCAGCTTAGCGAGCCGCCAGTCATGCGTGAGGGTGGCTACACCTGCGCGATCCTACCGAATGCAGGAACGCTCATCATGGTCGCGGGAGAGCCTGTGAGTGTGTTGTCTGCAGACACCTCGCAGCCTGCGCGTCCGCTAAGCGGCTGTATGGTCCACACCGAGCGCATTCTTAACCTGCGTGCCGCGCCGGATACAGGCAGCGACGTGCGCGCGCTGGTCCCGTATGATGTCACGCTCACGGCCACGCAGCGCGAGGGCGCGTGGTATCAGGTGGACTACCTCGGCCTTTCGGGCTGGCTGAGCGCCGCCTACCTGACGCCACAAGGCAGTTGTGACTAGACGCTAACACGACAGCCCCGCCGGGTTGATTCACTCGGCGGGGCTGTTACTGTGCCCGGTATTCCTTCACATGCGAGCGCGTCGAGCGCTGGCTAGACCACCGTCATACGCAAGCGCACCTGAGAAGCCTGAGCAGGAGACGCCAGCGCGAAGATCACCCGCGTCACGTCTTGCGGCCCCGTGGCGAGGTCCACATCCTTCACCACCTCGACCCGCGCCGCGACCACCGCCGGATCGTAATGCACGTCGAGCGCCGCGCCATCCACCTGGATGTGGACCACACCCGGCCCAACGGTTGCGCTGCCAAACGTGGTCAGGACCGACTCAAACATGCCCTCGCCGGACGCAAATGCGACATCATCTACCAGCTGCACCCAGCCGTGTGGCGCGTCGCGATGCAACGTCACCGTGCGCGCCAGCGAAGCGAGATCCGCCTCGGGCGGATACGCGCGCGTCAAGTCGAGCCGCAGCCGGTCGCTGCTCTTGTCGGCGTGATGTTCGAGCACCTGCGCGGCGTACTGCTCGCCGGGCGGCTGCGCGCAGCCATTCACCACCGGGACCGAGTGCGCCAGCGACGTGTTGACAAACACCTGGTAGCGCCCGTCCGAGAAATACTGCCGCGTATAGCGCCCGCGCCCAATATCGGCCACCAGCGGGATTTGATGGTGATGCACAATCAGGTTGCCGACGTCGTTCTGGTTGTGCATCTCGTCATTGTGCCCGCCCTTCACCGCGACCACCAGCGCGTCGGGGTCTGCCGGGTCATAGCGGGCGATCATCCACTGCATCTCGGGATACCAATCGTGCTCGGCGGGGATCGCCAGGTCGCCTGCCGCCGGATCGGGCCGCCAGAACAGCTCGCGCAGCTTCCAGAGCAGCGGACTGTGGTTGCGGTGCGGCGTCACGGCGCTGTGCGCGTTCGCCAGTTGCATCAGTTCGTCAAGCTGGTAATGCCGCGCCAGGAACGCCAGCAGCGGGACCGGCAGCGTGATATCCGGCTCGCAGTCGGAGAAGTTAGCGAAGCGGTTCGGGCTGAGCAGCGTGCGCAGCGGGAAAAGAGACGCCTTGCGGATCAGGTCGTCCGCGAAGAAGTCGATCTTGCCGTTGGTCCGCTGGTGAAGTAGATGCCCTGCCAGCACGTAATTTCCGAAGCCAAAGCCCCAATAGCTCGGCCCTTCGGTGCTGCCGCCATCCGCGTCAAACGTCGCCAGATAGTCGTCGAGCGACCGCGCGCCGCGCGCGATGATCTCGGCCAGCCGCGAAAGGTCGCGCTCGAGGTATAGCGCCGTAGCGATGATGTTACCGGAGCAAACCGCGGTCCAGTTGCAGGTAGTGTGGCCGGGGGTCGGGTGCAGCCACCAGTGATCGTGACGCGTCAAAAACGGCGTCAGGATGCGCCGGTCAACCTCGTGGCGGATGCGCTTTTCGAGCAGTGGATGTAGCTCGCCGCCGAGCAGATGCACCAGT
>CAZVCM010000016.1:0-28556 GCA_964626105.1 uncultured Thermoflexus sp.
TCGGCGGCTTGTTCACCCCTTTCTGGGCGACGACCGATACCTTTGCCTGTTTTGGACTGGCTGGTGCGTTGGCTGTGGCGGCAACAGCCACGGGGCGCGCGCACGGAGCAGGGAGAGGGTATGCGGCGGCGGGGGCATTCGCGGCGCTAGCACATTTGGCGCGGGCGGACGGTTTGCTGCTGATTGGTGTAGCGGCGCTGATCGCGCTGTGGCCGGACGTTCGGACATCTTGGCGCGTGCGTGCTGGACATGCCGGGCTGGCGCTGGCGGCATACTTCGTTGTGATGGCACCGTGGTTTGCGCGCAACTTGAGCGTGATCGGTCGCCCACTGCCCACCGGCGGAACCGCGACGATCTGGTTGCGCGGCTATGATGAGCTGGTGAGCTATCCTCCGAGCGCAAGCATCGATCGCTTCCTGGACTGGGGATGGGACAACATCCTCTCGTCTCGTTGGGAGGCGCTGCAAAGCAATTTCGGCACCTTCGTTGCGGTCGAAACGTGGGTGGTGTTGGGGCCGTTTGTGCTGCTCGGGTTGTGGCGGCTGCGGCGCCATCCACTCGCGCAGAGTGCAGCGCTCTATGCGCTTGGCCTCCATCTGGCAATGACATTCGTCTTTTCGTATCCCGGCTACCGGGGCGGGCTGTTCCATTCATCATCAGCGCTGCTGCCGTATTGGGCCGCGTGTGGAGTCGTCGGCCTTGACCAGGCGACCGAATGGGCGGGTAAGCAGCGCGGTTGGCGCATCCGGCAAGCGAAAACTGTGTTCGGCGCGGGGATCGTCGTGCTGGCTGCGGGGTTATCGATCTATGCGCTGGCGGCGCGGCTGCCGTCTTTGAACGCGAACGCCGCAATCTATCGCACCCTTGCACAAGACCTGCCACACGACACACGGCTGATCCTGAACGATCCCCCGGCGCTGTATTACCACACCGGCCTGAGCGGAGTTGTGCTGCCAGACGCGCCGCCGGAGATTGTGCCGGAGCTTGCTACTCGCTATGATGCAAGCCATCTCGTGCTAGATCGCAACCGCACCGTACCATTTGATGCACTCTATCGGGGCGAAGCGGATTACCCGTTTCTCCGCCTGGAGCGTGTATATGAACAAGCCACACCCGATGACGTTATCCAGGTGTACTCCATCCGACTTGAGGGAGCGGATACGCCATGAAGGGCGACCGCAGCGCGTGGTGGCGTGATGGGCTGATCGCGCTTGTTGCCTTCATCAGCGTAGTGGCGTACGTCCTGGCTGCGCGCTCGCTGGATGCAACTGGGTTCCCACTGGATGACGCGTGGATTCACCAGACATACGCGCGCAACCTGGCGGAACGTGGCGAATGGGCGTTTCTGCCGGGCGAGCCGAGCGCAGCATCGACCTCACCCCTGTACACCGCGCTGCTTGCCACCGGCTACGCGCTAGACGTTCCGTTCTTCGCATGGTCCTTCACGCTGGGCGCGCTGACATTGGCGTGCGCGGGATGGGTGAATGCGCGTCTCGCGGCGATGTTGTGTCCGCACGTACGCAGCGCGCCGCTTTGGACGGGCCTGTTCACCGTCCTGGCGTGGCACATGATCTGGGCGGCGACTTCCGGCATGGAGACGATGCTCTTTTCGCTGCTCGCGCTGGTGGTGGTGTGGCGGGTATGGCACGACCATCTTGGTGGAGACACTGATTCCACTGACAGCACGGCGCTGCGGCGCGGGGCGATCACGGGATTGGCGGGCGCGATGCTGACGCTGGCGCGTCCTGAAGGAATCGCGCTCGTCGGGTTGGCGGGGATATTTAGCGTCTTCACAGTCACGCAACGCGACCGCAGAGATGTCCGTGGCGCGGTGGCCTGGAGCGCCGGTATGGTGCTTGGCTGGCTGATCGGAGTCGCGCCCTATGCTGCGCTGAACTATGACCTGACGGGGCATTTGCTGCCGAACACCGCTTCGGCTAAACAAGCGGAATACGCCAGTGCGCTGGTGCTGCCGCTCCTCGACCGGATCTGGGCGATGCTTAAGCCGCTGGCAGCCGGCGGGCACGTGGTCCTGCTACCCGGCGCGGCAGCCGCGGCATACGCGCTGGTGCGGCGCACTCACTGGCAGCGACTCGTGATCTTGGGACTGCCGCTTGTGTGGGCTGCCGCGCACGTGCTCCTCTACGCACTGCGACTTCCTGCGCCGTATCAACATGGACGCTATGCTCAGCCCGTGCTCCCTGTTGCCATCCTCTATGGAGTAGGGGGGACGCTCTGGCTGGTGCAGCGAAACGCTGATCGCCTCGTCCCGCGCGTGTTGGCACGGACCCTCGCGCTGTCGTCGCTGGCGGTGACGCTCGGATTTTGGGCGATGGGCGCACAGGCCTATGCGCGGGATGTGCGCATCATCAATACCGAGATGGTCGCAACTGCGCAGTGGATCGACGCGAATTTGCCGGATGACGCGCTGCTGGCGGTGCACGATATCGGCGCGCTGGGCTACTACGCGCCGCGCCCTATCCTGGATCTGGCGGGGTTGGTAACGCCCGAGGTCGTGCCAATCATCCGCGACCGCGACGCGCTGATGAGCCTGATGTGCGAGCGCGGTGCGCGCTACTTGATGGTGCTGCCCGATCAACGCCCCACCGAACCCGACGATCCGCGCTTGGGAGGTGAGCCAGTCTTCACGACCGGCGCGCCCTACGCCCCAGCGGCAGGCAGTGGGAACATGGCGGTCTATGCACTCGACTGGACCGGTGGCTGCGCGGCGCAATAAGCGCGCGGCACCGGCTGGCAGATTTACGACGTTAGGTTTATACTGCGCACGCAATCGGTATGCGATCATACCGCTTCGCACTGTGCTCGATGATTATTACGGAGCGTTGAGTAGTGCACGACGTCTCGGAGCCTATTCGAATCGCGTTAATTGACGATCATCCTGTGTTCCGCCAGGGGCTGCGCAACCTGTTGGCGAGCGAGGATGATATGGTAGTCGTGGGCGAAGGCGCTAGCGGCGAAGAAGCCCTGACGCTCGTATTGACCACGCAGCCGGATGTGCTGGTCCTGGACATCAACCTGCCAGGGATTAATGGTCTGCAGGTTGCAACCCGGCTCAGGGCAGAGCATCTCGACACCTCGGTGGTTTTTCTGACGGCGTACGATGACGTCGAGCAGGTGCTGCATGCCATGCGGTCGGGCGGCGCAGCGTATTGCCCGAAAGACATCGAGCCCGAACGCTTGATTGATACGATCCGTCAGGTGGCGCAGGGCTATTTCATTGTCGGCGAGCACACTTTTGACGGCGAAACATTGCAGGCATGGCTCGATGCCGGCGTCGAGGCGGCGACCGGCCCCTATATGGTTGACCCCGGCGAGTATTTTGTGCCGCTCAGCCCGCGCGAGATGGAGATTCTCCAGTTCGTCACGCATGGCAAAAGCAACAAAGAGATTGCGCAGTCGCTTGCGATCAGCCACCAAACGGTCAAGAACCACATGACGTCGATTCTCAAGAAGCTTGACGTCCGAGATCGGACGCAGGCCGCGGTGTACGCGCTGCGTCGCGGCTGGGTGAGACCGCGCACGCCCGACGGCGAGTAGCCGGAGCAGCGCTCGCTCGAAACCAAAAAGGGGAGCAGAACAACGCATGGCGCACGATATGACATCTGCCAGAGACGAGGCACTGCGCAATTTCCAGACCGAGTACGAGCGGCTGCGCACACGCTTGCGCGAGAACCAGCAGCTCATCGACCAGAGCCAGCATGAGGTCGAGCGGCTGCGGGAACGCAACGTCTCCATTGGGGCCCAGATCCGGCGCATTGAGGCGAACTTCGATACGATCCCGCGCGCGGATATCAAGGCTGCCTACGATGACGCGCGCGACGCGCAGACGCGTCTGCTGACCATGCAGGGGCAGCTTGAGAAGCTCAAAAGTATTCAGGAAGAGCTAGAGTATTTCGAGCGGTTGGTTGGGAGCCTTCTCAACTTCGCGCAAGGGATTGTGCCCGAGCGCCTGCCGATGCCATCGAGCGTGGACCTTGTGGGAGCGGACGGCGCCAGCCTGTCCACGCAGGCGATTGTGCGCATTGTCGAGGCGCAGGAAGTCGAGCGGCAGCGGCTGGCGCGGCAATTGCACGATGGCCCGGCGCAGTCGCTGACAAATTTCATTTTGCAGGCCGAGATCTGCCAGCGGCTGTTTGATCGGAATCCGGACCGCGCGGGGGAAGAACTCAAAAACCTGAAATCTGCCGCCGGGACGACTTTCCAAAAAGTGCGCGACTTCATCTTTGACCTGCGCCCGATGATGCTCGATGACCTCGGTCTGATCCCGACTATGCGGCGCTATGTCGAGGCCTTCGAAGAGAAGACCGGGATCGCAAGCCAGCTTCGTGTGTTAGGAGACGAGCGGCGGTTGCCCAGTCATATCGAGGTGATGATGTTTCGGACTATCCAAAGCATCATGGGTGGCGCGCGGGATCATCTCGGCGCGAAGAACATCACTATTGTCCTCGATGTTGGGCCGGAGCGCCTGAAGGCAACGGTTGAGCACGATGGACGGGGCTTCGACCCCGACGACGTGCTGGAAGGCGATCCACACCAGGAAGATGCGCTCGGCTATCGCACGTTGCGCGAGCGAATTGGCCTGGTGGGTGGCGGATTCGAAATCACGAGCGGCGACGACGAGCTAAGCCACTATTCGATTATCCTGCCGGTCACGGAGTAATCCTCTGTAAGACTCTCATTACGCTATTGCGTGAAGTTTCTGATGGACAGCATTAGTTTTTTGATTGCTGTCCTCAGTTATTTTTCCCTAAAAGGTGGGACTAACGGCCTGTTTGCGCGAATTGCGCATCCGAATACACTACAGTGTGAGCTGCATTCGATACGGCGGTTGGCACGTCGCATTCCGGCGCCAACGCTTTGGGAGGGATTGCTATGCGAGGTCGAGTCCTGATCCTGATCGGCGCGATTATCTTGCTCGTCGTGCTGGTAGTCGTGGTGTTCTTTGTGCTACCAGAGAATGAAGAAGAGGGGGACCCCGGCAGCGGTGAAACGGCGCAAGTAGACAGCGCCGATGGGGACGGGGCCGGGCAAACTGGCGATGCAACCCCCGCCGTGCGCAACATGGTCAATATCGTGATCGCCATCCAGGACCTGCCGCGCGGGCTCACAATCCCAGAGGATGGTATCGCAATCCAGCCGTGGCCGGAGGACGCGCTGCCTGAGGCAGGGAATTATTTCGTCGATATGAATGATGTTATCGGGCGAATCGCGCGGACCGATATCTTCCGTGGGTCGCCCGTGCTGGGGCGGCAGGTGGTCGATAACCTGTACGAGATCGCGCAGTCCGGTTCTGATGCGGCAGCGCTGATGGCAGGGTTGCCCGCGGACCGGTCGTGGACGGCTGTATCGGTGCCGCTCGACCCAACGGGTATCGGACAGGTCGCGTATGGCTTGCAGCCGGGTGACTATGTCGATGTCATTATGTCGTTCCTGTTCGTGGACGTCGATGAAGACTTCCAGACACGCCTGCCGAACACCATCTCGGTTATCACCCGCGCCGAGACGGGCGAGCTGGTGATTGGCGCGCCGCGCTCTGGCCGGGTTGAGCCTAGCACTCTCTCGCCGGAAGGTGTGCTCGTTGGGCCCAGCGAGAGCGCGCAGCGCCCGCGCCTTGTTACGCAGCGCACGATCACGGATGCATGGGTAGTGCATGTCGGATATTTCCCGCCGGGCGGCAACATTGTCGGCGCAACACCAACACCGATCGCGGTAGAAGCGCCGCCGGCTGCACCGGGCGACGCGCAAGGCGCCCCGCCGACCGCCGCGCCGACCGCGACGCCGTACGCGCCGACGATCATCACGCTGGCGGTGACGCCGCAGGATGCGCTGGCGCTGGTTTGGGCGATCGACTCGCAGATCCCGATCACGCTTGCGCTGCGCGCCGCGGGTGACCGGTCGGTAACCCAGACCGAAGCCGTGTCACTGCAGTACATGATCCAGAACTTCAACATCACGCAGCCCGCGTCCCTGCCGTTCTCGCTTGAGCCACCGATTCGGAGCGTTCGCCGCTATAATATCGGCTCGCTATCGACGCTACTGGCTGAAGGCGCGGACGCAGGCGCTGAGTAGTTTTGCACCACGCAAGGAACGGGAAGTGAGGGCGTGGCTCGGATTGCAGCGCGCTCTCCTTCCTGCCACCGTGGGGGAGGTGGTGTGTGATGTTCAAAACAGCGGGTGAGCCATATCCTCAGGGAGTAGAAAGCAGCACTACATGAGCAGCGGAGCTTCTAGAGAAATTATCAAGGTCCTGATCGTCGACGACATTCCCGACACGCGCGAGAACATTCGGAAACTGCTCGCGTTTGAAGCTGACATCCAGGTGGTCGGCATGGCGGGAACGGGGCAGGAAGCTGTCCGGCTGGCGACCGAGACGCGGCCCGATGTCGTCTTGATGGATATCAATATGCCGGATATGGACGGCATCACGGCGACGAAAGCGATCAGCACTGCTGTGCGCACCGCCGCTGTCGTGATTATGTCGGTCCAGAGCGAGCCGGGCTATCTGCGACAGGCGATGCTGGCCGGGGCGCGTGACTACCTGACGAAGCCGATCGCCAGCGAGGAGTTGTACAGCACCATCCGCCGCGTCTACGAGCGCAATGAGCCTGTCCGCCAGCAGGAGGCTACACTCGGCGCGACGCTGTCACGCCAGCCGGGCGCAGCGCCGAAACCAATTGCGGAGCAGACCACTGGCGCGGGACACGTAATCGTGGTTTACAGCCCGCAAGGGGGTGTCGGCGTCACGACGATCGCGACGAATCTCGCTGCGGCGCTGATGCGGCCAGAAACGCGCGTGCTGTTGGTCGACTGCGACCTGCAGTTTGGTGATGTAGACGCGTTCCTGAATCTCCAGTCACAGTCGAACGTTTCGGACCTGACGAAGGTTGTGAGCGATATCGACCGGGAGTTGATCGATAATGTGCTGGTGACGCACGGTAGCGGCTTGCGCGTGCTGACAGCGCCGAGCCGCCCAGAGCAAGCCTATGACATCTCGACCGAATCGTTGCAGCAAGTGATCGCGGCGGTGACCCCGCTGTTCGATTATGTGATAATCGACACATCGGTTCAGTATGATGATATGACGCTCAAGCTGTTCGAGCTTGCCGAGCGGGTGGTCTTGGTCGCCGTGCCGACAATCCCTTCCGTGCGTAATACGCGCAAAATGTTAGAGATTTTTGATAACATGGAGAAACCATCCAAGTTATCAGATAAAATTGTCTTTGCATTAAATCGCACCGTCAGCGAAAAGGAACGCGGCCGGGGGACGGTGCCAGCAGAATCGATTGCGGCTCACCTGAAGAAGGAAGTTGCGGTCTCCATTCCGCTCGACGAGCGGTCGATGCTCACCTCGGTTAATCAAGGTGTTCCTCTGGTCGCTAAGCAGAAGTCACGCTCTCCGGGCCGCGAGTTGGTCGAGCTGGCTGAGCTGCTGCGCAAATCAATCGAAGCGGATGAAGAACCACCAGAAGCCACCGATCAATCGCCGCAGCGGTCGAAGAGCGGCCTGCGCGCATTGTTCGGCGGGGCTGGATAGGTAACATCGAAGGAATAGGGTGGTAGGAGGTTGGGCATGTCCTTATTACGACGAATCGAACGTGGGGGACAAGCAGAAGATCCGGGCGATGGGGATACGTCTAAACTGACGAGCATGCGCCGCCGCACGCCGGTTCCGGCGCCTTCCGGGGCGCTGAATTCGGCACGCGGGGAAAACACGTATATCGACCTGAAGACGCGCGTCCAGACCAAGCTGCTGGCCGAGCTGGATACGACAGTTGATCCACGCTCGCCAGAAGTCCGCGCGACAATCGAAGAACTCTTCGCGACTATTCTGGCGGAAGAGTCCATCGTGCTGGGTCGTGCAGAACGGCAGCGGTTGTTCGAGGCGATTGTCGCGGAGATCCTCGGCTTTGGCCCGTTGGAGCCGCTGCTGGCGGAAGACAACATTACTGAGATCATGGTCAATGGCCCGAAGAACGTCTACATCGAAATCGCGGGCAACATCCAGCGCTCGAATGTGACGTTCGAGGACGAGGACCATGTGCTACGCGTGCTGGACCGGATCGTGGCGCCGCTTGGCCGCCGCATCGACGAAAGCTCTCCGACGGTGGACGCGCGCCTGCCGGACGGGTCGCGTGTGAACGCCGTAATCCGCCCGATCGCGCTGTGCGGCCCGACGATCACTATCCGTAAGTTTTCCAAGCGGCCTTTCACCGTAGATGACCTGATTCGCTTCGGGACGCTCACGCCAGAGGTGGCCGAGTTCTTGCGCGCGGCAGTGATCGGACGTCTGAACATTGTCGTTTCCGGCGGCACTGGCTCCGGTAAAACGACGCTGCTGAACGTGCTCTCCGGGTTTATTCCCAATGACGAACGCATCGTCACTATTGAGAACGCCGCCGAGCTTCAGCTCCGGCAGGAGCATGTTGTCTCACTGGAAAGTCGTCCGTCTAACATCGAGGGACGCGGCGAGGTGAGCATTCGAGACCTGGTAGTGAACTCGCTCCGAATGCGCCCTGACCGTATCGTGGTCGGAGAGTGCCGCTCGGGCGAGGCGCTGGACATGCTCCAGGCGATGAACACCGGTCATGAAGGCTCGCTGACAACCTGCCACTCCAACAGCCCGCGCGACACGCTGTCGCGTCTTGAGGTGATGTGCCTGATGGCGGGCATGGAGCTGCCGGTGCGCGCCATTCGCGAGCAGGTCGCGTCGGCGCTGGACCTGGTGGTGCACGAAGAACGCCTGCGGGACGGCACGCGCAAGGTCGTCAAGATCACCGAGATTCAGGGGATGGAAGGCGACATCATCACGATGTCGGACATCTTCGAGTTTGAGCAGGTGGGGTTAGAGGCCGGGAAGGTGATCGGCCGGATTCGCCCCACCGGGCTGCGTCCGAAATTCATCGACCGGATCGAGGAAGCGGGGATTCATCTGCCGCCATCCGTGTTCGGGATCGGCATGTCGCGCTATTAGGCGCAGGCAGAGGGTTTGCTCGCTGCGATGCCGGCACGGTGTTTCGCTGGCGGCGCCTGTTCGGCGGCGTGTTACCGTTTGCGCAGCGGGCTAGGGAGGCTGGCGCCTTATGGGAACAGAACTGATGATCGCGGGCGGGGCCGGAGTCGTGGCGATATTTATTCTGATCGCCGGCGTCGTCAGTATGCGCTCCGAGCGGCAGCAAGAAATCGAAGAGCGGCTGGAGCGCTATACGACGGAATACGACAGCACCCAGGCTTCCGGCCATCCGCAAGACCCGGACGAGGCGGCTGCCGAGGTCAGCCTGCTGACGGCGCGGCTCGATAGCGCGCTGTCCGAGCGGGAATTTGCCCAAAAATGGCGCGTGCAGCTTGCGCGGGCGGACCTCAAGCTGACCGTCGCAGAGTACTTCTCACTGCATATCATTTCTGGCCTGGGCGTGTTCCTGGTGGCGTGGTTTATTATCTTCGGCAACCCGATCGCAGGTGGAGCCGCGGGGGTCGCTGGGCTGTTCATTCCGCGCTTTTATGTCGCACGGAAGCAGGGGCAGCGTCTAAGGGCTTTTGAAGCCCAGTTGCCCGACACGATCGCGCTGTGGGTGAATGCGCTGCGCTCCGGCTATTCGGTGATGCAGGCGATGGAGGCGATCTCGAAAGAGGCGCCCGAGCCAACCGCGACCGAGTTCCGTCGCGTCGTGCAAGAGGTTCAGCTTGGTGTGCCGATGGAAGCTTCGCTCGATCACCTGTTGAACCGCATGCCGAGTGAAGACATGGACCTTGTCAACACGGCGGTCAACATCCAGCGCGAGGTCGGTGGTAACCTGGCAGAGATTCTCGAGGCGATTGCCCACACTATCCGCGAGCGTATCAAGCTCAAGGGCGAGATTCGCGTGCTGACCTCACAGGGCCGCATCACCGGCTGGCTCATTTCGCTGTTGCCGATCATCCTGACCATGTTCCTGATGGTGGTTAGCCCTGGATATATGGGCGGGCTGGTCGAAAACCGCATGTGCGGCTGGCCGATGCTCGGCATCGGGCTGGGCCTGATCGGAACCGGCGCCGCGATCATCCAGAAGATCGTGAGCATCGACTACTGATGCCAGGGACGCGAAGGTAGGGGAAACGCGATGTCAACCATTGCAATAGTCGGCCTTGTCGTCGTTGGCCTGATACTGCTGATCGGCCTGATCCGTGTCGGAATGCGCGAGGATGCGGGGGTTGACCCCCTGCAACGTCGCCTGGCGGAATACGGTGACCGCGAAACGCCTGCGTCGCTCGAAGAGATCGAGCTGTCGCTCTCGATGCAGGAACGTATCATCGTACCGATGTACAAGGCGCTGGCGCGCTTCGGCGCGCGGTTTACGCCTGAAAACCAGATCGAGAGCATCCGGCACCAGTTGGAACTGGCCGGTAAAGCGCAGTCGATGGACCCGGCGACGTTCTTCGGGCAGCGTGTCGCCTTGACGCTGGCGATGGGCGGCGGCGCGTTCGTGCTTTTCTTCCTGGTCACGAACTGGGGACCGACGAAAAGCGTGCTCGGCGTCATCGGCGGCATTCTGCTCGGCTACTATCTGCCCGTCTTGCAGCTCAAGAGCCAGATCGACCGCCGGAAGGACACCATCACCAAGGCGCTGCCGGATGCGCTTGACCTGCTGACAATCTGCGTCGAGGCCGGGCTTGGCTTCGAGCAGGCGATGGGCAAGGTCTACGAGAAATGGGATAATGATCTTGCAGTCGCGTTCGGGCGCGTGCTGCAAGAGATCCAACTTGGCAAGCGCCGCAGCGAAGCCCTGCGCGATATGTCGCGCCGCATGGAAGTGCCGGACGTGACAAGCTTTGTCGCGGCGCTGGTGCAGGCGGAGCAGTTGGGCGTGAGTATCGTTAAGATTCTGCGCATCCAGTCTGACCAGATGCGCGTCAAGCGGCGCCAACGCGCGCAGGAAAAGGCGCAGCAGGCGCCTGTGAAGATGATCATTCCGATGGTACTGTTGATTTTCCCCTCGATCTGGATCGTATTGCTAGGGCCATCGGTAATCATCTTGCTCGAAAGCGGCGTATTGGGGGGCATCTAAGCGGGCGAAACCCGAGGCGGTTCACATTTCTGACGCAACACGACGGTTGACCTGGATCGAGCGGTGGGCGGCAGTCGCCGACCAACCAACCCCGGTCAACCGTGCGCTACTCCTGACACACCAGCTTGTGGTGGGCGGGTTTGATCTTCTCTACCCGCCCCACTGCATTGGCTGCGAGCGTGTCGGGAGCTTTTTGTGTTCACATTGCCTGGCAGCGGCCAAAACGCCCGCGCCTCGTAGCGTCGATGGATTGGATGGCATCTGCGTCGCTGCCGAATATGATGGAGCTATTGGCGCGGCAATCCGCGCGCTGAAATACGATCGGCAGACTCGGTTGGCCGAGCCGCTCGGGCGGTTCCTTGCGCGGGCGGTGCGGCGTGCGGGCTGGTCGGTCGATCTGATCGTTCCGGTGCCACTACACGCCGCACGTTTGCTCGATCGAGGCTATAATCAAGCTAAGCTTGTGAGTCTCCATCTGGCTCGCACGCTGTCGCTCCCGGTCGCGTCGGATGCGGCGCGGCGCGTCCGCGATACGCCGAGCCAGGTGAACCTCAACGCGCAGGAACGGCGCCTCAATATGCACGGAGCGTTCGCCTCGCATGCCGAAAATGTCATTGGCCGGGTGGTCCTGGTGGTTGATGATGTCTTGACCACTGGTGCGACGCTTAGCGCTTGCGCGAAGGCGATTCGCCTCGCCGGAGCGGCTGAAGTGTACGGCGCAACTGTGGCCGGAGCCGTTCTTTCCCCTGAGCCCACCGCAGGTGATGTATGCCCGCCTGTGTGAGGTTTTTGCAGCCCGTTGGAAGGAGCAGGAAATGGAACTCAAAATCCACGCTCGTAACCTCGATGTCACGCCTCAACTGCAGGAACATGTCGAAAAGAAAGTGAGCAAACTTGACCGCTACATGCCGAATATTCAGGACGTGCGGGTCGATCTGGCAATTGAGCGGCGGCGGCAGGGCAACGATCAGGCGGTGGCGCAACTGACCCTGCGAAACGAGCGCGGCGTGATCCTGCGCTCTGAGGACAAGAAACAGCCCGATGTTTATGCAGCGCTGGATGTCGCGCTGGACAAGATGTATCGGCAGATTCACCGCTACAAGGGGAAGCGGAAGCGCCGTGGTAGCCGCTACGCGCCGCAAGAGGCCGAGCTGGCTGTGATGGAGCCGCTGCCGGGCGAGGCAGGGGTTGATGAGGATGAAGAAGAAGAGAAGATGGCGATCGTGCGGCGCAAAGAGGTGTCGCTCATTCCCATGACCGAGGAAGAGGCCATTGACCAGATGGAGTTGCTCGGGCACAGCTTCTTTATCTTCTATAACGCGGAAACGGCGCGCATTGGCGTACTGTACCGGCGCGAAGACGGGAATTACGGCGTGCTGGAGCCAGTGGTATAGTGGGTTAGAGGGTTAGCGGAGCGGGGGCCGGAGGCAGCGAGCCTTCGGCCCCTTTGCATACAGGCAGGCGAAGCGATCTGTGAAGGTGATAAAGCCGGGCGCGGCGATCTTCATCGGACGTGCGCGCTCTAACGTGCAGGAGCAACTGGTCGACCGGGCGCTCCGTGCAGCGGCGCTCGATTTGGCGGACCGGCTGCGCGTCGCAGGACTGGATGCGCCGTTAATCGCAGGGCCGGATCTCGAATGGCTCGCAGATGAAGGTGTGCAGCGCGAACCGGACGAGGAGCCGTTTCACTTTGGCGCCCGGCTGGCGCAGATCGTCACACGGTACAGCTATTCACCGTTGCTCTACTTTGGGGCAGGGAGCGCGCCTCTGCTGCGCGCTGAGACGCTTGCTGCAACGCTTGCCGCGCTGCTGGAGGCAGAGCGCGCCGGACAGCGTCTTGTCGTGACAAATAACCTCCACTCCTGCGACTGGCTGGGGCTGACGCGCGCAGCGGAGGCAGTGCGCCTGATCGCACGCGCTCATCGCGACAATGGGCTGGCGTGGTCCTTGCAGGAAGACGCGGGGTATCGCGTGGAGATCGCGCTTCCACCCGACTCGCCCGCCCAGCTGGACCTCGATACGCCTGCCGATCTGGCGCTCGTCCGCGAGCATCCGGATTGTTCGCCTGGCCTGCGGGCGGCTCTTGATGATCCGCTGCTGGATCGGCTTGCCGCGCGACAGTTGCTCGATCTGTTGGGCACAGATGGCTCGCGGATCGCGTTGATCGGGCGCGTCTCTCCTGCGGCGTGGCACGCGCTCAGCCGGGGGACGCGTTGTTGGATTCGGGCGTTCTCTGAGGAGCGAGGGATGACGGCCAGCGAACGCGTGACACGCGGCGAAGTTCGCTCGTTGATAGGTGTGCTGCTGCGCGAACTGGGGCCAGAGCAATTCTTCGCCGAGCTAGCGATGATGGCCGACGGCGCGATCATCGACACGCGCGTGCTCATGGCTTCGCGCGGCCCCTTGCCGGACACAGCGACACGTTTTGCGTCCGATTTGCTGCGCCCCGATTGGATCGCCGATCCCTGGCTGCGCGACTTCACCGCTGCTGCGCAGAACGCGCCGCTTCCGGTCTTGCTTGGCGGTCATAGTGTTGTGGCGGGCGGGCTGTTCGCGCTCGCAGAGGTGGTGCGAGCGCGGCGTAAGGGGTCTCAGGGATACCAGTAAAGTCGCTGGAGATGCCGGTACTTCTGAAGCTCGTACCAGGCCATCAGCAGGCTGAGGCGCAGGCCATGCAGCCCATCGCGGTATCCCTTGAGCGTGATGAAGCGCCAGATGAACTGCCGCAGCGGCATGGTGATGAACTTGTGCGGGCGCGGCTTGATGCCCTGTTCCTTCAAAATCTGCGCATCGTAACGGACGTAGCGGCTTTGCTTCTCGCGGAACTGGCGCACGCTGGTGTAGTTGTAGTGCACGAACGGCTCGGTCATGTAGCCCGCCTCGCCATCAAGCACGACTAGCTCGTGGACCTCGCGCGCCGGGTCATAGCGCGCGTGCCCGCGATGGAGCAGCCGCATTTGATAGTCCGGATACCATCCGGCGTGACGTGTCAGGCGGCCAAAAATATAGTTATGACGCGGAATCCAGTAGCCGTGATGCTCCGATGCGGCCAGCAGCGCGCGTACCTCTGCCGCCTGCGCTGGGCTGGAGCGCTCGTCCGCATCCACGAACAGAATCCAATCGGTGTCGACTGCCTCAAGCGCCGCGTTGCGTTGCGATGCGTACCCATTCCACGGGTGCTGTATGACCTCAGCGCCTGCTTGCTCAGCCAGCGCGACGGTCTGATCGTCACTGAACGAGTCAAATACGATGACGCGATCTGCCCAGCGCACGCTCTCGATGCACGCGCGGATATGCACTTCTTCATTGTGCGTAAGGATGACGGCAGCCAGCGAGACGCTCATGCCAGTCACAACCTCTGAATTGTTCGATAGACTTCGACCAGCCTGTCGCGCTGCGCTGCGGTCAGCTCGCCGGTCTGGAACGCACGCTTGGCGGCAGCGATCTTGCGCGTCATCCCGGCGCGGATAATCCAGCGCGCCGCGCGGCGTACGAATGGCGACGCGTGCTTGTCATACAACCGGATCCGGCTCTGCCACAGGTTTAGCTCGCTCTGCGGGCGGACCTGCTTGGTGCTCTGCCCCGCCAGGTGTGTAACGTGCGCGGCGGGCACACAGTAAATCTCGTATCCGGCGGCGCGAATGCGCATGCTCCAGTCGATCTCCTCGCAATACATGCGAAATTGCTCGTCAAAGATGCCGGTGTCAAGTATGGCTTCTCGGCGCAGCATCATCGTCGCGCCGAGCGTGTGATCGACCGGGAACGGTTCGCCCGCCGCGTATTGCTCGCGGGGGTAGCGGCCATTGAGCGCGGTGTCGTGCAGGCGAAGGGGCATCGGAAACAGATCGAAGACAAGCTGCGCCAGCCCAGGGAAACGAAACGCGCTGTGTTGAAACGAGCCATTCTCATACGTCAGGCGCGCGCCGACCACGCCCGCGCGGGGCAGGCTTATCAGCGCATCATAGAGGGCGCGCGTCGCGCCGGGGTGCGTGCGCGTGTCCGGGTTGAGCAGGTAAACTGCCTCGGGGCGTTCGTCTGGCACACTGGCGTTTGGCCCGAAGCCGAGCGTCCGCAGCGCACGGTTGTTGCCCTCAGCAAACCCAACATTCGTCGCGCTTTCGATCACTCGTGTCTGCGGGAACAACTTGCGAACAATATCCGCGGTGCCATCGGTTGATGCGTTATCGACCAGCCAGACATCCGCGTCGGGGCCGTGCGCGTCGAGGTCGGCGTACAGCGTGCGCAGCGCGTCCAGCGTAAGGTCGCGCGTGTTCCACGAGACGATGATAACAGCGAGATCAGCGGGCATCGAGTGACTTTCGACTCAGGGGCGATACGCCATATCCCAATGCGCATCCTCGAGCCAGTCGATCAGCGCGCGAAGCCCGGCGCGGTCTACGTCAACCACTGCTACGCTGTCGAACCACTCGGTCAGCGCGTCGGGCTGCTCGTCGAAGTACGCACGCACGGCGGCTTCCAGCTCTTGACGCACTGGACGCAGATCGCTGGCAGGCAGCGCGGACTCCGGCGCCGCCACCCACAATCCAAACGGCAACACGTATGCGGGATAGGGCACCGGTCTGTCGCTTGCGCGGTCGGGCAGAGCGGTATCTCCACCGGCGACCAGCGCATGCAGCCGGTCGGCGGGGTCTTCATCACGCACCGGCAGCGGATCGAGCAGCGCGTCCAGAACGCCAATAGGCAGCGCAAGGGCCGCACACTCCTCCGCGAGCAGTGCTTGTAAAGCAGCTTCTTCGTCTGGATACGTCATGCTGCGCGGCATGTCGACCAGCGGATCAAGCCCCTCTGCTTGGAGCATGAGCGCAGTGACCACCCATGTGTCTGCCTGCCCTTCGACGCGGCACGCGACCTGCCCGGCGAGGTCGGCTATCGCTGAAACGTCGCGTAACGTGAGCAGGTCATACGCGGTGCCGATCGCGCGCCCAGCGTTGTCTTCGTGTACAAGCGCCAGCAAAGGCTCGACTTCGCAAGCGCGCGCCGCGGCAGCATAGGTGAATCCGCTCACCCACGCGGTGACCGGAGCGCCACTGCACAGCGCTTGTAGCGCGGCGCTGTCATCCATGGGGACGACCTGCACTTCGATGTCCGTGGCGAGGTTTAGCGTCGCGCTCAGCGGTTGAAGCGCGTCTGCGACGGCCTGGGCAAGCGCGGATCGCTCGCTGGCAGAAGGCAGCGAGCCATCCGGCAGCGCGAATGCAATGGTGAGCGGGCGCTCGGCGCCGCCGAGCAGGGCTGGCGGCTGCGCCAGCGTGGGCAGCGCGGTTGAACGCGGAGTCGGTGTAGGGGGAATCGGCGTGGGTGGGCGCGGTGTGGGCGAAGCAGCGTTGTTCGCGCCGCACGCTGCCAGCACTCCTAATGCGACCGGAACCAGGACGATGCGCGCTAAGCGCTGTATCAACCGGTTAATGCCACACCTCCCCCTGCGCCTGATGTGAACCACCCTCATAATAGTCGAGCGTGGCGCAGGCGGCAAGCACGCTCCGGTCCTACGCGCTGACTATTGAACGGTGATCGTTCCCTCTTCCGAAATCAGGCGTATGGGCCGGCGCCCGACCTGCGCCTGTGTGACGCGGACATCTTCGTGAATCAGGCCCGCCCAGCAGTCCTGCGGGTTTAGCGCCGGAATCAATTCTGTCATGCGCACGGCGCCCCACACCTGGGCGCGCTGCCCTGGCTCGAGATAGTAATACGTCTGCCCGGTGACGTCATCCACAACCTTCGTCAGGTCGTCCTCGGTGCCGAGTGCCCAGCGCCATGGGAAATCGCTGAGCACCGTCTCGCAGTTGATCCCGACCCGCCACGCGCCCGACTCGCGATACTCGCCCATCGTCGCCATGACCTGTTCGAAGTCGTAGACCGTGCCGGGGAAGGGGCCCGCGGTGCGGATCGGTGTTGTTCCATAATTCTCGACGGTCAAATAGAACACGAGCAGCTCGCCTTGCTGCATAGTCAGCTCGGTCAGGTCGGACGATATGCCTTTTGGCATGGGGATTGCCTCGCCCGTGGTAGTTGCATCGGTGTAGTACGCCTCATCGTAGGGCATAGTGCTGAAGACGACCGTTGCGCCGGTAGTCTGAGCCACGATCTCGACCTTTGGCAGCCCGCCATATGCCAGGGTGATCTCGCTTTCGCGAACGATGCGCTGACCTTCCTCGTCTTGCGCGACCGCGAACACTGTGTAGGTCCCGTTCGGAGGCGGCTGAAGGTTCTGGTCAACACCGCCGTCGTAGTCGTACTCGTGATTACCGGCTTCGCCCGGCGCGTGCCCACCCTCGCGCTCCGTCAAGTAAATTCGCAGACCGTCCTCGTCTTCCAGGTACACGTGCAGTGATGCTTCTTTCTCGAGGTAGACATTTACGTTCACCCGGTCGTCGATACCATCCTGGTTCGGCGTGAAGGTGTTCGGATTGATCTCAAACGAGCGGATGATCGGAAGCGCGGTGTCTGCACTGACTACTTCCAGCGAACCAGAGGTTTCCGCCGTCTCTTCGTCGTTTTTCGCGACGATCGACCACGTGTACTGCCCGTTAGGAATCAATCGCGTTTCGACCGTGCCGGGAATATCCTCATCGGGAAACGTGTAGCCGCCGACAATTCCGCTAAACGCAACTCGATAATCCCCTTTGACGCGCCGCTCGTTCTGCCGGAAGATGTAGCGCTCGCCATCCTCGCGATCGAGATAAATGCTAACCTGCGCCGGTCGGGCGAGGGAGTACGTGATGAACGTGATGTCATTCTGTCCGTCGGCGTTGGGCGAGATCGTGTCGCTCTCAAATGTGGCATCGCTCAACAGGGCAACCGGCGGACGCAACAGCACATACCCGATCCCTACGACGAGGATCGCGGCGGCGATGGCAGCGGCGATCATGAGCACTCGCGATAACTGCATGGGTTCGTCTCCTCGGAACGAGCGGATTATGCCATGCCGCTCGAGTTTGGTCTAGTGAGCGCGTGCGAATGTCAGCCGATCGATGGGCGACCGGTGGTCGGTGGAGCAGCGCACGACTGGCGCGGGAAGTTAACCCTTGTATCGACGCGGGATTAGGGGTAGTATGTGGGATATGTGGGATAATTTCACATCGTTGATTCCTTTTCTCAGCCGAGCGGCACCGTTCAAGGACATAACCATTGGCTTCCGAATCACTGCACACCTACAGCGATGCGATTGACTATCTCTACAGCTTCATCAACTGGGAAGTTGAACGCCACATGCGCTACACGCCTGAGGTGATGACCCTCGAGCGGCCCCGAACCCTGCTGGCGGCGCTTGGAAATCCGCACGATCGCTACCCGATCATCCACATCACCGGCACGAAGGGGAAAGGATCGGTCGGCGCGATGTGTGCGTCCGCTTTGCAGGCATCAGGCTTGCGGACTGCTCTGTATTCATCGCCGCATTTGCAGGACTTCCGCGAGCGGTTCCGCGTGAACAACGCGCTGATTACGCCGGATGAGTTCCTGGCGCTGGTGAACCGGATGCGCCCCGCGCTCGACACGATGGCCGATGACATTACGTGGTTCGAGGTCACGACGGCGCTGGCATTCTTGTATTTCGCCGAGCGTGAGGTGGATGTTGCTGTAATCGAAGTTGGCCTCGGCGGGCGGCTGGACGCCACGACTGTCGTGACGCCGATTGTCTCTGTAATCACCAGTCTCAGCTTTGACCACACACACCTGTTGGGCGATTCGCTCGCGTCGATTGCGCGCGAGAAAGCGGGCATCATTAAACCGGGCGTGCCGGTTGTCAGCGCGCCGCAAGCTGACGAGGCGCTGAATGTGATCATGTCCGTCGCGGACGAGCAGAACGCGCCGCTCACGCTGGTGGGGCGTGACTGGCGATTTGACGCGGGCGCAACCGCGCGCGCGGGGCAAGCGTTCACCGCCGGGCCAGTGAGCGGCCCACAGCGGGAATACTGGACCAGGCTGGCGGGGGGCCATCAGGTGCTCAACGCGACTGTGGCGCTCGCTGCGCTGGATCGCGCCGCGCAGGCAGGTGTGCGCGTGACGGAGCAAGGGGTTCGAGACGGGCTGCGTCAGGTGGACTGGCCGGGTAGGTTAGAGTTGGCTGCGCAGAATCCGGCGGTGGTGCTCGACGCGGCCCATAATGGCGCCTCGGCGCGCTGGCTGCGCGCGACGCTTGACGATCTGTTTCCGCAGCGTCCGCGCGTTCTGATCTTTGGCGCGTCGGCGGACAAAGACATTCGCGGCATGTTTGAAGCGTTGCTGCCGAGTGTGGACGTTTTGATTGCGGCGCAAGCTGTGCACCCTCGCGCGCTGCCCACCGCCGAAATTGAGTCGATCGCGCGTGAAACAGGCTTCACCGGCAACGTCGTGCAAATCGCGAGCGTGCCGGATGCGCTGGCCGAAGCGAAGCGCCTTGCCGGGCCGGACGGGCTGGTCGTGACAACTGGATCGCTGTTCATCGTCGGCGAAGTGCGGACGATCTTCGGCTTGCCACCCGGCCACACGCGCCGCATCACCGAGCCGATAAAAACATCTCAACCACCGGTCGGTGACTGATGCGATGCAATTGCAGAACGAGCGCGAGCTGATGATTGGACACGGTATCAGCGAGTTCTACGGCATTCAGGATGCAGCGCCTGATGAGAATGGCCTCATCGATCGGGTCGTTGTCGGGTTGGCGGGGACGATCGTGTTTCCGCGGACCGTCACCCCGCTGTTCGTGCGTGACGAAGCGGATATCCACGCGATCCAGGCGGCGCAGGATCAGCAAGAGACTGTGATTGGCGTGCTTTTGCGCGACCCGGAACAACCCGATCTCACGCTGGAAAACGTGTATCCGATTGCGACCGAGATGGCGCTGGGCCGGATGATGCATTTGCCCGAAGGTGATACGACTGTCTTGGCGCAAGGCCGCCGCCGGGTGGAACTGGTTGAGGTGGTCGAGGTCGACGGCGTCTTGCGGGCGCGGGCGCGCCCCGTAAGCGAGGCGGTGGAACCGATCCGCGATATGACGGCGCTGCGCCGCGCGGTCCTCAGCCTGTTCCAGCGCTGTGTTGAGCTCAGTCAGGACCTGCCCGAAGAAGCCTACATCTATGCGCTCAATATTGACGAGCCGAGCTGGCTAGCAGACCTGATTGCCTCGTCGCTCAGTCTCGATACGGACGAGCGGCGCGAAGCCCTGCAATCGGCTGACGCGGCAGAACGTCTGCGCTGGGTCAGCACGATCCTCGGGCGCGAAGTTGAGATGCTGGAGCTTGAAGAGAAGATCCAGACGCAGGTTCGGCAGGAGATCGACCAGTCGCAGCGCGAGTACTACCTGCGCGAGCAACTCCGCGCGATCCAGCACGAGCTGGGCGAGATGGACATTTTTCAGCAAGACCTGCAGGACGTACGCAAGCGCGCCGCGCAGGTCAAGCTGCCGCCCGAAGCGCGCGAGAAGACCGAGAAAGAACTGGCGCGTCTGGCGATTTTGCCGCCGATGGCGCCAGAGGTCGGCGTGGTGCGCACCTATCTTGACTGGCTGCTGGATCTGCCGTGGCAGGCGCGGGCCGAAGATAACCTCGATCTGAAATCTGCCGCGCAGGTGCTTGAAACCGAACACTTCGGCCTGCGCAAGGCGAAGGATCGCATTCTGGAGCACATGGCTGTGCGCCAGCTTGCGCCAGATAAGATGCGCAGCCCGATCCTGTGCTTCGTCGGCCCGCCAGGAACCGGCAAAACGTCGATGGGCAAGAGCATTGCGCGGGCGCTGGGGCGCGAGTTCGTGCGCGTCAGCCTGGGTGGCGTGCGCGACGAGGCCGAGATTCGCGGGCACCGGCGCACGTATATCGGCGCGCTGCCGGGGCGAATCGTTCAGACGATGCGCCGCGCTGGGACGTCCAACCCGGTCTTCATGCTGGACGAGATCGACAAGCTCGGTATGGATTTTCGGGGCGATCCGGCGGCGGCGTTGCTCGAAGTGCTTGACCCGGAGCAAAACGCCGCGTTCTCCGATCACTATCTGGATGTGAGCTACGATTTGTCGCAGGTGTTGTTCATCACGACCGCGAACGATGTCGACCCGATCCCGCCTGCGCTGCTCGACCGGATGGAAGTGATCGAGTTCCCCGGCTACACCGAGGACGAGAAGATCAGCATCGCGCGGCAGTTTCTGATCCCGCGCCAGTTAGAGCAGCACGGCTTGGAGAATCAGCGCATTCGCTTCGATACTGGTGCGCTGCAAACGATGATCCGCGCCTACACCTACGAGGCGGGAGTGCGCAACCTGGAGCGCGAGATCGCGAAGGTCTGTCGTAAGCTGGCGCGCAGGCTCGCGGAGAACAAATCGTTTCCCCGCCGCATCACCGCCGAGAACCTGGACAAATATCTTGGACCACCGCAGATTATCTCGCCCCTGGCCGAAGAGACTGACGAGATTGGCGTGGCGACCGGGCTGGCGTGGACCGAAGCGGGCGGCGATCTGATGGCGATTGAGGTGACGCTGCTACCTGGCAAGGGGATGCTGACGCTCACCGGGCAGTTGGGCGACGTGATGCAGGAGTCGGCACAGACCGCGCTGAGCTATGTGCGTTCGCGCGCGGCGCGGTTTGGTATCGACTCTGAGGAGTTCGAGCAGTCGGATATTCATGTGCATTTGCCGGAAGGCGCCATCCCGAAGGATGGACCGTCTGCCGGGATCACGCTAGCGACGGCGATGCTGTCCGCGCTGCTGCAAAAACGCGTGCGGCGCGACGTGGCGATGACGGGCGAGATCACGCTGCGCGGGAATGTCCTGCCTGTCGGCGGGCTGCGCGAGAAAATCCTGACAGCGCACCGGCTGGGCGTTAAGAAGGTGTTGCTGCCCAAGCGCAATGAGAAGGACCTAGCGGACTTGCCGCCGCGCCGAAAACTGCGCGGGTTGGAGTTGGTGCTGGTTTCGCACATGGATGAAGTGCTCGAGCACGCGCTGCTCGACCCAGTCACGACGGAAATGAATTCGACTCCAACGTCGTAAGCGAGCAAGACGGGGGGTAGGGAATGGCAACGGATCGCATCAACGCAGTGAAAACAGAGCAGTTTCAGGCGGTTGAGCGCGAACAGCGTTTGGACGAAGAGAGCATCCTGCGCTTGCTCGCGTCGGGTCGTACTGCGACGGCGGACTGGCTGCCCGGGCGCGCCTCGGCGAGTGACATCGCCGAAACGCTGGCCGGGATGGCGAACGCGCGGGGCGGGGTATTGGTGCTGGGCGTGACACCGCGCGCCGATCGCCCGGTCGGCGTTGATGACGCCGAGAATGCCGTAAACCGCGTGCTGGAAGCGGCGCTTTCGATCACGCCACCGCTGATTATCCCACTGCCGCAAGTGGTGCATGTCAAAGGCTCGCCGATGATCGCGGTTGTTGTGCCGCGCGGGATGCCTCACATCTACGCGCTGGAAGGGCGCTATCTGACGCGCGATGGGGCGCGGAATGCCCCGTTGCTGCCGCAACGCCTGCGCCGCTTGCTGTTGGAGCGGGGAGATGTGTCGTTCGAATCAGAGCCATCGCGCCTCGCTCGCCGCGGTGACCTCGACTGGGAGCAGGTCGAGCAGTACGCTGCTGGGCTGAGCGGGATGGGCGGCGTGTCGTCGGAGCAGGTGCTGATCAAGCGCGGCTGTCTGGTGTACCGGGATGGGGAGCTTCGCCCCACCAATGCAGGCGTGTTGTTGTTTGGCAAGGATCCGCAACAGTTCCTGCGCGGGTCCGACATCACGGCAGCGCGCTTTGCCGGAACGGAAATGGGCGATGTCTTCACCCGGCAGGACCTGACCGGCACGCTGCCGCAGCAGATTCGACGCGCCGAGACCTTCCTGGTTGACAACCTGCGCCGGGGCGTGCAGATCGGCGAGCAGATGGCGCGCAGCGAACACTTTGAGTACCCGCTCAAGGCAGTGCGCGAGCTGGTCGTCAACGCGGTTGCACACCGTGATTACAGTATCCAGGGCGATGGTATCCGGCTGTACCTGTTCAGCGACCGGTTGGAGATCACCAGCCCCGGCAATCTGCCCGGTCCGGTGACGGTCGATAACATCGTGGACGAGCGCTTTTCGCGCAACTCGGCGATTGTGCAGGTGCTATCGGATATGGGCTTCATCGAGCGGTTGGGCTATGGCGTCGATCGCGTGCTGAGTCTGATGCGCGAGTCGGAGCTTCCCGAGCCGCGCTTTGTCGAGACGGCGGGTGGGTTTCGTGTCACCCTGTACAACAAGCCGGTTGGCACGGCAGAGTCAGTAGAGCCAGAGTTGTTTGGCGGCGTTTTTCGCGGCGAGCCGGTCAACCGGCGCCAGGAATATGCGCTTGACTTTTTGATCAATCGGAAGAATGCGCGTATTACCAATAAAGACTTGCAGGAGCTTTGCCCGGACGTGCACCCCGAGACTATCCGGCGGGATTTTGCCGATCTCGTGAGCCGCGGTATTCTGCTCAAGATGGGAGAGAAGCGCGGCTCCTACTACGTGCTGAAGCGGAAGTAGCCTTTTTCTGACGCCGCGCCCCAGCGCCGGATAACCGTAGCTTACAAGCCCTGCGTTCTGTGGTATCTTTGTGCCTTTGTGTCCACCGGGCGTGAGGTAGGGTGTCAACTACGTGATGACGGAACGAGTTCGCTTGATAGGGGTGGGTTTGCTCGTTGCGCTGGCGATGATGTTGGGCGCGTGTACGCTCACCATTGACGAGAGCGCGTCGCTTCCGACGGCTACGCCGAGCCCAACCATAACGCACACGCCTTCTGCAACGCCGACGTCGACCGCCAGCCCGACCGCGACGCTTACGCCAAGCATCACGCCGACGCCCACGATTACTCTGACGCCGAGCGTCACGCCAACACCGACTGATACGCCCCAACCCACGCCAACGCCTTTCGCGGCAAGCGTCTATCGCAACGATCAATGGTCATCGGTCGAAGTCCCCGCTTCACTGCGCGATGGGCTGGAGACCTCATGGTATGCGTTTCTGAGCGTTAACGAGCGGACCGACGTCACGAATCTCCAGACACCAGTTGCGCCAAGTGATGAAGAGACACTTTACCTGATCGATCCCGCGACCGGCGAACAGCACGAAATCATCACGCTGCCTGCTTCGACAGATACACGCATCTACTGGGCGCCAGATGGGCAGAAGGTGCTGTTCTTCCAGGAGCCGGGGATTGCGCCGGACGGAACGCGCACCGGCGGCTTGTATCTGCTCAATCTACGCCTGGCGATTCTGTTGCGGGTGTTCGAGATGCCGGGCCTGACGCCTCCCGCGCTGACTGCGCTTGACAGCGCGTTGCCGCTGCCCGCATCGCCGGGAAGCGAGCACGTGCCGGTCTGGGCGCCGGATAGCTCGCAGTTCGCCATCACCCTACAGGACCAATACGACACTGACATTTACGTGGTATCCAGCGATGGCTCGTCGTTTGAGAATATCACAAGCGATGGCGCGATAGATATGTGGCCGGCCTGGTCACCAGATGGACGGCGTCTCGCGTTTGTGTCTGGGCGCGCCGATTGTGCGTCGTGGGTGCCTGATGATCCAAACTCTTGCGCGGGGATCGGCAACGCGCCGCGTACCGGCGGGAACCTATTCGTGTTAGATTTCCAGACCGAGCAAATCCAGCAGGTCGGCCAAACGTGGTTGAGCAGCGCGCCAACCTGGGTGAGCAATCTTCAGGTGGCGTACACGTCGCAGGACGACGACGCGAATGTTTCGGAATTATGGCTCGCGAATGTGCAATCTGGCACCTCGCGCCGTGTTTCCGAGGCCGAAGACGAGCTTATTCTGAGTCCAGCGTGGGCGCCGGGCGGCGCGCGGGTGCTTTACCAACGCGCGAATGAACCGCGCGGGCTGGTGATGCGTGATAGCAGCGGGGAACTGGTCGCGGATACCGATCAATACACCTTCGCGCGCTACGGGTTTGCGGCGGCGTGGTCTGCCGCAGGTGATATGATCGCGCTCGCCGGGCAAAACGGGCTGTGCCCGTATGGGTTGATCGTGGCACGGAGCGATCTGTCTGTGATCACCGGCCCGCTGCAGAACGCGCGCGCGTGCTCGCCAAGCTATTCGCCCGATGGCCGCTGGCTGGCGTATGCGGGCATCCAGCAGCGTGTGGGCTACGATGATGGCCGTCTCGATCTGTATGTCGCGCAGCCGAACGGTTATGGTGCGACGAATTTGACCGGGAGCTTGCGCGGCGAGATCCGCGTGCTCGGATGGGTGGGCCCGACGCAACAGGAAGAAAACTAACGCCGGGCTTGCAGTCCGGAAAAGGAGATCTCACATGGCAGCGCGCACCGCAATTGTCACCGACAGCACCTGCAATCTACCGCCTGATCTGGCGCGCGAGCGCCGTATCCATGTCGCACCGCTGTATGTGATCTGGGGTGATGACAGCCTGCGAGACGGAATTGATATCCAGGAGCCCGCCTTTTACGAACGTCTGCGGGCAGCCAGCGATATCCCCAAGACCTCGCAGGTTACACCGCAGGATTTCGTGACGCTGTTTGAGCGGGTGCGCGCGGAGGAAGAGGCGGATGCAATCGTCTGCGCGGTGCTCTCTAGCGATCTTAGCGGGACTTACGCTTCAGCGACTTTGGCGAAGAACCTTGTTGACTTCCCGGTTCATGTGATCGATACACGGCAGGTGTCGTGGGCGCTCGGCCATGCGGCGCTGGCGGCTGCGGAAGCGCGCGATCAAGGCGCCTCGCCAGAGGAGATCGCCGCCGCGACTCGCGACGCGGCGACGCGGCAGCAGTTGGTATTCACAATTGACAGCCTCGAACATTTGCGGCGGGGCGGGCGGATTGGAAGCGGCAAGCTGCTGTTCGGTTCGGCACTCAACATCAAGCCGGTGCTAATCGTGCGTGATGGTGTGATTGAGGCGGTTGAGAACGTGCGCACGCGCAAGCGCGCCTTGCAGCAAGTTGTCAAGACTACGAACAAGTTGTTGGATGGACGCCCCGTGCGGCGGCTATCTGTGCTGCATGCCGATGCCGAAGCAGACGGGCACGAAGTCATGGCGCAGGCGCGCGAGCAGTTCAAGGTGGCAGAGACTTATTTCGCTTATGCGACAACGGTGCTCGGCGTTCATGCGGGGCCGGGCGCGGTCGGGCTGGTTGTAGAGTGGGGCGCCTAACGACGCTTTTCGCAGATATCCTGCAAAAATCCCACATATGGTGGGTTATGCAGGATACTGCGGGTAAATGTGGGATTATATTCGATTTCCATGCTTTTAACCCGCTGATTTGAGCGGGAGACATATGTTCAATTAAATATCCCACATATCCCACATTTGAGGTGATGCGTGTGGGATACGCGGGATTTGTGGGATATTTCAGGCAGACTGCGTTTGTGTGATTTGGAGCTTTTCCAGCACATCCAACAGATTCGCCTGCCATTGTTCCTCAGGCAACCCATCCGCCGGGAGCCAAATCCCCACGCGGCTGACCCGCGTATTGTGGCCGAGCGATTGTTGCAGCGCCGTGCGATCAATCGTAGCCAGATACGGCAGACGGATGGTGACCTGTCCGTTTTCTGTCGCGATTGCGCTGGCGTTGGCGCGCTGCGCTAGCAGCTTGACCCGAATCTGATAGAGCAGCCCTTCGACCGCGCGCGGCAGCGGACCGAAGCGATCCGCCAGTTCTGCGCGCATGGCGTCGATCGCCTCGAAGGAGTCGATCTCTGCCAGCCGCCGGTAAAGCTGGATACGTAACGATGTCTGGGAGATATAGCTGACCGGGAAGTAGGCGGGCAGGGGCAGGTCGATGGTGACGGTCTGCGTGGCAATGGGCAGGCGCGGCGCCTCACCTTCACCTTTCAGGTGGCGGACAGCTTGCGCTAGCAGCTCGGTGTAGAGGTGGAAGCCGACGGCTGCGATGTGCCCACTCTGACGCGTGCCGAGCATATCCCCCGCGCCGCGAATCTCCAGATCTCGCATCGCGATTGAGAAACCGGAGCCGAGCTCAGTTTGCTCCCCGATGGTATCCAGGCGGGCGCGCGCGTCGGCGGTCAGGCGGCTGGTGCGTGGATGAAAGAAGTATGCGTACGCCTGGTTCGCGCCGCGCCCAACACGCCCGCGCAACTGGTAAAGCTGCGCCAGCCCGAACCAGTCGGCGCGGTCCACGATCAGCGTGTTGGCGTTCGGGATATCCAACCCGCTCTCGATAATGGTGGTCGACAGCAGCACGTCATAGTCACCGCGCGCAAAAGCGGTCATGATCTCCTCAAGGCGCTGCTCGTCCATTTGGCCGTGTGCGACCGCGATCGTCGCTTCCGGAACAAGGCGGCGCACCCGGTCCGCAACCATGTCGATCGACTGCACCCGATTATGCACAAAATAGACCTGCCCGCCGCGATCCATTTCCCGCAAGATCGCCTGACGCACCAACTTGTCGTCGTGCGCGCCGACGTGTGTCACGATCGGCAGGCGTTCCTCAGGCGGCGTCTGGATCATGCTGATATCTCGCACGCCAGTCAGGCTCATATAGAGCGTGCGCGGGATCGGTGTGGCGGTGAGCGTCAGCACGTCAACTTCGGTGCGGAAGCGCTTGAGCTGTTCTTTGTGCGTGACGCCGAAGCGCTGCTCCTCGTCAATGATCAGCAGCCCCAGGTCGTGGAAGGCGACATCCGCCTGCAGCAAGCGGTGCGTGCCTATCACGATATCGACCGTGCCCTGCGCCAACCCGTAGAGGATTTCGCGCTGCTCGGCAGGCGAGCGGAAGCGCGAGAGCATCTCAACCTTGACCGGGAACGACACTAACCGCCGCGCGAACGTGTTGAAATGCTGCTGTGCGAGAACAGTAGTGGGCACGAGGATCGCGACCTGCTTGCCATCCATCACCGCTTTGAAGGCAGCGCGCAGCGCGACTTCGGTTTTTCCATACCCTACATCACCGCAGATCAAGCGATCCATCGGATGCGACGACTCCATGTCCTGCTTGACGGCGCGCAACGCGATGAGCTGGTCTTCGGTCTCGACGTACGGAAAGGATGCTTCAAGCTCAGCTTGCCAGGGTGTGTCAGGGGTAAAGGCGTGCCCGGCGACGCTGGATCGGGCGGCGTAGAGCTCCAACAACTCACGGGCCACCTCTTCGACCGCGCGGCGCGTGTTTTCTTTGGTGCGCGCCCAGTCTTGCGTGCCGAGCCGGTTCAGCGCCGGGATGCGGTCGTCCGCTCCGACATAACGCGAAAGCCGATCCGCCTGATGGATCGGGACGTAGAGCAAATCGCTTCCAGCGTACTCAATGATCAGGTACTCGCGCTCGCTCTCGTCAATTACGCGCTTCTGAAGCCCGGCGAAGCGCCCGATCCCGTACTCGACGTGGACCACGTAATCGCCCACCTGTAGATCGGCGAAGGTCGCTTCGGGTGGGACGGCACGGCGCTGAACATGACGGCGCGGCTCAGGTCGCTGCCAGCCAAACAACTCCGCGTCAGTCAGCAGATGATCGCGCCCGGTCTCTCCGATCAGCGTCCAGCCTTCGGCGAGCGTGCCCTCGACGAAGGTGAGCGCACCC
>CAZVCM010000017.1:0-27962 GCA_964626105.1 uncultured Thermoflexus sp.
AGTCGAGGGCTGTTCGCGCAGCCCATTCAATCTGTGTGACGTGCGTTTGTCCGTTTAGATGTTTAGCCCTGGCAGAGAGCCACGCTCTCATCGTCCCGCAAATAATGGTCTAGATTGATATCGAAGGAGAGGAAAATGTCTAAGTCCCCTAAGATCACGCGTCGTGACTTTATTCGTAAGGCGGGCGCTGCCGCCGCCGGTGCCGCGCTCGCGGCAAAGGCGCCGGGGCTGGCCTCGGCTGCCGTGTCGAAGCCGTTTGAGATGCCGTACATTAAGCGCCAGCGCACCGTCCGCATTGCCGTCGGCGGCTGGGCGGAGCAGAACATGCGCGATCTGCTGGCGCAGACCGATTTCACCCAGCAGACCGGGATTGATGTCGAGGTAGTGCTGCGCTCGGACGTGAAGGAAACCGAGCTGACGAAGATCGTCGGCGCGGTACAGGCAGGCACCAGCCCCTACGATGTCATTGACTTTGAAGACGAGCTGACGACCACACTCTCGCAGGCGAACTACGTCATCGGGCTGGACGACATTCTGCCGGACGAGATGTGGGAAGACTTCTCGCCCGAGATGATCGCCTACAGCGATGTGTGGAGCAAGTACAACGGCGAGACCTTCCGCGTCATCCACAACTGGGAGATGCCGATCTGGTGGTATCGCAAGGACTGGTTCGACGAGCGGGGTGTTGAGGTTCCCACCACATGGGAAGAGGTCGCCGCGATGGGCGAGGTCTTCACCGACCAGGAGACCGGTGTGTGGGCGACCGAAGACGGATTGGTCAAGGGCGCGTTCTTGAACGTGTACCTGGCGTGGATCACGCTCCAGGCGGGCGGGAACCCGTTCGACACCGGCGACGAGTATCGCACGGCGCTCCAGTACGTCTACGACCTGATGCACACCCACAATACGCTCAACCCTGCTTCGCTACAGAAGGACTACAACCAACAGAACGCTGACTATGCCGCCGACAAGGTGGCGTTCATGCGCCAGTGGCCGTTCTTTGGTGATTTCGTCCGCAGCGACGAGAACGCCGAATGGTTCACCGAAGACAAGGCCATGATCGGCCTGCCGCCGGTCGGACCGGGCGGCCCCTCCGTCTCGACGTATCCCGCGGCGTGGGGCTTCGGCATCTTGCGCACCTCGCCGAACATCGACGAGGCGAAGGAACTGGTGAGTTGGCTGGCGACCAACGAAATCGCGGTTAAGTCGATGGAAGTCGGCTTCTGGTTCCTGAACGCGCGCAAATCGGTGCTGGCGGCGGCCCCGCAGGACAACTGGCTGGTCAAGCAGCTCCAGATGTACACCGATGCTGGCGTGATCGGCGTGCGCCCGTTCCACCCGCGGTTCGTCGAAGCGCTGACGGTGATTGAGGACAACGCCTCGGCGTACCTCACGAACCAGATGGACCTCGACGACACCCTCGATCAGACCCGCGCGCAGTTGGAAGAACTCGAATAGTGCGCGATGTTGCGTCCCTGCCTGGGCCGTTCAACCGACCCAGGCAGGCGCTTCTCAGACGCATTTCCCTCTGCCCGATCAGAGCAAAAAGCATGGTGCGTACATGACCTCGTCAGCCGATATCGCCGCAGACACGCGGCACAAGGTATCGATCAGAATGCCGTCCAGAGCGACGCGCCGGCGCTATGGCTTGTTCGTGTTACTCGTGGCTCCGGCGGTGTTGCTGCGCTTTGGCACGGCGGTCTATCCGATCGTGCAGACGATCATCTACAGCTTCCGAGATTTCAGCCTGCTGCGCGGCACGGATACGTTCATCGGCCTGGAGAATTACGCCGATCTGACCACGAACTTTGGGGTGCGCAGCGCGCTCTCGTTTACCGTGATCTACGTGATCGCATCAACCATTCTGGAACTTGGCGCCGGGCTGCTGATCGCCCAACTGCTCAATAGCAACTTCAAAGGGCAGACGTTCGCCCGCACGATCAACCTGATCCCCTGGGCGATCCCGACGATCGTGGCGGGCTACGCCTTTCGGTGGTTGCTGGACGAGCAGTTCGGGCTGATCCCGTATTGGGTGACACAGTTCACCGGCGAGCAGATGGTCGTGTTCATCGATCCGGTTTCGGCGCGCGTGGCGGTGATCCTAGCGCATGTGTGGAAGGACGCACCCTTCATGGCGGTTGTCTTCCTGGCAGGGATGCAGGGGATTCCGCTCGACCTGTACGAAGCGGCGAAAGTAGATGGCGCCAACGCGTGGCATCGCTTCTGGCGCATCACGATGCCGCTCGTCGCGCCGCTGGTGATCACGATGGGCCTGTTCCGTATCGTCTGGTCGCTGGCAAGCTTCGACCTGGTGCTGGGCCTAACCGCCGGCGGGCCGGGCGTGGCGACCTCGGTACTGGCCCTGCAGATTTTCCGCGAGGGCATCCTGTTCTTTAAGTTCGGCTTTGCGTCGGCGATCAGCATGCTCTTGCTGGTGCTGGTGGCTCTGGTCGGCGCGATCGGATTGTGGTTGTATCGACGCTTCGACGTTTCCTATTGAGCGCGCGGGGAAGGATCATGGTGACGACAGCAGCAACGAATTCTCAACGCAGCCCGCGCAGCATCAAATGGGGCTCGGTGGGGACCTACGGCGCGTTCATCCTGTTTTCGCTCGTGGTGCTCGTGCCGATCTATTGGATGGTGCGCTCGGCGTTCTCGGCCCAGTCGGACCTCACGACAACGCCGCTGATCTACCTGCCCAGCCCGACCCTGCAAAACTTCGAGATGCTGGTCGATCAGGTGCCGTTCTTCGAGTACACGCGCAACTCGATTGTGTTCTCACTCGGCACGACCGCCGCGACGCTGGCGGTGAGCTTCCTGGCCGCGTACGCGTTCGCCCGGCTGCGCGTGCGCGGCAGCGGCGTGCTCCTGTGGGTGTTTCTGCTGACGATGGCACTGCCGGATGTTGGGACGATCGTGCCGCTATACCGCATTCTTGCGCGGTTCAAGTTGCTCGACACGATTACCGGGCTGACCGTCGTGCTCAGTAGCACGCTCACCCCGTTTACCGTCTGGGTGCTAGTCTCGTTTATCAAACAGGTGCCATACGAGATCGAAGAAGCGGCGATCATTGATGGCGCATCGCTGCCCAAAATCCTCTGGCGGATCGTGCTGCCGCTGACGATGCCCGGCCTGGTGACGATGGGCGTCATCAATTTCATCAACGCCTGGAACAACCTGCTCTATCCGCTGTCCTTCTCGGTGACGCCTGCTTCAAAGACGCTAAGCGTGTCGATCACCGAGGTTTTCGCCGGATACTCGCCCTGGGGCCGCCCGTGGGAGCTGATCATGGCGGTCGGCGTGACCATGATCGTGCCGGTGACGCTGCTTATTCTGGTATCGCAGCGCGCGATCGTGCGCGGCCTGACGGGCGGCGCGGTCAAATAGCTGCGGGGTGTGCGTTGGCTGGCTATGATTGATGGACGAAGCGTTCCTGGATCTTTCTGCTTGACTGGAGTCTGATGATGTTACCTTTTGCGCTGACGACAACCGAAGCCCGTTTGCCGCACGCTCGCTGGCACAAGCTGCCGCTAGAGTCGGTGAAGCTGTCCGGCGGTTTCTGGGCGTCCCGGCAGGATATCAACCGGCGCGTGACGATCCCGCATGGCTATCAGATGCTGGAGCAGGTCGGCACGCTCGATAATTTCCGGATCGCGGCGGGGTTGAAAGACAGTAAATATCGCGGCGCAGTGGCCTTTCTCGACTCGGACGTGTACAAGTGGCTCGAAGCGGTCGCCTATGAGCTACAGGCGAACCCCAATCCCGCCTTGCAGCGGCAGGCGGACGAGGTGATCGATCTGGTCGCTGCCGCGCAGGCGCCCGACGGCTACCTGAACACGTACTACCAGATCGTCGAGCCGGACGCGCGCTGGAGCGATCTCGACTTTGGGCACGAGCTGTACTGCACCGGGCATTTGTTCGAGGCGGCGGTGGCTTATGCTCGCGCGACTGGCGCCAAGACGCTGCTCGGCGTGGCGACGCGCTTCGCCGATCTGCTGGTGGATGTCTTCGGCTCTGGCAAGCATCAGGGGACGTCTGGCCACCCTGAGGTGGAGCTGGCGCTCGTCAAGCTCTATCACGCGACGGGCAACGCGGCCTATCTTGACCTCGCCAAGACCTTCGTCGACCGGCGAGGCAAAGGCATGATGCGCGGCCTGGGGTGGATGCAGGCGGAATATCATCAAGACCGCGTGCCGGTGCGTGACGAAGACATCATCGAGGGGCACGCCGTCCGCGCGGTGTACCTCAACGCGGGCGTGGCCGATCTGTACCTCGAAACAGGCGAGGACGCGCTGCTCGTCTCGCTGGAGCGGCAGTGGCGCGATATGACGCGCGGCAAGATCTTCGTGACCGGCGGGTTGGGCTCGCGCTATGAGGGCGAGGCGTTTGGCGATCCATATGAGCTGCCATCCGACCAGTGTTACTGTGAGACGTGCGCCGCGATCGGCAGCGTGTTCTGGAACTGGCGCATGCTGCAGATCACCGGCGAGGCGCGCTTCGCTGATGAGATGGAGCGCGCACTGTACAACGGCGTGTTGAGCGGCGCATCGCTCGATGGCGACGCGTTTTTCTACATCAATCCGCTGCTCAGTCGCGGCGGCTATGCGCGCAAGCCCTGGTACACCGTCGCGTGCTGCCCGCCGAACCTGATGCGGCTGTTGGCGTCGCTGCCGCAGTATTTCGTCTCGCATGATGACAGCGGCTTGCAGGTGCACCTCTACGGCTCCGGCACGATTAGCATGACGCTGGACAACAGCCAGCCGGTCGTTGTTTCGATGCAGACCGAGTATCCCTGGGACGGACACGTGACGCTGACGATGGAGCAGGCGAATGGCGCTGCCTGGCAGCTTCGCCTGCGCAAACCCGCGTGGTGCGAAGATTTCGCCGTGCGCGTGAACGACGAGCCGGTCGATAATCCGCGCATCGAGGCGGGCTATATTGTGCTGGAGCGCGCCTGGCAGCCGGGCGACGTGATCACGCTTAATCTGGCGCTGGAGCCGTTTCTAGTCGAGGCGCATCCTCGTATCGACGCCGTGCGCGACAGCCTGGCGATTCAGAGCGGCCCGGTTGTGTATTGCGTCGAAGCCGCCGACCATCCCGGTGTGAACATGCTGGATGTCCGGCTCGATCCAACCGCGCCTTTGCGCGCGACGTGGCGCGATGATCTCGCCGGGCACAGCCTGATGGCGATCGAGGCGGCAGGCGCTGTAGTGGACGCCAGCGGGTGGGGCGATCGGCTGTACCGGCGCGTGAACAGCAGCCCGCCATTGTCGCCCCAGCCGGTCACCGTGCGCGCGATCCCTTACTTCGCCTGGGCGAACCGGGGTCCGAACGCGATGCGCGTCTGGATACCGCGATTGCGTGCTGACACGGAGGGCTAGTCCACCCGCGCAACCCCCCGCGCATTGACGCGTATTATACTATTGGCACATGCTTCAATGGTGCTCATACCGCTGGCATTAATGAGGCGGCACTCGTCGATCTCGTCCACCACACTCTAGTGCGTGCTTCGGCGCGGGGGAAGCTCATCATGCGCATACCGGCGGTCAATAGCCAGCTATTGCTGGTTTTCCTCATCAACTGCGCGATTCTCACTGTTGGGATGGGCCTGTTTCCAGTGCTGCCGCTTTACGCCAGCGACCTGGGCGCGTCCTCAACGCTCATCGGCGTCTACCTTGCGCTGACATACGCCTCGATCACATTTGGCACGCTAACCTTCGGGTGGCTGGCTGTGCGCTTCCCACACCGCCGTATTCTGGCCGCTGCCGGGGTGGTGGGCATTCCCACGCTGATCCTCATGGGGCAGGTAAAGAGCGTGTGGCCACTGATCGTGCTAACTGGCGTCGTGTGGTTCATCGGTGGGGTGGGCCTCAGTCTGGCGAGCGTGCTGACCGGCATGATCGCGGACAAGACGCACCGGGGCAAGTCCTTTAGCTTGATGTCGCTCAGTCTGCCGCTTGCCTCGCTGATAGGTGGCACAGCGGTCGGCCAGCTCATCACCTGGCGCGGCTATCCGTTGATGTTCGCAGTGCTGGGCGCCAGTTGGGTCTTTCTGCCGCTCATCGCCTGGAAGCTGGAAGACTGCACGCTTGCCGGACGGCGGCTGCCAGGCGACGATCGCGTCCGCGTCTCGCGCATGAGCAGCGCGTTTTACATCTTCGCGCTGGTGATGCTGCTTGCCACCGTCGCCGTGAATATCGGGCGGCTTGGCACCTCGCTCTCCATGCACGCGCTCGACTTCTCCGCCAGCCAGGTCGCGACCACCGCCACCGTCAGCGGGCTGCTCACGATCCCGGTCGTGTTGCTCATCGGCCCGATCTCCGATCGCGTGGCGCGGCGACACATGCTGGCGCTCGCCTTTGGCTTGATCGTGGCGGGCGCGCTCGCGCTGGTCGCGGCGACACAGCTCTGGCATTTCTGGCTGGCGACGACATTGCTGTTGGTAGGGCAGGCGGCCAACGGCGCGCTCAGCGCCGCGCTCATCACGGATTTCCTGCGCCCTGAGGAGTTAATCCGCGGGTTGTCGCGCATCAACACAGTGAGCTTTTCAGCGGGCGTGCTGACCTTCGCCACCAGCGGCTATCTCTTTGGGCGGCTCGGCGACGGGCCGGTGTACGTTATCGCGGCGATCGCGGGGGGCGTTGCGGTTGTCTTGCTTGAGTGGATCGGGCGCGAGCTTCTGCCGCAAGACGCGCTGCGCAGCGTGGTCGAGGATGCGCGGCGCATCACGCAATCGCGTCTTGCGGTTCGCGCCAGTCACAAGACAAAGACATAAAAGCAGTAACCGGGCGTTGCGTTTTATAGAAGTATCAGCCTATAATCGGGCTGATCGCGGGTGTTACCGGGCAGAATTAACGTTTATGCTCGCGAGATCGAGCACGTTATTCCCGTAGACTTTCGGGCACGTCACAACCGCAGATATCGTGCCTGCGGCCCTTCCACTGTTCGATGGCGCTGATTCGCACGCTGTTCGCGCGTAGGCTACCGGGGCAAACCGTATGGATCATCCCTCGCCTGTTCTCGAAATACGCGGCGTTTCCAAACGATTCGATGCAACCCAGGCGCTGGACGATGTCTCGCTGACGCTCTACCCGGGGCGGGTTCACGCCCTGCTGGGGGAGAACGGCGCGGGCAAGTCTACCCTGATCAAGATCATGACCGGCGTCTACCAGGCGGACCAGGGCGCGCTGTTCCTCGAAGGCAAACCGATCCAGATCACGAACGCCGCGCAGGCGCAACTTCACGGCATCGCCGCGATCTATCAGGAGCCGATGATCTTCCCCGATCTGAACGTGGCGGAGAATATTTTCATCAGCCACCAGAAGCGTGGCGCGGTCGTCAACTGGCGCCGGATGTACCGCGACGCCGAGGAGATCCTGTCGCGGCTAGGCGTGTCGCTCGACGTGCGCAGCCAGGCGCGCGGGCTGACGCTTGCCGCGCAGCAGACGGTCGAGATCGCTAAGGCGCTTTCGCTGAAGACGCGCGTGCTGATTATGGACGAGCCGACCGCCTCGCTGTCGGTCCACGAAGTGCAACAGTTGTTTGAGCAGATTCGCACGCTGCGTGACGAGGGCGTGGCCGTGTTGTTTATCAGCCACCGCCTCGAAGAGATTTTTGAGATCGCAGACACCGTCACCATCCTGCGCGACGGCAAGCTGATTTCGTCTGCACCCACGTCTGAGGTCACCACCGAGAGCGCCATCCGCGACATGGTCGGGCGCGACATGGAGTCATTCTTCGTCAAGGATGAAGCGGAGCGCGGCGAACTGCTGCTCTCGGTGCGCGGGCTCTCGCGTCATGGCGCGTTCGAAGATATCTCGTTCGACATCCATCACGGCGAGGTGCTGGGGTTTGCCGGGCTGGTCGGCTCTGGGCGGACGGACGTGGCGCTGGCCTTGTTCGGCGTCAGCCCGGCGCACGAGGGCGAGATCATCTATGACGGGCAACGCGTCACGATCCACTCTCCGGATCAGGCGACCCGGCTCGGAATCGCGTATGTGCCCGAAGATCGCCGCGAGTTCGGCCTGGTGATGCCGATGGGGCTGTCCGCCAACATTTCGCTGCCGCTGCTCAATCGCTATCTGAACCGGCTCGGCATCGTCAAGCGGCGCGAGGAGGATCGCGTCGCGGAGACGTACCGCGAGCGGTTCTCGATCCGCACGCCCTCAATCCGCGTGCCCGCGCGCAAGCTTTCCGGCGGCAACCAGCAGAAGGTCGTGCTCAGCAAATGGCTCAACACCGAGCCGCGCTTGCTGATCCTCGACGAGCCGACACGCGGCATCGACGTCGGCGCCAAGGCCGAGGTGCATCATATTGTCAACGAGCTGGCGAAACAGGGGCTGGGCATCCTGCTGATCTCCTCGGACCTACCGGAAGTGCTGGCGATGAGTGACCGGATTCTGGTGATGCGCGAGGGGCGGCAGATGGGCATCTTCACGAGCGAGCAGGCCGACCAGGAAGCCGTGATGACCGCCGCGATGGGGCAGCGTGTGACGGCAGGAGGCGTGTGAGGTGAGCCGAATCCGGCGTTTGATTCACCCCGAGCAGATCCGCGAGCTGAGCTTGCTGTTGGTCATCATCGGGGTCGTCATCTTCTTTGGCAGCCAGATCGACAACTATTACACGCCGCGCACCTTCCAGCGCATCTCGTCGAGCGTAATGATTATCATGGTCGTGGCTGTGGGCGAGACGATGGTCGTGCTGACACGCAACATCGACCTTTCAGTCAGCTCGATCGTCGGCTTCACGGCGTACATCGCGGGCCAGCAGGTCTCGCGGCACAGCGATATGTCCCCTGCGACGCTGCTGGCGCTGGCGGTGGGGCTGGGCGCGGCGCTAGGTCTGATCAACGGGCTGCTGGTCGCGTACGGCAACATCCCTGCGATTGTCGTCACGCTGGGCACGCTGGCGATCTATCGCGGCATGCTGGTGCAATATGGGCAGGCGAAGAACATCCTGGTGCGCGATCTGCCCGCGTGGCTGGTCGATCTGCCGCGCGAAAACTTGTTTGCCATCGGCGAGGTCGAGATCCGCTTGCTGTTTGCGGTCGCGGTCGCGATCGTGATCGTCTTCCAGCTTGCGCTGATCTTCTTGCCCTTTGGCCGCCGCCTGTATGCGATCGGCTCGAACCCCGACGCGGCGCAGATGGCCGGGCTGCCCACGCGCCGGATCGTCTTGCTGGCGTTTGTGCTGTGCGGCGCGCTGTCGGGCCTGGGCGGGTTCATGTACCTCTCGCGTATCGGGACGATTAGCTCTACCGCGGCGCAGGGCCTGCACATGCAGGTGATCGCGGCAGTGGTGGTCGGCGGCGTCAACATCTTCGGCGGCTCTGGCACAATGATCGGGATGATGCTCGGCGCGATTCTGATGGGTATCCTGGAGCAGAGCCTCATCCGGATGCAGATTAACGAGTTCTGGAAAGATGCGATCTTCGGCCTGTTCATCCTGCTTGCGGTGGCGACTGATGCGCTGCTGATGAACCGCGTGCGGGACCTGTGGGCGCGAAGCGCCGCGCAGCTTCACGTCGCTCGTCGAGCGACCGCGCACAAGGAGTAGCCGCCGTGCCACGCCTGCGAGACTGGAGAGAGCTGCTTCGGTGGGAGACGCTGCTGGCGGTGATCCTGCTGCTGGTGATCGCCGCGAACATCCAGATGTCGCCCCACTATCTGGGCACGCGCAACTTCGTCAACCTGTTCCAACTGTCGATCGAGAAGATCATCGTCGCGCTGATCATGACGTTCATCATCATCAACGGCGAGATCGATCTCTCGGTCGCGTCGGTGATGGGCCTGAGCGCGTGCCTGTTCGCATGGCTGTACGATCAGGGCGCTCCCGCGGAAGTCTCGATCCTGGCGGCGTTGGCGGCGGGTATGGCGTGCGGCGCGTTTATGGGCGTCTGGATTGCGTACGCGAATCTGCCGTCACTGGCGGTGACGCTCGCCGGGCTGATCTTATACCGGGGCATGGCGCGCATCCTGCTCGAAGATCGCTCGGTGGGCCAGTTTCCACAGTGGTTCAACCGCCTCGGGCAGACTGATCAGCTCGGCCCCCTGTCGTACGGGATCGTGATCTTTATTGTGCTGTTCATCGTCAGTCTGGTGGTTTTGCACTTCACCGCCTATGGGCGCCATGTGTACGTGATCGGCAACAACCGGAACGCCGCGCGCTACGCGGGCTTGAAGGTGCGGCGCACCAAGATGTCGCTGTTCGTGCTGTCCGGGCTGGTCGCCGGGCTGTGCGGGTTGCTGCTGGCGGCTCGGTTGGGAACCGTCCGCGCCAATGTCGCCGAGGAATTTGAGCTGGACATCATCACGATGGTGCTGCTCGGCGGTGTCAGCATCTTCGGCGGGACCGGGACAATGGTCGGCGTAGGCCTGTCGATTTTGGTGGTGCTCAACCTGCGCAATGGCATGTCCCTGGCGCACTATTCCGGCAACATCCAGACCAGCGTGGTCGGCACGCTGCTGATCGCGTCCGTCCTGCTGCCGAACCTGATGCGGGATGCGCGACGTTTGTGGCTGCGACGTGGAGCGAAGAAACGGCCGCTGGGCGCGGCCAGCGCACAAGAGGAGGGAGACACGCGACAAACCGCAGATCCAAAACCCATCGCCCGATCGTAAGTTTGGCTGCACGAGCCGCTAAACTCAAGGAGGAAGTCGCATGGGAACGAAGAAAGTTTTGACCAGCCTGCTAGTGATTGCGCTGCTGGCGGCCCCGGCCATGTCGGTGATGGCGCAGGGTGACGGCCCGGTGGAAGCCGAGCCGGGCCAGGAACTGGACATGATCCTGCTGCCAAAGGACCCCGGCAACCCGGTGTTCGTTGAAGCGAACAACGGCGCGATGGAAGCACACGAAGAGCTTGAAAACCCCGGCGAGCTGATCTTCACCGGACCCACCCCTGAGAATGCGATTCCCGGCCAGATCGAAATCATCACGAGCGGCACGACCGAAGGCGTGGACGCGATCATGATCTCGGCCAACGCGTATGAGGAACTGGTCCCCGCGACCACCGCCGCGCGCGAAGCGGGTATCACAATTGTCACGTGGGACTCCCCGGTGTTGCCCGAGGGTGAAGACCTGTTCATCGCGCAGGTGGACTTCAGTGAAACCGGCGTCGTGATGGCCGATATGGCGCTGAATCTGCTCGGTGAGGGAGGCGGCCAGTTTGCGATCCTGTCCGCCACGCCGGATGCGTCTAACCAAAACGCATGGATCGAAGCGATGCAGGAAGCGCTGGCGAGCGATGAGAAATATGCCAACCTTGAGCTGGTCGATATCGTGTACGGCAATGACGTGCCCGAAGACAGCTACAATCAGACGCTTGGCCTGGTAGACAGCCACCCCGATCTGCGGCTGATCATGGCGCCGACGACGGTTGGTATCGCGGCGGCGGGGAAAGCGCTGCAAGACGAAGGGCTGTGCGGCGAAGTGCTGCTCAGCGGGCTGGGGCTGCCCTCGGAAATGGAGTCGTTCGTGGAGGCGGGCTGCGCGCAGGAGTTCGCGCTATGGAGCTTCCATGACCTCGGTTACCTGTCGTACTACGTCTCGTATCTGCTCGCGTCGGGGCAGCTTACCGGCGAAGTGGGCGAGCAGTTCGTCGCGGGCCGGATGGGTGAGTACACCATCGAAGAGGATCCGAACCGCGAAGACGGCAAGCGCGTCCTGATGGGGCCGTTCAGCCTCTACAACCTGGATAATTTCGACGAATGGGCTGGCGGCGGCGAAATGATGGAAGACGAGGGTGAGGGCGACGAAGGCGCGGCGCTGGATGGTGATGCGCTGGTCAACGAGCGCTGCACCGTGTGCCACACGCGTGATCGGATCGACGCGCAGGATAAGGACGAAGACGGCTGGACGCAAACCGTCGACACGATGATCAGCTTTGGCGCGCAGTTGAACGAAGAAGAGCGCGCGGCGGTGATCGACTATCTTGTCGCGACACACTGATCGAAACACATGCTGGTACCGCTTGAACGCAATCCCCGCGGGCGCTCGATGCCTGCGGGGGTTTTGTGCGGTCATCGTGCGGCGAAGCATCTCACCCAGCGCGCAACCGCTCTAGACAGGTCGAGCGGACGGAGTATACTACTCTCTGGCTGGCCGCGCGCCGCCTGGTAACGAGCAGTTATTGCTGGCGCCATGCTCCATTGAGGCGGTCGCCGCATCACGAGATCCACCGTCGCACAGTAGAGAGGGCTGTTATGTCTGTCGCAATCATCACCGGGTCTTCAGGCTTGATTGGCTCTGAGGCCGCCGAATTCTTCGCCAAGCTCGGGTTTGACATCGTCGGAATTGACAACGACATGCGGAGCTACTTCTTTGGCCCGCAAGCCTCGACTGACTGGCGACGCGACGCTCTGGAGCAGCGGCTCGGCACGCAGTACACGCATGTGGATGCCGACATCCGTGATTTTGACGCGCTGGCGAAGGTGTTTGAGCGTTATGGGAAGGCGATTGAACTGGTGATCCATGCCGCAGCGCAGCCCTCGCACGACTGGGCCGCGCGCGAGCCACTGACCGATTTCGGCGTGAACGCCACCGGCACGCTGAATATGCTGGAAGCCACGCGTCAGACGAATCCGGAAGCGGTCTTTATCTTCACCTCAACCAACAAAGTCTACGGAGATGCGCCGAACCGGCTCCCGCTGGTTGAGTTGGATACGCGCTGGGAGATCGATCCGTCGCATCCATACGCCGGCGGCATTCCCGAAGACATGACCATCGACCACTCGCTGCACAGCATCTTCGGCGCGTCGAAAGTGGCCGCCGACGTGATGGTGCAGGAGTATGGCCGTTACTTCGACATGCGCACAACCTGTATGCGCGGCGGTTGCCTTACCGGCCCGAACCATTCCGGGGCAGAGTTACACGGCTTCCTGGCGTATCTGATGAAGTGCGCGGCGACGAACACGCCCTATACTGTGTTCGGCTACAAGGGGAAACAGGTTCGCGACAACATCCACAGCGCCGATCTGGTGAGCGCGATGTACGCGTTTTATCAGGCGCCGCGCGTTGCTGAAGTCTACAACATGGGTGGCGGGCGGTTCAGCAACTGCTCGATGCTGGAAGCGATCGAGATGTGCGAGGAGATCACTGGCAACGAGATGCAGTGGTCCTATTCCGAAACCAACCGCATCGGCGATCACATCTGGTATGTCAGCGACCTGAGCAAATTCCAGGCGCACTATCCCGATTGGCAGATGCAATACGACGTCCCGCAGATTCTGCGCGAGATGTACGAGCAGAATCGCGAGCGCTGGCTGCCCCAGACATGATCGACCGCGGAAAACGCAACATCCTCGGCGTCCAGGTCGACGCGATCGACTACGAGGCCGCGGTCGAGCGGATCGCGCAGGCAGCGCACGCCAGCCAGCCGATGGCGATCTCGGCGCTGGCGGTGCATGGCGTGATGACTGGCGCGCTGGATGCCGTCCACCGCTATCGGCTCAACCATTTCGACCTGCTCACGCCGGACGGCCAGCCGGTGCGCTGGGCGCTCAATTGGCTGCACAAGGCGGGCCTGCCCGATCGCGTTTACGGGCCGACTCTGACGATCAAGGTTTGCGAGCGCGCCGCCCGCGACGGGCTGCCCATTTACCTCTATGGCAGCAAGCCGGATGTGATCCAGCGCTTCGCCGGACGTCTGACCGCGCGCTTTCCTGGCCTGCAGATCGCGGGGATTCAACCGTCCCGCTTCCGGCAGGTGACGCCTGACGAGAAAGCCGAGATCGTGCAGACGATTCGCGACAGTGACGCGCGGATCGTCTTTGTGGGGCTGGGCTGCCCGCGCCAGGAAGTCTGGGCCTACGAGTATCGAGATGCGCTTTCGATGCCGGTGCTGGCGGTTGGCGCGGCGTTCGACTTCCACGCGGGGACGCTGGCGCAGGCGCCTCCGCGCCTGCAGCGCCTGGGGCTGGAATGGCTGTTCCGACTGGTGAAGGAGCCGCGCAGGTTGTGGCGGCGCTATGTGATTCTGAATCCCCTGTATCTCAGCATGTTGTTCTTGCAGGCAACCGGGCTCCGGCGCTATGACTCGGGGACCGGCGTGCCACCTGCCGAAGAACTGCGCTACGGCTAGCGGCTTTCCGCTAGCGCGATGCTCGTATCACTTCCCCAATAGCCAGTCACCTCACAAACTTCTAGCGGACTATCTGCTAAGCTATTCTGCTTGCCCGTGCTATCGTGCGGGGGAGTGATGCGCTGCATCCCCTCAAACCCTCCAGTGGGCGCACCAAGGTCGTATACTGAGAATTGCGAGACATTCGTCCGAAGAATTTGCGGGAAGGAAGCTGGCTGTGCACGACGACATCATCATCAAAGGAGCGCGGCTCCACAACCTGAAGAACGTCTCGTTCTCACTGCCGAAAAATCGGTTCGTCGTTTTCACCGGTTTGTCGGGCTCGGGCAAGTCGACCATGGCCTTCGACACGCTCTACAAAGAAGGCCAGCGTCAGTACTTGGAATCGCTCGGGATGGTGACCTATGAGAGCCGCCCGCCGTTCGACGCCATCATTGGTCTGTCACCCTCGATCAGTGTGGACCAGCGCAATAGCAACCGGTCACCACGCTCGACGGTCGACACTGCGACCGAGGTCTATTCCTATCTGCGTATCCTGTTCGCGCACGCGGGGCACCGGCCCTGCCCAGAGTGCGGCGCGGACGTGCCGCCAGAGCATGGTCTGGACGAAGGCGCGGAGAGCGTGTGGGATGCCGACGAGGGCGATGGCGATGCGGCGTACACTGTCGCGTGCCCGAACTGCGGCGCGCTGCTGCCGGATATGGGGATGGCGTACTTCTCGTTCAACAAACCGGCAGGCGCGTGCCCGACTTGCACTGGCCTGGGGACGATCTACACCGCCAACTTGCCGCGCATTCTCGACGAGGACAAGGGTGTGATGGACGGGGCGGTGCTGGCTTGGGATCCGCGCATGATGGAGTACCATGCCGGGACGCTGCGCGCTGCCGCCAGTCACTACGGCTTCGCGCTCGATCTCTCGGCGCCGGTCCGCGAGTGGGCGCCCGCGCCGCGCGACTTGCTGCTCTACGGCGTGCACAGCGCCGAGTTTCGCCGCCATTACCCGCAGATCGAGCCGCCTGCTACTGTCGCGAGTGGGCGTTTCGAAGGCGTGGTGACGAACCTGCTGCGCCGCCACGAGGAGCGCGCTACGAGCGAGGCCTCCGAGTCTGTCGACCGGCTGGAAAGCCTGCTGATCTTGCAGACCTGCCCGGAATGCGACGGGACGCGCCTGCGCCCTGAGGTCCGGGCTGTGACGGTTGCCGGGCGGAACATCGTCGAGGTGAGCCGCTTGCCCCTGGACCGGCTGGCGGCATGGGTGGAAGGCTTGCGTGAAGACTTGCCCGCCGAAGAATGGCTGATTGCCGAGCCGATTGTGGCTGATTTGCGGGAGTATATCCGGCGGTTGGTTGAGGTCGGGCTGGGCTATCTAACGCTGGACCGCGCCACCCCCTCGCTCTCGGCAGGCGAGGCGCGGCGGTTGCGGCTGGCGGCGCTGCTGGGTTCCGGCCTGACCGGCGTGCTCTATGTGCTGGACGAGCCGACGATCGGGTTGCACCCGCGCGACAATCTCCGCCTCGCTACGATGCTGCGCGCTCTGCGAGACCTGGGCAACACCGTCCTGGTGATCGAGCACGATATGGATCTCGTCAGCGCGGCGGATTGGGTGGTGGACTTCGGGCCAGGGGCGGGCCGCTTCGGCGGGGAAATCGTCGCCCAGGGGCCGCCGGACGTGGTGGCGGAGACGCCTGGTTCGGTCACTGGGCAGTATCTGGCGGGAACGGCTCGCGTCCCCATGCCCGCCACGCGCCGCCCAGTCCGCGAGCAGGGGCTGACTGTTCGTGGCGCGCGTGTGCACAACCTGAAGAACATCACGGTCGTGTTTCCAGCGCGCACGCTGACCGCCGTGACCGGCGTTTCGGGATCGGGTAAATCGTCGCTGATGTTCGACATTCTCGATCGCGCCGCGCGCCAGCATTTCTACGGCGCGATCGCGCAGCCGGGCGAGCACGACGCGATCGAGGGGTGGGAGCAGTTCGACAAGATCATCACCATCGACCAGAGTCCGCTTGGCCGGTCGACGCGTTCCAATGCCGCGACCTATACTGACGCCTGGACGCCGATCCGGCAGGTGTTCTCCGCGCAGCCTGACGCCCGCGAGCGCGGCCTGACCGCCCGGCATTTCTCGTTCAACGTGCCCGGTGGGCGCTGCGACCGCTGCGAAGGGGCAGGCGTGCTCTCTGTCGAGATGCACTTTCTGCCGGATGTCGCGGTGCGCTGCCCGGTCTGTCGCGGGCGGCGCTTCAAGCGCGAGGTGCTGGCGGTGACGTACCGTGGCTATAACATCGCGCAGGTGCTCGACATGACCATCGAGGAAGCGCTGGCGCTGTTTGAGGATATTCCGGCGGCAAAAGCGCGTCTCGGGCTGATGGCTGAGGTGGGAATGGGCTATCTGCAGCTTGGGCAGTCCGCCTCAACTTTCTCCGGTGGGGAAGCGCAGCGCGTCAAGCTGGCGAAAGAGCTGGCGCGCCGCTCGACCGGGCGCACGCTTTATCTGTTGGACGAGCCGACGACCGGCTTGCACCCTGCCGATACGGCGAACCTGCTCACATTGCTGCAGCGGCTGGTGGACGCGGGTAACACCGTCATCGTGGTCGAGCATAATCTGGACGTGGTGAAATGCGCCGACTGGGTGATCGACCTCGGCCCAGAAGGGGGTGAGGCGGGCGGCGAGGTCGTCGCGACCGGCGCGCCAGAGACGATCGCCGCCACGCCCGACTCGATCACCGGGCAGATGCTGCGGGCCGCGCTGGAGCGGGTGCCTTAACGCGCTGGCTCAAGCACCGCCACGCCATACGGCGCGAGATCGAGTGTTGCGGACGCGGGTTCGCCGGTCAGCAGGTCGGTGTACCGCTGTCCATCGAGCGGCACACGGACCGGTTCTGGCGCGAAGTTCATCACGAACGCAAACAGGCGCGTGCCATCGGTGCGCGCCTGCACGCTGACCCCCGGCGGTAGCTCGACGTTAAGGATCGGGCGGATGCTCCGCGCGTCGCATAGGGCGCGGCAGAAGTCATCTGTGAAATGCTGCTCGTTGCGCGACGCGACGTAGTACGCTTGCCCTTCGCCGAATGTGTTGACAGTCAGCGCCGGGCGCCCCGCGTAGAAGTCTGCCTGATACGTCGCCAGCACGCGCGCGCCTTCGGGGTGAATCAGCTCGCACAGGTCGCGCGCGCGGTACGTGCCCGCCAGCCCAAGCGGGGTATCCGGCGCGATTGCGACGCAGTTCTCGTCGTCAGGCGTCAGCGCATCGATCTCTTCCGCCCACACGCCGAGCAGGTCGCGCAGCGGGCCAGGGAACCCGCCCAGGAAGCACAGGTCATTCTCATCCACCACACCAGACCAGTACGTCGCTACAAGCGTGCCGCCTGCCGCGACCCACGCGCTGAGGCGCTCTGCCACGCCGGGCCGCACCATGTACAGCATCGGCGCGATGACGAGGTCGTACCGGGCGGGGTCCTGCTCCATATCGATCACGTCGACCGGCACGCCGCGCTGCCAGAAAGCGCGATAGTGGTCGAGGCACGCGTCCCAATAGCCTTTGTCGCCTTGTAGCGGCCCCTGCGCGCCTTCCAGCGCCCAACGGTTCTCCCAGTCGTAGATAATCGCGACACGTGCCGCGACACCCGCGCCAAGCACCGGCGCCAGCCGCTCGAGCGCCGCGCCCACCTCCGCGACATCGCCGAAGACGCGCGTGCGATCGTGCCCGGCGTGATCGACCACCGCGCCGTGAAACTTCTCGCTGCTGCCCCGGCTCTTGCGCCACTGGAAATATTGAACCGTGTCCGCCCCATGCGCGACCGCTTGCAGTGACGAGAGCAGGTGCATCCCGGGGCGCTTGAGCCTGGCGTGCGGGTGCCAGTTTGTGACGCTCGGCGTGCTTTCCATCAGCATGAACGGGCGCCCGCCTTTCATGCTGCGGTGGATGTCGTGGATGAAGGCGGTCTTTACGGCGTGCTCGGCGTCTGGCGCGCCCTGGTGCCACAGCGGGTAGCTGTCCCACGAGATCACGTCGAGCGCGGGCGCCAGCTTCCAATAGTTCAGCCCCGGAAACGCGCCCATGAAGTTTGTCGTCAGCGGCACGTCTGGCGTGATCTGGCGCAGAGGCGCGATCTCGTTGCGCATGAAGTCCAGCGTCTGGTCGGTAACGAAACGCTTCCAGTCGAGGCTTAGCCCGTGAATCGAGGTCTCGCCGATGGGAGTGGGCGGGTCAATCTGCGACCAGTCCGTGTAGGTGTGGCTCCAGAAGGCCGTCCACCACGCGTGATTGAGCGCGTCGAGCGTGCCGTATTTGCGGTGCAGCCAGTCGCGGAACGCCGCGCGGCAGAGGTCACAGCGGCACTCGCCGCTGTACTCGTTGGAGACATGCCACATCAGCAGCGCGGGATGGTCTTGGTAACGCTCGGCGAGCAGGGTGTTGATCTGGCGTGTCTTGGCGCGGTAGACGGGCGAGGTCAGGCAATGGTTGTGCCGCCCGCCCTGTAGCTCGCGCACGCCATCCGGCCTCACGCGCCGGACTTCCGGGTATTTCGCCGCCAGCCACGCGGGTTTCGCGCCGCTGGGGGTCGCCAGTAGCGCGTAAACGTTGTTCTCCGCCATCAAATCCAGCACCTGGTCCAGCCATTCGAACCGGTAACAGCCCTCTTCCGGCTCCAGCGCAGCCCAGGCGAAAATCCCGACCGACATCACGTTGCATCGGGCGAGCCGCATCAGCCGCATGTCTTCCTGCCAGATGTCGGGCGTCCACTGCTCGGGGCTATAGTCCGCGCCGTGCCACAAGCGCGGCAGCCGGGGGTTGATGGGCGGAAACTGTGTCATGACGTGCGATGTCTCCTGCGTTGGGTGAATAAGCTGCGCGCCCGATCAGGCGCTGTCGATGGTGAATTCGCCGCTCAGCCCGCGCGCAGAGTCCGGACCGACCCATACTGCGAACGTGCCAGGCTCGAACGTCCAGCGTCCGGTCGCGTCATAAAAGCCGAGATCCTCTGCCGCCAGCCGGAACGTGACGGTCTGCGATTCGCCCGGCGCCAGCGAGACACGCGCAAAGCCCTTTAACTCCTTCACCGGGCGGCTGATGCTCGCCACAAGATCGCGGATGTATAACTGCACGATCTCGTCGCCCGCGCGCGCGCCGGTGTTGGTGACTTCCGCGCTGACCGTGACCACCGACGGCCCGTCTGGCGTGATGCGTAGGTCGCGGTACTCAAACGTGGTGTAGCTCAGTCCGTAGCCGAACGGGTAGAGCGGGCTGTCAAGCTGGTCGACATAGCGTGTGTGCTTGCGGTCATCCGGCAGCGGGCGCCCGGTTGGGCGGTGGTTGTAGTACAGCGGGACCTGCCCGACCGTTCGCGGAAACGTCACCGGCAGCTTACCGCTCGGATTCGCGTCGCCAAACAGCGCGTCGGCGATCGCCTGCGCGCCTTCCGTGCCAGGATGCCACGTCATAAGGATCGCGCTCGCGGTCTGGTCGACTCGCTCCAGCGCCAGCGAGCGCCCCGCCAGCAGCACAACCACGGTCGGCACGCGCAGCGCGTGAAGCGCGTCGAGGAACGCTTGCTGCCCCGGTGGCAGGTCGAGCGTCGTGGTGCAGTTGTCCTCGCCAGAGCGCGAGATGCCTTCGCCCATCACGGCGATCACCATGTCGCAGCGCTGCGCCCGCTTGAGCGCGTCGTCCCATAGCTCAGCGGTGAGGATCTCGGCGCCGTCCGCCGCTGTCTCGCGGATGCGGTCGAGGATCGAGACGACGCGATCTTCCACGCCATCGAGCACCCACGAGCCGAACAGGGTACGGCGCGCGTCCGCCAGCGGGCCGAAGACGCCAATCGTCAGACCAGATTTCTCTAGCGGCAGGATGCCATCGTTCTTGAGCAGCACCAGCGATTTCGCCGCTGCGTCGCGGGCCGCTTGCAGGTGATCGTCACGCAAATGCACGACGGCGCGCCCCTCGTCGGTGTACGGCTGATCGAACAGCCCCAGGCGGAACTTTACGCGCAGGATGCACCGCACGGCCTCGTCGATCACGGTCTCAGGCAGCGCGCCGGATTCCACCTGCCCAACCAGCTCGTCGAAGTACACATCCGCCGCCATATCCATATCGACGCCTGCCCGCGCCGCCAGCCGGGCGGCCTCGGCCCGGTCTGCCGCGACGCCGTGATAGCGTAGCTCGTCAATCGCGGCCCAGTCGCTGATCACAAGCCCGTCAAAGCCCCACTCTTCCTTCAGGATGGTGGTGAGCAGCTCGCGGTGCGCGGTGACCGGCACGCCGCCGAGATCCGGAAAGGCCGCCATAATCGATCCCGCGCCCGCCTGCACCGCCGCGTGGAATGAGGGCAGGTAGACGTTGCGCATCGTCGCGGTCGTGATCTCGATTGTGTTGTAGTCGCGCCCCCCCTCGGCGGCGCCGTAGCCCGCGTAGTGTTTGGCGCAGGCGAGGACTGTTTCCGGATTGCGCAGGTTGTCGCCCTGAAAACCCTGCACCGCCGCCACTCCCAGCGCCGAGCAGAGATACGGGTCTTCACCGAAGCCTTCGGCGATGCGTCCCCAGCGCGGGTCACGGGCGATGTCGAGCATGGGCGCGAACGTCCAGCGGATGCCGTCTGCCGATGCCTCGCGCGCCGCGACACGCGCTGCCTCGCGCACGACCTCAGGTGACCAACTCGCCGCCATGCCGAGCGGGATCGGGAACACCGTCTTGTAGCCATGAAGCACGTCACGCCCGATCAGCAGCGGAATGCCGGATGGCGATTCCTCGATCGCGATGCGCTGCAAGCGGTTCAGCCGCGAGGCGGTGACCGGGTCCTGCGGGCCGGTGCCGGGCAGCGGCGTGCCCGAATAAATCACCGATCCGGCCATGCCGCGCCGGATGCGGTCTTCAAGCTGCGGCAGCGAAATCGGAAACTGGCACATCTGCCCGACCTTTTCCGCCAGGGACATCCGCTCCAATAAACGGTCGATCTGCGCTTCAACGGCCATCAGGTGAGGCTCCTTGCACGGTCTGCGAAATCAGGATAAGCGCGGGCGATCCGGCAGATCGCCCAAAGTCAGCATTGTACACCGTCCTGGCTGCGCGATGGAACGCCTCGCCGGGCTAATCGCTAGCCTGCGATACCTGCCCTTCGGCAATTACACCGCGCAGCGACAGTTCCTCGGCGAAATGGCACGCGACATAGTGCGGGTGCGTGCGGCCATCTGCCGCGCGGCTCTCGATCGGACGCAGCGCTGGCTCCTCGCGGGCGCAGCGCTCCTGCGCATAGCGGCAGCGCGGGTGGAAGTAGCAGCCGCTCGGCGGGTTGGCAGGGTCGGCGACATCCCCTTCCAGGCGGATGCGACGCGTTTTGTCGCGCAGGCGTGGGTTGTGGATCGGGACGGCAGAGAGCAGCGCTTCAGTGTAAGGATGCTTGGGAAACGTGTAGAGGGTTGTGGCCTCTGCCGTTTCGACCAGCTTGCCGACGTACATCACCGCGACGCGATCGCAGATGTGCCGGATCACGCTCAGATCGTGCGCGATGAAGAGATACGTCAGGCCCAGTTCCGCCTGCAGGTCTTCGAGCAGGTTCAGCACCTGCGCGCGGATCGAGACATCCAGCGCCGAGATCGCCTCGTCCGCCACGATCAGGCGTGGGTCAGTGGCGAGCGCGCGCGCAATCACGATCCGCTGGCGCTCGCCGCCGCTGAACGCGTGCGGATAGCGGCGCATATACTCCGGGCGCAGGCCCACCCGCTGGAGCAGTTGCGCGACGCGGTCTTCGAGCTTTTTGCCAGACGCCAGCTTGTTGACCTTCAACACCTCGGCGACGATCTCAAACACCGTCATGCGCGGGTTGAGCGACGAGTACGGGTCTTGGAAGATCATGCGGATCTGCTGGCGATAGGGGCGCAGGTCCTTGCGCTCAAGCTGCGCCAGATCGACCACATTGGCCGCGCCCTCGTAATATAAAATCTCCCCGGCGGTGGGCTTATAGGCGCGCACGATGCACCGCCCGACGGTAGTTTTGCCGCAGCCGCTTTCGCCGACCAGCCCCAGCGTCTCGCCGCGCACGATCGAGAAGTTGACGTTGTCGACCGCCTTGACCAGACGCGTTTCCTGGCGGAAGGTCCCTTTTTGCCGCGCAAACCACATCTTGAGGTCGCGCACGTCAAGCAGGGGCTGATCGCCAACCGGCGCAGTAACGTTATCCATGTTGGCCCCCTTGTGCAGCAGCGGGCTGGTATCGCTCGTCGTAGAGCAAGCATTCGACAATGTGATTCTCGTCGAGCTGGATCGGCTGTGGGACGACGCGATCGCACACGCCTCTCATCGCCCGGTCGCAGCGCGGGTGAAACAAGCACCCGCTCAGCTGGTGGTAGGGCGACGGGACCATGCCCTGGATTGGGTCGAGCCGCGAGCGCGCCGGGCCGATCTTCGGGATCGAGCGCAGCAGCGAGATCGTGTACGGATGCTTCGGCGCGTTGAACAGCGTGTCGACATCTGTGCGTTCGACCACGTTGCCCATGTACATCACCGCGACATCGTCCGCGATCTCTGCCACCACGCCGAGATCGTGCGTAATGAATAAGATCGACATCCCATACTCGTCTTGGAGTTCCTGCATCAGGTCGAGAATCTGCGCCTGTGTGGTAACGTCGAGCGCGGTCGTCGGCTCGTCGGCGATCAGCAGCTTCGGATTGCACGACAGCGCCATTGCGATCATGCAGCGCTGGCGCATTCCGCCGCTCAGCCGGAACGGGTACTCGTCGATGCGCACCTCGGGTTGCGGGATGCCAACGCGGTCGAGCAGGTCAATGGCGCGCTCGCGCGCTTCGACTTCCGACACGCGGTTGTGCAGGCGTATCGCCTCGATGATCTGGTTGCCGACAGTGTGCAGCATACTGAGCGAGGTCATCGGCTCTTGAAAGATCATCGCGATCTCGGCGCCGCGAATCCGCCGGATTGCCGTGCCGCGCGGGGGCAGCTTCGCAATGTCGATCGTCTCGGCGCCGCCGCTGGGCAGCGGGCGATGGTACAGAATCTCGCCGCCGACGATCTTGCCGGGGCGGTGGACGATGTTCAGAATCGCGCGCGCTGCCACGCTTTTGCCGCAGCCGCTTTCCCCCACGACGCACAGCGTTTTCCCACGCTTGACGGTGTAGCTGGCGCCATTCACGGCGCGCACCACGCCCTCGCCGGTGAAGAAGTGCAGCTTCAGATCGCGCAGCTCCAACAGCGCGTCAGCGTTCGTGGTGCGGGTTGTCGTTTCTTCCATGTGCCTGTCTGCCACTCGTCACTACCTAACGATAGGGATCGGCTGCGTCGCGCAGACCGTCACCCAGGAAGTTGAACACCAGCACAGTGAGCGACACCGCCACGCCGGGGATCAGCATCCAGGGCATGTTGGCGATCACGCGGATGCTCTGCGCGTCTCTCAGCATCACGCCCCAACTGACCGCTGGCGCCTGCAAGCCCAGCCCCAGGAAGCTCAGCGCCGTTTCACCGAGGATCATGCCGGGAATGGCGAGCGTGACCGAGGCGATGATGTGGCTGAGAAAGGACGGAACCATGTGCCGGGTGATGATCCGAAGACGCGGCACGCCGTCCAGTTCTGCTGCCAGGATGAAGTCTTCTTCGCGCAGCGCCAGAAAGCGGCCCCGCACCACACGCGCCATATGCGTCCAGCCTAGCAGCGACAGCACGACCGTGATCCCGAAGTAGACCAGGGTCGGGTCCCACCGCGCGGGGACCGCTGTCGCCAGCGCCATCCACAAGGGGATATCCGGGATCGAGCGCAACAGCTCGATCAGTCGCTGGATCAGGTTATCGACCTGACCGCCGATCATACCGGACAGCCCGCCGAGGATGATGCCCAACCCGAGGCTGAGGAACACGCCGACCAACCCGACCGATAGCGAAATCTGCGAGGCGTAGATCACGCGGCTCCACACGTCGCGCCCCAGATCGTCCGCGCCAAAGAGATAGAACGGGTCGCCGTGGTTCTTCGCCCCGAAGAAGTGAATATCGGCCTTAATGTGCAGCTTGTTGAGCCAGCCGACTGGCAGCCCGCTGAGACCGATCGCATATGGATCGCCCTTTACGAAGAAGCCAAGCGGAATTTTCTCCTGTTCGTTGACTGTATAGCGCCGCTCGAAGGTGCGGGGGTCGGTCTCCTGCTCGTAGCCGTAGACGAACGGGGCGAACTTGCCATTGTCGAACCAGTGAATCCTCTGCGGCGGCGCCTGCGTATAGTTGCGATGATAGGTGGGCTTCGCCTGCGGAGCGAAGAACCCCGCAAAGATAGCCACCGTGTACAGTGTGACGACGATCAGCAGGCTGACCATCGCCAGCCGGTGCTTGCGGAACTTCCACCACATCAACCGCCACTGCGAGGCGATCGCGACCTGTGGGGCGTCGAGGCTGTCGGCGGGCGTTGTGTCGGACCATTTCACCCGGTCTGCATGTCGCATTGCGTCATTCGCCATCGTCCGTCGCCTCATTCATAGCGGATACGCGGGTCCAGCCACGCCAGCAGAATGTCCGACAGCAGCGTGCCGGAGAGGGTGAGGAAGCTCAACAGCAGCAGGAACCCGGCGGCGACGTGCATGTCCTGCACGCGCAGCGCCATCAGGTAAACGGGGCCGGTTGTGGGCAGGTTGAGCACGATAGAGACGATCGCCTCGCCCGCGACGAGCGCCGGAAGCGTCCAGCCGAGCGTGCTGATGAACGGGTTGAGCGCGTGCCGCACCGGGTACTTGAGCAGCAGACGCCATTCGGGCATCCCTTTGGCGCGCGCGGTGTCGACGTAGGGCTTGTCCAGCTCGTCGAGCAGATTGGCGCGCATGATGCGGATCAGCCCGGCGGTCCCGCCAGTGCCGACGATGATCATTGGCAGCCAGATATGCTTGAGCAGATCCACGAACTTGCCGAGGCTCCACGGTGCGTTGGCGTATTCCGCCGAGAACAACCCGCTGATGCTGACGTTCCACCGAGCGAAGGCGACATACATCACGACCAGCGCGATGAGAAAGCCGGGGATCGCCATGCCGATGAACCCGAGAACGCTAAAAATGTAATCTCCGATGCTATACTGTCGCACCGCAGAATAGATTCCGATCGGCAGCGCAACCACCCAGGAGAACAGGAAGCTTGCCAGCGCGATCGCGACCGTCAGCCCGAGCCGGTCCCAGATGATTTGTTGCGACGGCGCGTTGTTCTGGAAGGAATAGCCGAAATCGCCATGCAGCACGATATTGCCAATCCACTTGCCATACTGCACCAATACCGGCTCGTTTAGCCCGTACCGCTCGCGCATCGCTTCCTCGAATTGCGGCGTCCAGTTCGTGCCCTGCAGGTTCCGCATCTCCTCGATCATCTTCGAGACGTAGTCGCCGGGCGGAAGCTGGATCACGATGAATGCCAGCAGCGAGATGATGAACATCATCGGGATCATGTACAGGATGCGCCTGAAGACGTATTTCGCCATACGACGATCTCTCCGCCAACCCTAAATAATTGTTGGGGCGGGATGATAACCCGCCCCGGTTTGCCATGCATCTCTCGGGCGAGAGAAGCCTTTCTGATTGCGACAGAGCAAGTCCCTATTCGGTCCAATACCACTGCTCTGGGAAGGCGATTGCCACGCCGCCCACTGGCCAGCCGTCGATCCAGCTCTCCGGCACGTTCGCGATCCTGGCATTTACTGGACGGTAGGTTGTCGGCGGGCTGGCGATACCGAGCACCCAGAATTCATCCGCAGCAACCTGCAGGACTTCCTGCATGAGCTCGATCCGCTCCTCAGAGGTCGGCGCCTGGCGCACGCGCTCCATCCGCTTGAGCTGGTCCATGATCAGCGGCGGCGGCTCGACCCCGGCGGGGTTATCTTTCTCAAGATACCAGATCGCCCAGGCGTTGCCCCAGATCTGCGAGCCACTGTTCGGGACGAAGTAGCGGCTGTCGAAGATGGCCGAGATACCCACGCCACCCTCGCCGGTGTAGACGGTCGCTTCCATGGTGTTGTTGTTGCGGCGGTCGCCCCAGACGTCGTTATCAACCACGTCAAGGATGACGTCTACGCCCACATCAGCGAAGTACTGCTTGAGTAGCTCCGCCGTGCCGAGGAAGTTCAGGCCATAGTCACCGGTCTGGATGGTGAAGACAATGCTCAGTTTCTGGCCATCGGGCTTGAGGCGCCAGCCATCAGCGTCTTTGTCTGGCAGCACGCGGTCGAGATATTCGTTGGCCAGATCGACATCGTACTCCAGGTACTGCGTGCTGAGTTGATCGTTGTAGAGCGGCGAGTCCTCATTGGGCGAGATCTGGCGGAGATTGCCCTCGCCGAAGTAGACGATATCCACGATCTCCTGCCGGTCGATCGCGTGGGACATTCCGATGCGGAAGTCTTTCTCGCTGAAGATATCGCCCAGCTCCGGATGCGTCATGTTGAACATGATCGACACCACGCCGCCGCCCTCGCGCGGCAGGACGTAAACCTTCTGGCCCGAAGTCTCTTCGTTCTGGAAGAACAGCGGACGGTTTTCGTTGGCGGGGTTGGGCATTGTGTCGAACTCCCCCGCCAGCACGTCCAGAAGCAGTGTCTGCTCGTCCTGATAGGCAGTCTCGACGATACGGTCGATGTAGGGAAGCTGGTTGCCCGCCGCATCTACCCAGTAGTAGTACGGGTTGCGCTCGGCGATGAAGGTCGTGCCGCTGCCCAGCGGCTGCGTGACAATCCACGGGAACAGCGTCGGGTACTCGACATCGCGCATCACGACCGCCTGATCGGTGCCCGGCCCAACGGCGGACTTCATCTGGAACAGCGACACCCAGTCGCTAGCGGCCTCGGTCTCCGCGATCAGATCGTCGATGCCATCCGGGTTGTAGTCGATGTGGAACTGCTGTAGGTAGTGCTTCGGCGCGGCGGTCATCTGCCAGCCGTCCCAGCCCGCCATGTTCAGCAGGAACATGCCGTACGGCACGTCAAACGTGATGCGCACGGTGTAGTCGTCCAGCGCCTCGGCGACCGGCGGCTCGTCTCCGGGCAAAAGCCACCCTTCGGGGAAGTTGCCGCCATTGATCTCGTCGTTCTTCATGATGTCTTCGACGTAGAAGACGATGTCATCGGCGGTGAACGGCGCGCCGTCTGACCATTTCACGCCTTCACGCAGGTGGAAAACGTACTCGGTTGCGTCTTCATCGACGTCCACGCTCTCGGCGAGGTTCGGCACCCAGTCGCTGAAGTCCTCATTCCAGTTGACCAGCCCGCGCCACGCTGACCAGAAGACCATCTGGCCGCCCCAGAAGGGGCTGTCGCCGCCGAACGGGACGCGCAGATCGCCGCCATAGGCACCGATCTCGGACCAGGGTAACTCGAGCACGCGCGGATTCGCGGGGAGACGCTCTTCGACCGGCGGGAGCTCACCGGCGGCCACGCGCGCGGCGAGCATGGGCGATTCAGCGTATGTGATCCCTTCCTGAGCAGATAGCGACTGGAAGGGCAGGGCGAGCATGGCGATCAGGACAAGAAAAAGCGTAAGTCGGAATTTCATGCTGCAGACCTCCTAATATTTCCCTATTAAGTGCGGCCTTTTGGGCGGGTGGTTGTGCGTCGAGGCTTGTTCGGTAGGCATGGCCTTCTTTGCTGACGCAACAAAATGTGAACGGTCACTTTTCACTTTATCACAGGTTGTTGTCTGGACTCAAGTAGGTAACGGAAAATTGTCTGGATTTCCGGTACGCGACGCGCAAAAATCCGGTGCTTGAGGAAATGTGACAGTTCACGTACAATCATGATATGCGTTCACTCGAAACCTCTGAGGAGCGGCGCCTCGCGCCTGTATGAAAAACGCGAAAAATAAGCAACGTCCCACGATCCGCGATGTGGCGCGCGAAGCCGGTGTGTCGTACCAGACCGTCTCGCGC
>CAZVCM010000018.1:0-27545 GCA_964626105.1 uncultured Thermoflexus sp.
CGATCGTGACCGATGTCGCGTTCAGCCCGAACGGCGCGCTGGTTGCCAGCGCGAGCGTCGATGGCTCCGTGCGCCTGTGGAGCGCTGCCGATGGCGCGGGTCTGGCGCAGCTTGCCGGTCCGGCGAGCGTTGTCAGCCGCGTGATGTTCAGTCCGGATGGCACGCTGCTGTCTGCGACTGGCTCCAACGGGACGGTGCGCGTCTGGAACGCGCCCGCCGCGCCGGAGCAGGTGGCGCAGCCGGCCCAGCCGACCGCGACCACGCCGCCTGTGATGGAGCCGACACCCGCCCCGGCTGGCTTCCCGACGCCGGTCGTCGCGCAGGTGCAGGGTGCCGAGCAGGTCTTTGAAGACGGGCGCATGTTCTGGATCCGTCACCTGCGGCAGACGTGGGTGATGGCGGCCAGCGCTGACGACCCGAACACTGGCGACTGGTTCTGCTACGTCGACGAGTTCGAGGAAGGCGATCCGGAGACAGATCCGAGCCTTGTCCCGCCGGAAGGGCTGTACCAGCCCAAGCGCGGCTTTGGCCTTGTCTGGCGCGAGGAAGCGGGGATCCGCGACCGGCTCGGCTGGGCGCTGACGCCGGAGTTCGAACTGCTCAGCGAGTACACGTATATCGCGGGCGGGCAGATGCAGGACGGGCAGTACGTGCCCGGCCCTGGCGAGCATCGCCTGACGACGCTCTACGGCGACGTGATTTCGTTCTTCGAGGCGGAAGTGCGCGGCGACTGCCTGGGCGGGACGTGGCGCCTGTCACCCAACCCGAATCCACCGCTGCAAGCCGAGTAGCGCGTAACGCGCGGTAATAACGCACGCGGCCCTGGGGATCGCTTCCGCAGGGCCGCTTTTTTGATCGGATCGGGCGCTTACCAGCTCGGATGCTGCAATGGCTGGGGGCGGCGGTGAAACAGCGGGATCAGGCGCTCGACCACGGCAGGATGCCCGCCGAAAAACGCTTCTTCAATCGGCGCGTGCAGGTCGATGGCGTGCCAGTCGAGCAGCTTGCCAGAGTGCAGCCGAAGCTCGCCGCCTTGCTTCGCCATGATCGCCGCGCCTGCCGCGATATCCCACACATACGAGTCATGCGCGACCGTCGCCAGGGCAGAGCCGCGCGCCGTATACGCGAAGTGTGACGCCGTGCTCCCCAGCCCGATCACCCGCGTGAAGGCCATTTCGAACCATGCGTTCGCGTCGCTGCGCGACAGCACAATCGAGTCGTCCGACCAGTGCGTTTTAAGCTGGCCCTTCACCGAGTGTCCGTTGCAAATCACGTCGTCACCGTCGGTGTACGTCCAGTCATCGTAAAGCGGCATATACACCAGCCCGAAGGTCGGCATGCGATCTTCGAGCAGGGCGATGGTGATGCTCCATGTTGGCAGGCCGTCCACGAAGACGCGCGTGCCGTCGATCGGATCGATCGTCCAGATGAAGTGGTGATCGAGCGTCTCGCCGCCATATTCTTCGCCGAGGATGCCGTGCTGAGGATACGCCTCGCGCAGATAGCCGCTCAGCAGCCGCTCAATCGCGCGGTCCGCCTCGGTGACGGGGTCGGCGACGCCCTTCCACTCGGCGGTGACGTGGCCGAAATAGCTCAGCGCGAGCTGGCCTGCTTCCGCCACCCATCCGCGAATCTGGTCGATGTCAAGGTCAAGGGGCATAACGGGTCCGGTCCTGTCGTATGGATGTGCAATGCTATTCTTTGGCGGATTCGGATGTGGCGGGGATCTCGGTCTCGCCCGTCTCGTCGATCTCATCGCTGGCAGGTTCGTCCGCGATCGGGCCGCCGACGCCCGGCCCGCCGAAAATACGCGCGTCCAGCGGGGCGGCGGTCAAGGTGTTGCAGTGGTCTTCGTCCAGCGTGGCGATCGGCCCGTACACCCAGCCATAGTCGTGCGCTTCGCGGTCGTCTTCGCCGGTGCGATAGTAGATTTGCAGCCACAGCCGTCCCTCGGTCGCCGCGCGCACCCAGAAGCGCTGCCCTTCGATCAGCCCGCCGAGGCGTCGGCTGCTTTCGCTCGGCGCGATGCGCACGTTGACGTTGGCGCGCGCCTCGCCGGTGCAGACGTCGCTGAGCGCAATCTCGACACCGTCCAGGCTCAGGCGCTCAGCTTCAGCGAGGGCCTCACCCGGCTGCGCGGTGACGAACTCATGCGCGCCGACCGGCAGCGCCACGCTATCCGGCTGCTCGATCTCCGCGCTGCCCTCGGTGACGATCAGCGTGCTCTCGCCGCTTTCAGAGACGCGCAACTCAAAGCGCCCCTGAAACAGCCGCGCGTCGAAGGCGGGCGCGGCGATGTGCCACACATTCTCGCTATTACCCGCGCCCATCTCGCCGATGCCCATGCGCAGTTGGCCGCTGTCCTGGCGGAGCGTGATATCCATGTGGCTGTCGCGGCTGCCTGCGAACTGCTCCAGCGTGATCATGGTGCCCGGCCCCAGGATGAACTCGGTCCCATCCGGCAGCCAGGTGATCAGCGCGACGCCCGTCTCGCCCGTGCGCAGGCTTTCGCCCGCGTCCAGCGTGGTGGGCATCCCGATGCGGTGTTCATCCTCACCGACCGGTGTCAGGTAGATCTCCGGGCGGATGATGTTGATTGTGGCGCGCTCTGCCGTGGAATCGGTATCCTGCGCCAGGACGCGCGGCGCCGCGAGCGCTCCCAGCACGATCAGCGCCAGCCCCAGGCGCAGCAATTGTCGGTTCATGATGCTTTTGTCCTCACTCTGCGAAGCCGCCGGAGCGACCTCGACCTGTGCGAGTTCGTGGCAGCGGCGCGCGATGCTCCGCCAACCAGGCGCGGATTGTAGTCCGATCCGCGCCAGCTATCAATCCCCGGCTTGCTCCGATGTGGGGTGCGGCGCGGTTTCGAGCGCCTGAAGCCCGGCGTGGAAGCGCGCCAGCGCGCCCTCGGTGCGGGCGGGCGGCGTGGCGTACGAGAAGCGCACCCAGCCGTTCCCCTCGTCGGAGAACGCCGCGCCCGGTACGACCGCGACGCCATGCTCCGCCGCGAGGTATTCGCCCAGCGCGAAGCTGTCGGTCATGCCTGCCGCCTGCATCCACGGCGCGACGTGAATGAATGCGTAATAGCCGTCGCCCATGATGAAGCGGTAGCCGCGCTCGGTGAGGAACTGGCGCACGACCTGGCGGCTGGCGTTGGTCGGGCCGATGATCGGCTCGGCGGCGGCGCGCAGCCCGCGCTCGTAGGCGGCGATGGCGACCGCCTGCCCGTGAAACGCGGGGATCACCGCGTGTGAGGCGCGGCTGTTCATAAATGCGATCACGTCCTTCCCGGCCAGCAGGTGCGCGTTGCGCACGTTCGAGCCGCCGAGCGACTTGGTCAGCCCGTCGAGGATCAGGATCCGCTCGCGCTCGTCTGGCTCGAACGCCGCGAGGAAGTGGTTGGCATCCATCGGCGCGCCGTCCGTCACATAGTGGTAGATCCAGTCGTACAGCACGAACGGGATGCCCCGCGCCAGCGCGTGCTTGCCCAGCGCGACCTGCTGCTCCAGCGAGAGCGTGCGTCCGGTCGGGTTGTCGGGCGAGGTGATCACCAACCCGGCGATCCGCCGCCCGCCTGCGCGATCGCAGAAGCGCACCGACTCCGACAGCCCGTCCTCGGTTATCTGCCACGCCTCGGCCTCGTCGCCGGGTGCGAGCAGGACGTTCGCGCCGAGCGCGTACGGCCCCCAGTTGTAGCTGATCCACGGCACGCGTGAGATCAGCACCACATCGCCGACGCGCCCGGTGCCCAGGGTGATCATCGCCTCATACGCTTTTTGCAGCGCGTCGCGCCCGCCGACCGTCGCCAGGACGTTGGCCGGGCCCCAGCCCAGCGCCGGATCGAGCGCCCAATATTGCTCGACCACGGCGCGGCGGAACGCGTCCGTCCCGAACGGTGAGTCGTAGCCGGTGCCGTGCGCCTTGACCAGTTCGTGCGCCCGATCGAGGAGATCGTGCGGGACGCCCGGCAGCGATTCGCCGCCATCGCCCTGCGACGCGTTGTAGGTTTCGGCGCCCGCACCGTGCCGCTCGACATAGCGCGCCAGTGACTTCTTGATCAGGAACATGCGCGAAGGCGGAATTTCGGCCAGTTTGCCGGGATAGTCATGCACCGGGACGCGATGCTCGTCGGGGACGACAAAACGGGGCGTGTCGTTGGCGCTCATGGCTGTCTCCTCAACCGGATTTGCAGACGATGCGCGGGCCGCCAGATCGTAGAAACGCGGCTCGCACGCCAATCCTACCGGATCGAGCGCGAGTCGCGTTTGGTCAGACCGAACAAAGATCGCAAAGGGGCTTACGTCATGCGGGCGCGCAGCCGCTGCACGCGCTGCCCAAGGCGGCGGCCAATACGCAGTGGATAGAACCGGTCACCATCGCCCAGGCGCTCCGTGACGCGCGCGCCAAGCCACACCCCGAAGTAGTACGCGGCAACCGCCATCGCATACCCGGCGATCAGGTCCGGCAGGTTGTGGCGCTGCGTGAGGACGGTCGACGCGGAGATCAGCGCGCCGAGCAGCACCCACACGCCGAACACGCCGGGCCGGGGCCGGAAGCGGATCATAAACGCCATGTTGATCAGCGCGTAGAAGACGTGCTGGCTGGGCGCGGCATTGTGCGTGCTGGCCGCGGCGTCCAGCTTATAGCTGTTGCGCAGGATCTCTGCGAAGACATCGTCTCCGGGGACCATCTCCGGCGCGGGCTTGGTGACATACGTTGGAAAGAGCATATACAGCACGTAGCTAGCGAGCGCCGCGCTTGCCATGGCGAAGACAAACTGCCGGTAGAGGCGGATCGGCATGAAGAACGCCGCCCACAGCGGAATCAGCGCGGCGAACGCGAAGCCGACGAAATACGGGATCAGCCAGTAGCCGTTGGGCGTGATCTGGTCGTCATACGGCAGGATTACCAGCTCCCAGCCGTCGGTGGGCTGGCGCAGCATGCTGTTCAGGCCGTTGGTGACGAAGAACAGGCTCTCGATCGCCAGCAGCGCCAGAAAGAGCGCCAGCCGGTGTTGCATAAGCCATTTCAAACGCGTGCGAATCAACGTCATAGGGTGCGTCCGTTCCATCCCTCGCTCAGTCGAGCAGGGCTTCGACGGCGCGCAGCGCGTCGTCGCGGCAGATAGTCAGATAAGCGCGCGCGGTTTCTACCGAGCGCCAGGCCGGGTCTAGCTCGATCGCGCGGGCGTAGTCCTGCCGGGCTTCGTCGAGCTTGCCGCGCCGCTGGTAGGCCAGCGCCCGCAGGGCGTAGCCGCCGTGAAACTCCGGCTGTAACCCAATCACCGTCGAGGCGTCGAGCGTCGCGCGGGAATAGTCGCCCCGACACCAGTGGATCTCGCTGCGCCCTGCGTACGCCAGATAATGCTCCGGGTCAAGCGCGATCACGCGGTCATAGTCAGCGAGCGCTTCGTCGATTCGGCCCAGGTTCGCGTATGCGTTGGCGCGGTTCCCGATGGCTTGCACATAATCCCCGTCGAGCGCCAGCGCGCGCTCGTAATCTTCGATGGCGCGCTCGTGCTCGTCGCGGGCGGCGTAACTCAGTCCCCGGCTGTTGTAGAACAGCGCGACGCGGTCGTTGATCTCGATCGCGCGCGTGTACGAGTCGGTCGCCAGCGTGTAACGCCCTAGCGCCATATAGGCGGCGGCGCGGTTGTAGTAAGCGTTGGCGTAGTCCGGCTTTAGAACGAGCGCTTCTTCAAAGTCAGCCAGCGCCTGGGCGGGCTGTTTCAGCGCGAGATACGTCACACCGCGATTGTTGAACAGCAGCGGGATAGTCGTGTCTAGCGTCTGCGCGCGGTTGAAGTCTTCCAGTGCGTCGTGATAGCGCCCCTGCTCATAGAGCGCCATGCCCCGATGGATGAGCGCCTCGGGACGGTCAGGCGCCATCTCAATCGACTCGCTATAGGCGCGCATCGCCCCGCTCATATCCCCGGCGTGAAAGGCGGCGTTACCGCGCTTCCACGCGGCAGCCGCGGCGACAGGGTCCGGTTCTGCGCGGGCGTCCGCGCCCGGATTGTGGGGATTCGGCGCGGCAGCGGGGTTCGCCTCGACCGTTAGCGGCAGCGTCTCGCGCAGCGCGTCCAGTGCGTGCTCGTACTCGACACCAGCGAACACGACCCAGTTCGGGCCGTGCAGCCGGTACGGGATCTGCTCTGGCGGCAACTGCTCGACGATCAGCGGGATCAGCGTCTTGCCGAGCGTTTCGGCATAGTTCCATTCCGCGTGCACGTTGTTCGAGCCGACCGATGCGCCGCTGACCACGACCAGGACGTGGCTGCACGCGTTCAGCGCGCGCTGGATCTCCGCGTCCCAGATCGCGCCGGGCGGGATATCGTAGCGGTCGAGCCACGGCTCGACACCACTCGCCGCGAGATCGTTGTAGAGCCGCCGCGCGAACGCTTCATCCGCGCGGGCGTAGCTGATAAATGTGGTCGGACCGTCGCGGTATTCCCCCATATCGCCTCGCATGCAGGCGGCGCAAACCACCGTGCCCGGTTATCACCAGTATATACGCAAAAAAACGTGGATCGATGCGTTCCGGTTGGCTTAATTGGCGGCGGCGTCCGGCGCTTCCACGACCAGCGAGTTTAGCATGTTCTCATAGATCACGGACCACAGATCCCAGCCATACTGGCCGGTCGTCTCCGCCCGCAGGACGATTGCCCCGCCATCCGGCAGCGCAAACGCGCCAATCGAGGTGTTGGTCTGCGGGTCCTGCGTGTCGTCCTTCTGCACGGCTATCGTGCCTTCCCAGTCCTGCGCCGAGGTCCACGCGCCGCTGTCGGTCGCCTCAATCACGCTGATCGCGCTCTCGACCGACTCAGCGCGGTACACGTCGAACGTCGCCTGCATGTCGGCGAACGGGAAGCGCTCGTTGGGGACGATGCGGATCGCCACGTCGTCGGGCGTATCTTCGGCCAGGGCGAAGTAGCGCGACAGGTAACTCACGGTGATGCCGTCATTCGACGCTTCGCTGTCGAGCGGCAGGTTGACCGGCGAGGGGCAGTCCTCACCTTCGCCGTCGCTGCACCCCGGCAGCCGCCCGGCCAGACTGTGCTCGTCCGATTCGCTGTCGTCACCGCCGCCCAACGCCAGGTCCGGCGCGAGGCTGAGGCCCGGCGAAGGGATCGTGACGCCGGGCGCGGCGTCTGTATCCGTAACTGTATCAGCGTCCGTGTCCGCGTTTGCTTCGATGGTGGGGGAAGGGGGCGGGGGGCTTTCGTCGTCGGAATCATCGCCGCCACATGCGGCTAGCGCCATCACCAGCGCCAGCGCGATCACCAGCCACAGGCTACGTGAGCGAACATTCATAATGTCTCCTGAGCACATCCGTGCTGCGTTCACCATTACGGTCCCAGTAAAGATTCTGGCGCTTCCGCGAATCCGCCGCATAGTCTATCCAACTTCACGTGAGGACGGCAAGCACCCGCGCCTCGTGCATTCTTCATACGTATCTCTCATATTTTTCTTGTGGTCGCCAGGCACATGTTGTGTGATACTAGGTATTGAGTAGTTGGTCGCTGAACGGCGGCGCTGCTCCTTAATGAAGGCCTAAAAGGAAGGATAAGCCTGATGTCTGAGGCCAAACAGAACGACACCGTTCGCGTCCACTACACCGGCAAGCTCGACGATGGCTCGGTGTTCGATAGCTCGCTCGAGCGTGAGCCGATCGAATTCACCATCGGTGAAGGCAGCGTGATCCCTGGCTTTGAGCAAGCCGTGATCGGCATGAACCCCGGTGAGACCAAGACGGTGCGGCTCGCTTCTGACGAAGCGTATGGCCCTTATCGCGAAGAGATGGTGCTAACGGTTAACCGCAACCAGTTCCCGCCCGACATCGAGCCGACGGTTGGCCAGGCGCTACAAGTGCAGCAGACGAATGGCGAGCCGCTGGTGGTCACTGTCTCCGAGGTGAGCGACGCGTCGGTCAAGCTGGACGCCAACCACCCGCTCGCCGGGAAAGACCTCACATTCGACATTCAACTGGTCGAAGTTCGCTGAACCGAATCGGATGAATCAACAGCCCCGCGCCGCGCAGACGTGGGGCTGTTTGTTTTGGGGACGGCTTGCAGCGCGTCACACCCACTGATCGCGCAAGAAGCGCACCTGATCCACCCACTGGAAGGCAGCGCCGCCTTCGTGCCGGTTATACGGATACACCTGGATGTCTTTCGGCGCGGCGTAGTGATTGTACGCGGCGAAAACCGTCGATGGCGGGCAGGTGTCGTCCATCAGCGCGGTCGAAAACAGCGCGGGCGCCTCGGCGCGGGCAGCGAAGTTCATCCCATCAAAATAGCTCAAGGTGTGGAACACATCTTCAATACGGTCGCGGTGGATGCTGCAAAAGATCGTAATCTCGCGGTACGGGTGCGTGTCGACCAGCTCGGTGGCGCGGCGGAAGTGGCACAAGAACGGCACGTTCGGCATGGCGGCCTGCACTTTGCCGCCGAGCAAGCCTGCTACCGCTAGCGTGATCCCGCCGCCCTGGCTGCCGCCTGTCACCGCGATCCGCGTGTTGTCCACCACCGGATGCGCGCGCGCCGCTTCGACCGCGCGCACGCCGTCCATGAAGACGCGCCGGTAATAGTACGTCAGCGGGTCGAGCACGCCCTGCGTCATAAAGCCGGGCACCGACGGGCTTGTACCCACGTCGGGGATATCCGGCGTCTCCCCCTTGCACCACGTGCTGCCCTGGCCGCGTGTGTCCATGATCAGGTGCGCATAGCCCGCCGCGCTCCATTGCAGGCGTTCGACCGGCAGGCCGCGCCCGCCGCCATAGCCAATGTACTCGACCACGCAGGGCAGCGGCCCCTCGCGGTGGCGCGGCAGCATCAGCCAACCCTTGATCCGCTGGCCGCCATAGCCGGAGTACGTCACGTCAAAGACCTCGACCGTTTCGAGCAGCGCTTCAACCGGCTCGAAGACCGGATCGAGCGGGTGCTGGCGCGTTTCGGCCAGCGAGCGCTCCCAGAACGCGTCGAAATCCGCCGGTTCTTCGCGCTCTGGCTGGTATACACGCAGCTCGTCAAGCGGCTTGTCAAACATTGCCATAGGGCAGTCTCCTGAAAGCAGGCGGGCCAGCGCCCGCCTTCCGCGCAGTGGGGCACGATCGCCCCGTGTCCAGGCCGGTCAGAGGGGTACACCGGCGCTGGCTGTTAGACTTGGTCAGGTGGTGGTGGCTCGCTTGGGTGATCGTCCTCGCGGTCGTCGTCCGGAGGCGGCGCGTCCTCGCCGTTATCGCGCAGCTCAGGCGGCGCCTCGACCGGAAATTGCACCACGTCAACGCCAGGGGGCGGCGCCTGCTCAGGGAGTTTCGAGCGTACGATGTCAGGCTCGTCGGGCGGCGCATCACGGTAAGGGGGCTGCGCCGTGGGCAGATCACCTGTCGCGGCTTTGTCCCGGATCTGCGGCCAGATCATGTTCACTGCCTCGACCACGCGCGGGTGGTTCGGGTCCAGCGCGCGCGCCTGCTGGATGTAGTTCCACGCTTGCTCAGGTGTATCGGAGAGGTTGGCCAGTTCCAGCCAGGCGAGCAGGTTGCGCGGGTCGATTTGCAGCGCGCGCTGAAAGTGCTGGCGCGCTTCGTCGCGCCGACCGCCCAGCGCCGCCGAGACACCCATGTTGTAATACACGCGGGCGTTCTCGGTGCGCGGCGGCGTTCCGGTCAACTGGCCGGGGATCACGGGCGCTGAGGGGCCTGGCGTGCCTTGATCGTATCTGGGCGCGACGCTGGGAACAGGCCCGCCGCGATCCAGCCGCTGCCCTGCCAGCCGCCCGCCAGTAATCGTTGCGGCCAGCAGCGCGGCGTAGAAGGCGATCTTGTAGAGAAACGCGATCGGGCCAAAGACGAGCAGCAACATCCCGTACGTCGCCAGCACGCCCACACCGACGGCCACTCCATAGCCGCCTGCTTGCTCCGGCGAGGTTGCGCCGCGCGCTGCCCAATAGCTCTGCCAAAACGCGAGCAGCACCACGATCGCAAGCTGAGCGAGAAAGAGCAAATTCAGTCCGGATGGCGGGTCCGCCAGCACGTCCTCGATGATTTCCGGCGCGCGGCGCTGAAGTTGTTCTTGCTGCGTGCTGATATCTGCCTCAGGATCGACCTCATCGAGCAGCTCACCGATCAAGAAACAATAGCAGGCGCCGAAGCTCAGCACAGTGCCGATAGAGGTCACAATAAACACGGCGCGCAGCACGCGATTCAGTTGGAGATTCTGGAGTCTCATAGGGTCCCTCGCCGGGCGGGCTGTCCAAATCGGAACAAGTATAGCATGGTGAGGGCGAACGTGTGAGATTTCCTGCACAAAACGCCGCGAGGGGCCGTGCAGCCCCTCGCGCAAGTGATCTAAATCGTGATTGGAGCCGGCGCGGCTTACTGCGCCTCAGACTCGGCCATCAGTTCGTTGACCACCTCGTCTAGCGCCACGCCCTCTTCCGTGATCATCGTGAAGATCGTGCGCAGCATTTCCACCGGGATGCTGCCGCTCCACACACGGCCATCGGGCATGACCAGCGGTTGTACGTCCACGTCGGGCGTGCCCAGCAAGACGGTCGGCGTGCCGGTCAGACCATAGTCGGTGAAGCGCGTGCGCGCCTCGTTCATCTGATCGGCGTAGCGCGCGTCTTGAATGCACGTATCGAGCGCTGCCATATCGAGATCGGCATCCAACCCGCTGAGGATCTCGACGATGCCGTCCGGGCTGAACGCATACTCGCGCCCGAGGTTGATCGATCCGGCAAATAGCGCCTTGTACGCGCTGTAACCCGCGCCCTGCTCAGCGGCGCAGTAGGTCGCGTGCGTCGCGTAGTCGGCCAGCGCATCCCCGGCGATCGAGACCAGTTCGATCTGCACCAATCCGCTCTCCACATCGAGCGCGATCAGGCGGTTGAGCGGGAAGCTATAGTTCGCGCAGTGCGGGCAGGTGAAGCTATAGAACTCGACCAGTGTAATTGGCGCATCTGCGTCGCCGTAGATCATGCGTCCGCTCTCGGCCACGCTGGCCTGCCACGCCGCGTCGAGCGCGTCAACATCAGGCTGGGGCGGTGCAAGTTCCAGGCTGTCGAGAATGCTATCGATGACGTCTTCCTGGTCGGTGGGCGCCAGCGTCTGGATGTAGAAGACCTCGCCCATATCACCGTACGGGAACAGCACCTGACGCTGCGTCAGGCCGCTCGCTTCGTCCGAAAACTGCACCTGCATCCCGTCGTTGGTCGCGGTGGACAGTGGCTCGACAGTGCCTTCGACCTGCGCCGCAATGGGTTCCAGCGCGCTTTCGAGCGTGGCATCCGCGCCCAGCCCGGCGACGCTGAGCAGGGTCATCAGAGCGCCCGTCTCGCCCACTAGCGCTTCGGGGGAAACCAGCGCGAGGTCATAGTCCTGGCCGCCCGGCAGCGCCTGCCATCCGGCGGGGAGCGTAAGGTTCAGGCCGAGCAGCTCATTCTCGTACGTTTCCGGCTCGCCGCCATCTTGCTGGGGCAGCGCGCCCGCACCGGGCGACAGCTCGCGCGCCATCACCGGGCCGCTCGCAAACAGCGCCGCGACAACCAGAGCGAGCGCCGTGATCAGAGGCACAACACGTAAGAACCGTTGGATCATCATTGACTCCGCATAACTTGAGAGCGTGTTTACAAGCGCCTCACTCCCGGCGCCTTCCGCGCCCACGCCGGTACGCTGGGCGGTTCCTCCACAGTGGTCAAGGGAGAAAGGAGTAGGGACGAAGCGTTCAAAACAAACTCTGAGGACGCATCCGGGGGCTACCCGGCTTTGCGCGCCGGATTGCTTCCCGGCGGCTGTTGGCAGATTATACCGATGGGGCGCGGAACTGCACAGGCGCGGCTAGCCGCCGCGACGCGAGACCAGGAAGCGAGCGTAGTGGGCTGCCCAGTCATCATCTGGTGCGTTCTGGGTGTGGTCTTCGGCGGCGAGGACGAGATCGGTCACCAATTCGCTGCGGGTCAGCGCCGGATCGAGCCACTTGCGCAGCCGCTCCAGCAGGTATCCGGCATACCACAGCGGCCAGTCCGCGTCGTCGCCGTCCACCGCGATGTACGCCTGGTGGTGGACGCGACTGGCTTCGCGTAGCAGCTCGCACAGGGCCTCGTGTCGAGCAGGGTCGTTCATCGAGCGCCTTCTACCTGCGGAACGCGTGAGGCGAAACGAAAACCCGCACCGTCAAACGCGGCGCGGGTTTCGTTGGTATCCCGAAGGTGGAACTAGCCCTCTTTGAGCTTCGAGCTATCCCAGTCCTTCTTGCTGACGAACTTGGTCAGCGTGCGGCCGTCCTTGGTCTTGCCACGCAGGCCGTACCGCGTTTGACCGTTCTTGGTGGTGAATGTGGTCTTCACCACGTCCGACTCCGGTAGTTTGACTTTCTTGCGGGTCTTCACGTCGTAGAATTCAATGTCTGCCACGGTTAGGACTCCTTAGCTAATGATAGAATGTCCACACTCAGGTATGCGCGCCGCGTAGCGCACTCAAATTCGATTGTAGCACGGTACGCGACAAGTGCATATCAGGAGTTTATATCTTTTCCGCTCAAAGTGCCTAATTTCTTCCCGTAACAGCATCTTCCGAGGTGCGAGTGGCTACTCTCGTAGGCGTTTGGGAGGGCGCTCGCGTGTTGGTCGCTCCGGGTGTTTCGGTCGGTGTGGGCGGCGGCTCGGTAGGTGTTTCGGTCGGCGGGCGCGGTGTCCAGGTGGCGATGCGCTGCGTGGGCGCAGGTGTGGCGCTGGGCTCTTCCGTCCAGGTAGGCACGATACCATCCCAGACCAGCGTCGGCGAAGGTCCCGGCGTATCGGTGGGGCGCGGCGTGTTGCTGGGCGTAGGCGAATAGGCAGATGTGGGAGAAAGCGTGATCGGCGCAGCAAGCGTTACGGCAGGCGTGGCGTCGCTCTCGCTCTCCGCATCGTCGCGCAGATAGAGCGCGATCAGCACTGCCGTCACGCCGATCGCAATCACCGCCATCAGAATCAGCAGGGTCGCAGGCCGGAACCCGCCGCCGGGCGCAACGGAAGCAGGGGGCGGCGCTGCTGGCGGCGGAGCGGGAGGCTCGCCGCCGGTCAGGCGGGCGTAAGCGGTGCGAGCCGTTTCGTTCTGCGGGTTGAGCGCCAGGACGCGCTCTAAATAGCGGATGCGCTCGTCACGCTCGGTCGCGACGGTCGCCAGCCACATCCACGCCAGCTCGCGCGTCGGGTCGGCGGCGACGATGGCTTCCAGCAAGGGGCGCGCTTCGTCGGGGCGTCCCGCCTGAATGAGCGCGATAGCTCGTTGTAGGTCATCGTTCGACTCAAACGCCATGATTCGCTATCCCCCATCACAAAAGCGCGCTGTGTCTATTCTATCCGCCTGCTGGGTGCGGCGTAAAGGGGTCTGCGGTACGGGCGGGTGATAGTCCGTCAGGCGCGCGCGAACCCACGCGCGATTTCCAGCGCAGCGGTTCGTGGCGAGCGCAGCGAGACATTTGCCAGATGCGCGTGAACCGGTTCGCCAGGGCCGAAGCGGCGCACCGCGACAGCAGAGGCGTCTTTGACCGTGACGTAATACAGCGCGACGGTGGCGCCATCGGGCTGCGACCATTCCTGCGTAATCACCTGGACCGCCGGGCTGATCGCGTGCAGCACCCCGCCAATGGCGCGCTGCCACTGCCCCAGCGGAAGCCACAAATGTTGCTCGCGTAGCGTCAGGATATGCGTGATGTTTCCCTGGGTTTCGAGCGCGCCATACGCGTAAAAGGGGTCGCGCAGCGCCGCCGCGGCCAGCGCGTCGCGCAGCCCGTCGACATCGGTGATGATCCCCTGCCGCGTGATGCTGGTTTGTGTCAAGCAGATGCCGCCATGAATCATCGCTCCCTTTAGCAGTTGGGGCAGGGAGAACGTGCGGCTGCGCAGATGTGTGGGGGGAACGCTCAGCGCGGTGATCTCGTTAGCGGCGCAGGCGCGGAGCGCGTCAGGCTCTGGCGCGCCAAGCGCGATGACAGCACGCGGGGCGCCGTCCGCGTCCAATAGCGCCAGATCGAACGTCCACTTGTCCCACGTGTGCTGCTCGGCAACGCGCGTCACGCCATCGAGCAGATCGATGGTATGCGGCATGTCGCACAACCGGCACGGCCATGTAATCCACACGACTTGTTGCCGCGAGAGGCAGTGCTCCAGACGCTGCCCGATCCAGCGCGCCGCGGCACGCTCTGCGACGGTTTCAGGCGGGCAGTCAGTTTCTTCTTCATGCGCATAATGGTACTGCTTGATCTCGCCCAGACGGGGGATCATTTTGCCGCCGCACAGCGGGCACAAATACTCCTGCCCCCGCTCTGCGTGCTCGATCGCGATCGGCCGGCCTTGCCCGTCAAATGCCCACTCGTAGCGAGGTTGCCGGGCATCGATCTGCGAGGGAGCGTTTTCTCTGCGAGCCATGTGCTCTCCGATCTACGAGACGTGAATTGCGTCAAGTATATAGCGTTGAGCGTGCGCCGCTTGCCCTAGTTTCGAGGGGATTGCCCACGTTCCCATTATCGACCTTTCTGGCTAGGGGGCAAGTTGCCCGGCGAATAGGCGTTTTGTAGCCGGAGTTCTAGCGTAGTGGGAGCGCCTTCTTCGCGCAAGGTGTATTCCGCTATAATAAATATTGAGAAACCGTAGAGAAAGGTGTACCGATATGCAATCGCGATTGGGACTGCGGCTTACGCTGGCGCTGGTGACGGCGGCGCTGGTGTTGGGGCTGGCTAGCGTGCCACGGGCGAGCGCTGGAGGATTTTTGTCCCCCAGCCAGTACATGAACGCCTACTATAGCCTGATCAACAGCCGGAATTTCGGTGCCGCCTATGCGGAATGGGTGAACCCGCCGCAGACCTACGAGCAGTTCGTCGCGGGCTATGGGGACACGCAGCGCGTGCAGGGCTACTTCGGCGGTTTGCAGCCGGGTGATGTGAATAATCTCGTCGGTGGGGTGCCTGCGGTACTCTACGGGTACCGGACGAACGGATCGGTTGCTTACACCGGATGTTATTACCTGCTCTATAATGGCGGCGCGGGTGGCGCTTCGGGAACGGCGCTCTGGTCCATTGTGGACGCGAACCTCACGCCGCTGCACTACATCCCGACGCTCGAAGGGGCCGACGCGCTGATCAAGAGCACCCAGTGCTACACGCGCTCTGACGCGGCGGGCAACTTTGTCAGCGTCCAGAGCCTGCTCGGCGCGTACTATGACGCGATTAACAGCCGCGACTATGCGACCGCCTATGGCCTGTGGCGCAACCCGCCGCAGACGTACTACCAGTTTGTCGCAGGCTTTGCGAACACGACCGAAGTCGCAATGTTCTACGGGAATTACCAGTACAGCGGTGTGGCGAACGCCTACGAGGCAGGACGCGTGCCGGTGATGCTGTTTGGCTTCCACTCGGACGGGAATGTCGTCGCCTTCAGCGGCTGTTTTCGGCTGAATTATGATCCCTGGCGAGTGCCGAACTGGGCGATTGTCGGAGCGAACTTGCAGCCGGTATCGACCGATTTCGGCGCGCCCGACCGCCAGTTGGTGCTCAACGCGATGGCAGCAGGTTGTTACTAAGCTGCGCCACGCGCCGCGCAAAGGCGGGCGAATAGCGGCCTGACGTGCGACCGGCGCGGGATGGGGCGGCTAGCGCGGCGACTGGCCGCGTTCGGCTCGCCTCTGAAGCTGGATCAGAATCTCGGTGAAGGTGGTATCGAGGAACTTGTTGATGTCGTCTGACTCTTCAAGTTCCTCGCGCGCGACCTGCCGCATCGTCTCGATGAAAGTCTCGCGCGAGATAATCCCCTGCTGAATCAGCAGCCGCGCCAGCGCTTTGGCGATTACAAAACCGTCGACGCCGCGCGCGCCCAGGCTTGCCAGCCCGCCGAATAGATCCCCGAAAATCTCCTGCGTACTTCTGATATCGTCCTGCATACGGCCCCCTTGTGACCTCAGATCGATTCAAACGCGGGCCGATTGTACCGCGATGCGCGCCGCTTTGCCGAGCTTTTGTTGGGCGCTTGTGCGCAGCGACTGGCGGCGCGCGGCAATCGCTGCTACAACCCTCAAGATGTTTGACACGCGACCGCTAGATGAGAGGAGAGACCCACTGTGACCCGTGTGGCCGAAGGTGTCCGTGCACGTCCCTATTCGCTGCGCGCGCTGCTGCGCCGGGTGGGGCGCGGCTTGCTGCGCGTGCTCACGCACACGACGATTCATGGAGCGCGCGCGCTCTCCACACCGGGGCCGGTCATCTTCGCCGCCAATCACGTATCGACGTTCGACGCGATGTTGATCTTCCTGCTGTTACCCGAAGACACGGTGTTTGTGGGTCCGGGTGACTTTCCGCTGGAACAGCCGGGCGAGTGGCTGGTCAACCACCTGGGGCTGATTCGCATGAAGCGAGGCTCGGTGGATCGCGACGGTCTCAAGCAGATGGCGGCAGCGCTCAAGCGCGGCGGGCGGCTGGCGCTGTTCCCTGAAGGCGGGACGTGGGAGAAGCCGATTGACGATGTGAAATCGGGCGTGGCGTACCTTTCGCAGACGACCGGCGCGCAGATCGTCCCGATCGGGCTGGGCGGAACTTACCGGGCGTGGGACGTGTTGCGCGCGTTGCGCCGCCCGGCGATCAGCGTGCGGATCGGCGCGCCGCTGCCGCCGGTTCGCCTGTCGGGCGATCGCTGGCGGCGCCAGGATGAGCTTCAGGCGGCAGCAGTTGACCTAATGGCACGCATCTACGAACTACTGCCGCCGGAGACACAGGCGCACTACGATCGCTATGCGCGGGTGCACTACGCGGGGCGGCTGGTGTTTGACCCGCCGCGCCCGGACAATCCCGCGATCTCCTTCGACGCGCTGGCAGAGCTGATCAGCAAGCCGAACCTGTTCCGCCCGCTGCATCGCGTCGCCCGGCTGCCGGTTGCGCCGTTTTTACAGCCGGGGCGCTTTTATCCGCTTGGCACGATGCGCCTCGCCGCGGAGTCGCTGCTCAGCGCGTTCGCCGAGGGCGATTTCGCCGGTTACCTTGAATACCGGCTCGGCGAGGACAAAGCCGACCGCGTGCGCGCCGCGCTACGCGCGATCATCGCGCGGATCGACGCGCCGGGGCCGTCTGGCGCCCGCGCCGCCTTTGCGGTGCGCCTGGACGATGCGCCGCACTAACGGATCACGTGGTGGGACGGCGAACGTCGTACGTTGCGATCACCAGGCCAGATTGCGATTGGTTACGTGCTTCGATCAATCGTGGCGTCACCGGTGGTGGCGATTCGAACAAGGGCGTGCCGCCAGCCAGCACCACCGGCGCGATGATCAAATTGAGCTGGTCGACCAGGCCGCGTGCCAGTAGCGCGCTCCAGAGCGTCCGGCTGCCAAACATAAGGATGTCGCGGCCCGGCTGCTGCTTGAGCGCGACGATCTCCACGTGCAGGTCGTTGCCGCGAATGATGCGGGTTGTCTCTTGCCAGGGAGCGGTCTGGTCCGGCGTCAGGCTGTCGGAGACGACAATCTTTTCCATCGTATTGTAGAGCTGGGAAATCTCCCTGTTAACCTGCGGCGCGCCGGGATCGTCCGCGACATCCGGCCAATAGCTCTTGAATCCCTCGTACGAGGTACGCCCCAACAGCAGCGTATCCGCCGCGCGCAGCCGCACCGCGTTATAGACGTCGAATGTGTCATCGTCGGGGTACGCGTCACGGAACGCAAAAAGCGGCATGACGTTCTTATCGGGAGCTTCGTAATAGCCGTCCAACGACATAAGGTTGACGACAATGAGTTTCCGCATAGCGCTCTCCTTGATTCAGTGATAGTCACTGAATCTAATTGTAAAGGCGCGCCGTCCGGATACCCACTCAGGTTACAGCCGCTCGAAGATGCCCGCCGCGCCCTGTCCGCCGCCGATGCACATTGTCACCATGCCATAGCGCGCGTCGCGCCGCCGCAGCTCGTGCAGCAGTTGGACGGTCAGCTTGGCGCCGGTGCAGCCGAGCGGGTGACCAAGCGCGATCGCGCCGCCATTGACGTTGACGCGCGTCGGGTCGAGGTCCAGCTCGCGAATGACAGCCAGCGACTGCGCGGCGAACGCCTCGTTCAGTTCGATCAGGTCGAGATCGCTCTGCGCCAGCCCGGCGCGCTTGAGGACGCGCGGCACGGCTGCAACCGGGCCGATCCCCATGATCTCCGGCGCGACACCCGCCACGTTGAACCCGACAAAGCGCGCCACCGGCTCGAACCCGAGATGCGCGGCGATGTCGCTATCCATCAGCAGCACGGCAGCGGCGCCATCGCTGAGCGGGCTGGAGTTTCCGGCGGTAACGGTCCCCCCCTGTTTGAAGGCAGGCTTGAGCTTGCTCAGCGCTTCGGTGGTCGTGTCACGCCGCAGATGCTCGTCGGTGTCGAAGACGGTTTGCGCCGCGTGTCGCTCGCCGTCGCGCAGGGTGACTTCCTCGAACCTCACCGGGACGATCTCCTCGGCGAACTTGCCCGCATCGGTAGCGGCAGCGGCTTTGGCGTGGCTCTCGCAGGCGAAGCGATCCTGCTCTTCGCGCGTGATGCCGTACTGCTCGGCGACGCGCTCTGCGGTGAGGCCCATGCCCAGGTACATCTCCGGCTGGTTGACCGTGCTGGCGTAATCCGGGCTGAAGCGGAAACCGGTCATCGGGACGAGGCTCATCGTTTCGACGCCGCCCGCGATGATCACATCCGCGCCGTTGGCGATAATGCGCTCCGCGCCAATTGCGATCGACTGCAAGCCGCTGGAGCAGAAGCGGTTAATGGTCTGCGCGGGGACGCTGACTGGGAGCCCGGCGCGCAGCGCGAACAGCCGCGCCGGGTTGAGCCCTTGCGCGCCCTCGGGCATGGCGCACCCGAGGATGACATCATCGATCAGCGCCGGGTCGAGCCGTTCCGCGACCTGGTCCAGCAGGCTGTGCAGCACGGCGCTGACGAGCGCTTCGGGGCGGGTGGTGCGGGTTGTGCCCTTTTTCGCGCGGCCTACCGCGGTGCGGGCCATCGCGACGATGACTGCTTCACGCATCAGAACCTCCTGACAAGCGGTTGACGGACGAGTGGCGGGCAGCGAGCAGCGATTGGACGCTGGGTTACTCGTACATCGTCGATTCGGACTGCTCCTGCGCGCCGATCAGATCTAGCGTGACGGTGAACACGGCGCCTTCGCCCGACGCGCTGTCGACTGAGATCGTGCCGTGATGCAGGTTCACAATCTCTCGTGCGATGGTCAGGCCGAGGCCGGTCCCGGTGGCGACTTCTTCGTTTGTGCGGAAGAACGGTTCGAAAACCTGCGTTAGCATCTCGGGCGGGATGCCGATCCCGGTGTCGCGCACGCGGATCGCGACCTGCCCCTGCGGCGTTTCGTCGCTTGGGTCGATCGGCTCCAGCTCGATCGTGACATTTCCCCCTTCGGGCGTGTAGTTGATGGCGTTGATCACCAGATTGGTAATGACCTGCATGATGCGCTGCGGATCCGCCTCAATCATGAGCGGTGCATCCGGCGCGATCGCGTGCAAAACGATGTTTTTGCTCTCGGCTTCAGGCTGTTGGATGGCGACCACCTCTTCGACCAGTTCGTGCAGGTCGACAGGCCGCTGGTAGAGCGGGATCACACCGCGCTCGAAGCGCGAGACGTCCAGCAGGTTTTCGATCAGCTCTGTCATGTTGTCCGTGACGCGGTTGAGCACTTCCAGGTGCGAGTCGAGCTTCTCGGGTTGCTTTCGGAGCAGGTAGAGCCGCGTTTTGACATTCGCCAGCGGGGTTCGTAGTTCGTGCGACGCGTGCGCGATGAAGCGGTCCTTTTGGTCTTGCAGCGCCTTCTCTTGGCTGATGTCGCGCAAAATGGCGACATGCGCAACGCCATCCTCGTCACTGAGGGACGGAACCGCGGTGACTGTTAGCGCAGAGTCGAACGTCGAGCCGTCGCTGCGCACCGAGACGATCTCGCCGTGCCAGGTGCCGATCCCCTTGAGACTTTGGCTGATGACGCGCTCCAGGGGTTCGGTGTCCTGATCTGGCGCGATCAGAGTGTGCGGGAGAACGAATGGCTTCTGGGCGAGCGTCGCGGTGTCGTAGCCGAACATCGTGGTGAACGCAGCATTGACATAGACTACTTTGCTCCCGCGCGAAAAGATCACCGCCTCGCCCATCGAATCAAGGATCGTCTGAAGCTGCACGCGCTGCGCTTCAACCTCGGCAGTGCGTTCGGTAACACGCTTCTCAAGCTCGCTGGCGTGCATCTGGACCGCGTCGTACAACTGCGCATTGCGGATCGCGATTGCGGCCTGGTCTGCGAACGCTTGCAGTCGCTCCGCATCTGTTTCGTCAAAGAAGCTGGGCTCGCTGCTGTCGAGGTGCAGAATCCCGATCACCCGACCTTCCAGCACGATCGGCGCTTTGACGGTCGAGCGAATCCACGCTTCCTCGGGTTGATCCAGCCAGAGGGGGTCGAGTTGCGTGTCGGGAATGGCGAAGGGACGCCGCGTCGCGATCATTTCATGCCAGATCGGAACCTCAGCGACCTCGTAGCGCAGTTGGCTAAGCCATTCAGCCGCGCCGTGCTCGGCGTAGCCATAGCCGCGCGCTACCCGCGCGATGCCGTCCTCAATCAGCATCACGTTGGCGGCGTCGTGAGGCAGCACCTGCCCGACGTTGGAGAGGATGCGGTCGAGCACGGTATCGACTTGCAGCGTGCTGCTGACGGCTGCTGCCGCCGAGCGCAGCGCTTCGGCCAGGGTGCGCTGCTCGCGCTCCGCCTGGAACAGACGCGCATTCTGGATTGCCAGCGCCACCTGGTCGGCGAAGGCTTGCAGGCGTTCAGCGTCGCGCGGCGTGAAATGATGCGGCGTGGCGCTGTCAAGGTTCAGCAGGCCGATCACCCGGCCCTCGATTGAGATCGGCGCCTTGACTGAGGACCGAATCCAGCGCCCCTCAGGCAACAGCATCCAGTCCGGGTCGGTTTCTGTATCGTCAATAACATATGCCTGCGGGCGATCCCCGCCGTACATACGCGACCAGTGCGGAGATTGTTCAAACGTGTGGCGCAATTCACCGAGTCGATCGTCTGGGGCATGGATATCGTAGCCAGTGTGGCGCACGATCTTCGCCGTATTGTCCTCGAACAGCATAATGTTCCCGGCATCATAGGCGATCACGTGTTCGATGGCTTCGAGCAGCTCGTCGTACAACTCGTCGAGCGCCAGCGAGCGGTTGCTGAGCGAGGCAACTTGCCCCAATGCCTCGGCCAGCACGCGCTGATCGCGCTCGGCGACGAAAAGTTTCGCCTTGGTGATGGCGACTGACGCTTGGTTGGCGATGGTCTCGACGAGTTCCAGCTCGTCCGGTGTGAACTGGCGCGGCTCCACCCAGTCCAGTCCAAGCGTCCCAATCACGTCCTCGCCAACGATCAAGGGCATGATCAGCAGCGTCCGCGTGCCGCGCTGCCGCAGCGCAGGCCAGGCAGGTTCAAAGAACGGGTCGTTGAGCACATCTTCCGAGACGAGCGGCTTGTGCGTCGCGCGGACGTGGTCAATCGAGCGGTTGCTTTCCAGGCCGATGGTGATGTCCTGGTTTGCTTCTGGTTGTGTGTGCGTGCTGAGGACCAGCCGCCCGACCTTGTCATCCTCGAATAGAATCAGCCCGCTGAAACTCGCGCCGAGCGCGTCTTCCAGTTCCGTCAGCACGGTGCGGTAAATCTCTTCGAGATCCAGGTGATGCGCAATATGAGATGAAACGCGGTTGATGAGCGTCAGTTGCTGCGCCTGAAGTTTGAGCGTGTCCGCTTGCTGTTGCGCATCCTGGAAGAGCCGCGCGTTTTGGATTGCGATTGCGGCCTGATCAGCGAAGCTCTGCAAGCGCTGGGCATGTTTCTCGTTGAAGAAGTTCGGCCACGCGCTTTCGACCTGCAAGTAACCCAGCACGTTCCCTTCGCGGTGAATTGGCGCGCCTGTATACGAGCGGATCCACCCAACTTGCGGAAATGCGAGCCAGTCCGGATCCAGCGCGGTGTTGGTGACAACGATCGGCTGGCGCGTATCGTACATCTTCTTGAGCGTTGGCATCGAATCGATCGGGAAGCGCATCTCCGCCAGCCAGGGGCCAAGCCCGCGCTCGACAAAGCCCCGGTGGCGCTCGATCCGCCCGACGCCGTCCTCGATCAACATCAGGCTGGCCGAGTCATGCGGCAGGACGCGTTTGAGGTTGTCGAGAATGCGATCGGTCACCACGTCCATATCGAGCGTGCTGTTGATGATCTCCGCCGTGTCCTGCAACGCTTCGGCAAGCGCGCGTTGATCGCGCTCGGCGGAAAATAGCTGCGCGTTATAGAGCGCGAGCGCCGCTTGATCGGCGAAGGCTTGCAAATGCTGTAGATGCGCGGGGGTGAAGAAGTCTCGCTGGCTGCTGTAAATGTTCAAGAAGCCAGTCACCTGGCCGTCGCGCACGATGGGCGCGCAGGCGTAGGCGTGCAGCCAGTCCGTCTCGGGGTGCGGCTGCCAATCCTGTTCGATAGCGGTGTTGCTGACGATCAGCGGCTGACCGGTTTCGGCCACGCGCCGCAAAATCGCGTTATGCCGGATGTCAAACGATAGCCGGTCCAGCCACGCGATCTCAGCGGATGAAGCAGGCTCGCTTTCGCGCACCACCCGCGCCCGATGCCCTTCGATCATCATAATGTTCGAGAGATCGTGCGGGATGACGCGCTTGAGGTTGACCAGAATGCGCTCCATGACCGCTTCGGGATCGCGCGTGGCGATGGTGGTCGCGGCGGTGTCACTCAGCGCTTCGGCCAGCGTGCGCTGCTGGTGCTCGCCGGAGAACAACTGCGCATTGCGGATCGCGGTCGCGGCATGGGCGGCGAATGCGCTCAGGCGTGTGGCGTGATCCTGGGTGAAGAAGCCGATCTCCTGACTGTCGAGGCTGATGATGCCGACCAGTTCTTCGTCGAAGAAGATCGGCGTCCAGATCGAAGACTGAATCCACGTGGTCCCCTCGATCTGCTGCCATATCTCAGACTTGGACGTATCCTCGATGATCAGCGGCTGGTGCGTTGCGCGCATCTGCAAGTAAGTGTCGCCATACGAGGTGAAATCGAAGCTGAGGGTGCTGATCTTGTCAGCGATGCCGAACTTCTCAAACCCTGCGTGGCGCGCCACACGCAGCTCCTTGCCGTCGAGAAGCGTGACGGTCGCCGTGTCATGCGGGACCACTCGGCGGATGTTATCCAGGATGCGGTCGAGCACCTGCTCCAGATCGAGCGAGCTATTTACCGCTGTCGCGGTGTCGCTCAGTGCTTCCGCCAGCAGCCGCTGCTCGCGCTCGGCCTGGCGAGCACGCTCGCGCTCTGTGCGCGTGCGCAGCGCGATGATGCCGTACGCCAGGTCGTTCGCCAGCTCAGCCAGCAACTCGATCTCTTCCTGGTGGCGGAACGCGTGCGGCTCGTTGCTATACACAGCCAGCACGCCGAACACGCGCTTGCCATCGCTGAGAGGGAGCGACAGCGCCGAACGATATCCCCGTTCCAGTGCGTCGGCGCGCCATGGTTCGAAATCAGGATCGGTCGTGATGTCCGGGATGACAACCGGTTTCCCGCTGCGAATCGCGCGCCCGGATGGCCCTCGCCCATAAGGCTCGTCAGCCCACGTCCCGTGCAAAAGCTCCAAATACCCGTTTTCTATACCAAAGCTCGCCACCGGTTCCAGCGAGCGCCGCTCATCATCGCGGGCGTAGCCGACCCACGCCAGTGGAAACCTGCCTTTATCGACCGTGATCTCGCAGATATCCCTCAGCAGCGTCATCTCGTCTGTGGCGCGCACCATGATCTGGTTGCAGTCGCTCAGCATCCGGTACGCGCGGTTGGCGCGCTGCAGGGCGTCCTGGGTGCGCTGGCGCTCGGTGATGTCGCGTACGATCGCGATCGCGCGGTCCTCTCCGCGCGCCACAATCCGGGCCTCATAATCGCGCAACTCGTTGTCGGCCATCAACTGGTAATAAAAGATCTGCACTTCGCGAGTGGCAAAGGCGCGATTAAGGGCGTTGATCGCTTGCTCGCCGATCTGCGGCAGCACATCCTGAATCCGCTGCCCCATGAACTGTTCTGGCGACAGGTTCATCCCCATGCGCGACGGCTTGTACCCGATAAACGTGCCATCCGCTGCCAGCTCGAACATGAGATCGGGGGACGCGTCGATAAACGCTGCGTGGGATTCCTGGGACGCGATGAGCGCTTTTTGCCAGCGGTGCAATCGCCGGGTGCCTTCTCGCAGGAAAATGTAGAACCCTACTGTAGTCAGCCCCACATACAGCCAGCCCTTGACGGTTTGCAAGCGCAGATCAGACGAGACCGCGTTCGCCAGCAGATCGCTGAAGATGATCCAAATGACGCCCAACGCCGCGTAGATCAGCGCGGTTCTGAACGCAAACCGTCTTGAGGGCAAACCGTATTCCGATGGCGAGGGCGCTTGATTCATGCTGGTTCCTCGTTGCTCAATTCCGCAATGGTTTGTTGAATTGGAGCATGTGCATAATGCGCTCGATTGTTTTCGGCTCGTGACACAGTTCAACAAACGCTTCGCGTTCAAGATCCAGGATGTACTGCTCGGGCACCCAGCCCGGCTCGGACAGATCGCCACCGCACAGCACATGCGCGATTTTGTCCGCGATCAGCACATCGTGGTCGGTCGCATAGCCTGCCTCGTGCATGCTGTAGACGCCGATTCGCAACGCAGCGAGCGTATCGCGCCCGGCAGCCCAGACTTGCCCAGCGTGCTGCGGCGCGTACCCGCTCGCCAGCAGGTGCAGCGCCTCGCGCTTTGCCTCGGCCAGCAGAAAGTCTTTGTTGAGCACAATGCGGTCGGTGGGGCGCAAGAAACCGAGCGCCCGCGCCTGTTTGGCGCTCTCGGAGACCTTCGCTAGCGCCAGCGCCTCGAAGACCTGCTGCATGTGCGGCAGCACGTCCGCGTTGGGCGTCTGCATGACCGGGTTAATCATGCGGCGCAGCATTTCCTTGCAGCCGGTCCCGGCAGGCAGCAGCCCGACGCCCATTTCCACCAGCCCAATGTAGAGTTCTGCGTGTGCGACAGTGCGTGTGCTCGCCATCGCCATCTCTGCGCCGCCACCGAGCGCCATCCCGAACGGCGCGGTGATCACCGGCCCGGGCGCGGCGCGCAGCGCCTGGAACAGGTTCTGTAGCTCGCGCACGGTGCTGTGAATCTGCGCCCAGTCCTGCTGTTGGGCGAGCATGGCGATCAGGAACAGGTTCGCGCCAGCGCTGAAGTGCTCGCCCTGGTTGCCGATCACCAGCCCGTCGTAGCCGCGCTCCAGGTGTTCGAGCGCCTTCCAGCCCATCGCCACGATGTCCGCGTCGATCGCGTTGGCTTTGGCGTGAAACTCCAGCAGCAGGATGCCGTCGCCCAGGTCAACCAGCGAGGCGCCTGCCATGCCTTCGAGCCGCTTCCCGGCGGCGCGCAGGTCCGCGATACTGATACTACGCGGGTCTTTGTGGAGCGGGGCGTAGTCGCCGCGCGGCGGGTCGTAATAGCCGGTGACGACGCCCGCCGCGTCCCGCTGGTAGAAACTGGCGCAGCCCGCGTCGAGCATCGCGCGCACCCAGGGCGCGACCGCGTAGCCATCGGCTGCCATGCGGTCGGCGGTCTCGGCCACGCCGAGCGCGTCCCAGATCTCGAACGGTCCGAGCGCGTGGTTGAAGCCCCACTTGTTGGCGTTGTCGATTGAGGGGATGTCGTCCGCGATCTCGCCCAGGCGCTGCGCGGCGTAGCTGAGATAGAACGCGTGCAAATGCCACAGGTACTGCCCGGCGCGGTCGTCGGCGTGGACCATCGCCTTGATGCGCGCGCCTGCGTCCTCGATCTTGCGGTGCTGGCCGACGCTGTCAAAGCGGATTTTCTGCGGCGCGTCGTAGTCGAGCGTTTGCAGGTTCAGTTCCCAGAACTCGCGGCCTTCGGGCGTGTCTACGCGTTTGTAGAAGCCCTGCCCGCGCTTGTTGCCGAGCATTCCGCGCTCAAGCATCGTGTCGAGTAACTCGCTCGACGCCGGGTGATTGATCACCTCGCGCGCCTCGTCATCGGGGATCGCGTCGTAGAGGTTGCGGTTGACGTGCACCATGATGTCGGCGCCGATCAGGTCGTACAGGCGGAAGGTCGCGGTCTTCGGACGGCCAATCAGCGGGCCGGTCAGCGCGTCTACTTCACCGACAGAATAGCCGTGCTCCAGCGCATAGTTGACGCCGAACGTCCCGGCGACGCTGATGAAGCGGTTGGCGATGAAATTGGGCGTGTCTTTACACAGCACGACACCTTTGCCGAGGATGGTGCTGCCATAGTCCGTGATGAAGTCCAACACAGCGGGATCGGTTCGCTCGTGCGGGATGATCTCTAGCAGTTTGAGGTAGCGGGGCGGGTTAAAGAAATGCGTGCCGAGGAAGTGCCGCTGAAACTCTGCGCTGCGCCCCTCGGCGATGTCGTGGATGCGCAGGCCGCTGGTGTTGGTCGAGATAATCGCGTGTGGCGCGCGAACCGATTCCAGCCGCGCCATCAAATCCTGCTTGATCGCCAGATTCTCGACAATCGCCTCGATGATCCAGTCTGCGTCGCCCAGCCGCGCCAGGTCATCATCAAGGTTGCCAGGGGTGATCAGGTCGAGGTCTGTTGGGTGGAAAAGCTGCGCGGGGCGGCTATTTTGCAGCGCGTGGAGGTTTTTCAGCACGATCGCATTGCGCGCCTCGGGCGGGTCGCCGGGCTGCGTGTCGGGCGCGGAAATGTCAAGCAGCGTCACGCGTGCGCCAACGCCAGCGAGCAGCGCTGCGATACCGCTGCCCATCGTGCCTGAGCCTATCACTGCCGCATGACGAATATGGAATTGCATCGCCGTGCCTCCCGTAGAATCAATTTGCCGCCACTTAAGGGACTTGCCACGTGCCTCCTGGTGTTTGCACGTTAATTATGGCACAGGATGCACTGGCGCTAAAACTGGGCGCGATGTGTTGAGGGTAGCGCGCAAGAAAAGATTAACTCTGAACAAATAGTGCATCGTATCTTAATTGTAAACCGAATCAGACTCCTGGTAAACGCGCCGCCATACCAAAAACGGGCCGCGTGGCCCGTTTTTGGAAATTCTTCAGAAGAATTAGCCCTGACGCTGCTTGTGCTTGGGATACGCCGAGCACATCACATACAGACGGCCCTTGCGACGCACGAAATAGCACTTGTCGCACATTTTGCGAACCGAAGACCGTACTTTCATTTCAATCACCTCCCCAGGTTCGTTCCACTATCGCCCTGGGCGGTGCCGCGACAGGCAGCCTGGGTCGGATAGCTCATCGTGTGATCAACGTTGCGCGCAGCGGCGCGGCAATACGTGCCTGCCTATTATAGCGGGTCTTGCGCGAGAATCCAGGCCGAGTTGCGGGGCGCAAGAACAAGGCGGCCCGCAGGCCGCCTCGTGTGGAGTGTGTCTTACCAGCGCGCGGATTACGGCGCGTTGTAGACGCGATAGCTGACGAAAATCTGATCGCCCGCGCGGTTGTCGATTCGCAGCACCGC